>NZ_JACVUL010000003.1:0-306202 GCF_016516575.1 Kosakonia sp. S57 | reverse complement strand
GCAGATTTACAGTCTGCTCCCTTTGGCCGCTCGGGAACCCCACCACGGGGTCACTACATTATTGTGATGTTGCGAAGGAAGGATTATTCGGAGCTGCGCTCCTCACCCTTCGGGCCGTTGCCGTTGGCAACGTTCTCTCGCTGGTGCTCGAGTCGAACCTTCGAAGTCGATGACGGCAGATTTGCAGTCAGCTCCCTTATGATCGCTCGGGAACCCCACCACGGGGTCACTACATGTTACTGGCTGCTTCCTTCTCGGGAAGCGCGGCGCATCATACCAAATGACGCGTCTCTGTAAAGCATTCAATCGTGAAAAATGAATCGGTTGCCTGCTTTTTACCCGTAACGCTGTAAAGCCAGGCAACCTCAAGAGTAAGTGCTTAAAGAATGATCGTCCGGTTGCCGTAAACAAAGACGCGCTGGGCCAGCACCTGATAGAGCGCGCGGCTGAGCACGTTCTTCTCGACATCGCGACCGGCGCGCATCATATCTTCAGCAGTATAGGTGTGATCGACATGAATCACGTCCTGCATGATGATCGGGCCTTCATCCAGGTTGTCATTCACGTAGTGCGCCGTAGCACCAATAATTTTCACGCCGCGCTCGTAAGCCTGGTGATAAGGGCGTGCGCCGATAAACGCCGGCAGGAAGGAGTGATGAATATTGATGATCTTATTCGGGAAACGCGAGACAAAGTCCGGCGTCAGGACGCGCATATACTTCGCCAGCACCACGTAATCAGGCTGATGGGCTTCAATCGCTTTCACCATCAGGTTGTCATGCGCTTCGCGCGTTAAACCTTCGTGGCTGACCAGCTCGAAAGGAATGTCGAAGCGTTCAACCAGCGGGCGCAGCGTTTCATGGTTGCCAATGACCGCTGCAATCTCCACATCCAGGCCGCCATAGTTGGCTTTCATCAGCAGATCGCCCAGGCAGTGCGCCTCTTTGGTCACCAGAATCACCACCCGACGACGACCCGCCGCGTTCAGCTCGCGAACAGAGCCTTCCGGCAGCGCGCTGTCGAGATCGGCCAGCAGCGTGGCATCGTTAAAAATGCCCTCAAGCTCGGTACGCATAAAGAAGCGGCCGGTACGGTGGTCGACAAATTCATTATTCTGAACAATGTTCAGCTCGTGCTTATAACAAATGTTAGTAATGCGAGCGATAAGGCCCTTCTGATCGGGGCAGATGGTGCGCAGAATTTTACGTTGTAAAGAGTGCATTGCCGGGTAAATCCTGTTGAGTGTGTTTGTTAAGGGTGATGCCGGGCTTATTGCCCGCAGCACTTTTTAAATTTTTTACCTGACCCGCAGGGACAGGGATCGTTACGACCAAACTGTGGGCGCGTACCGTCAATGTAGTACCATTCGCCGTTTTCCTTTAAAAAACGGGAACGTTCAATAATTGCGCCATTTTTGTCATTCTCGCGAAAGCGAGCAACAAAACTGACATAACCTTCATTGTCATCGTGACCGTAAGCGTGCTCAAATAGCGTCAGTCCGAGCCAGGTTGTGGCGGCGAAACCAGCCTCAATCTGTTCCCGAAAGGTGTGTGCCGCGCAGGAGGGATGCCAGGTTTTCACCAGATAATCCGTCTGATGTAGGACAAAAGCGGTATAGCGAGAACGCATCAGGCGAGAGGGATCCGGCGCCGTGTGATGACCAGACAGATAAGGCTGGCAACATACGCTATACTCCTGAGCGCTACCGCAAGGACATGTTTGAGACAAAACAGCATTCCTGAAACAATAATAACGGCGCAGCACGCGCCAGGGTGGCAATATGTTAACTGAGCCGCCGCGTTGTGGCTACAGTAAGCCGGGGGAAGTGAAGCACGCGGAATGAGAACGGTAAAAATCGGTCTGGCGCTGGGTTCTGGCGCAGCCAGAGGTTGGTCGCATATCGGCGTCATTAATGCGTTAGCGCGCGCCGGCATTACTATTGATGTCGTGGCGGGATGCTCAATCGGGTCATTAGTTGGCGCGGCATACTCCTGTGGACGGTTGTCTCTGCTGGAGAATTGGGTGCGCTCTTTCCGCTACTGGGACGTACTGCGGCTTATGGATCTCTCCTGGCGCCGCGGCGGTTTGCTGCGCGGTGAACGCGTGTTCAATCAATACCGTCAGCTCCTTCCTTTCGACGACTTTAGCCACTGCGAAAAGCGTTTTGGCGCGGTCGCAACCAATCTCAGCACCGGGCGTGAGTTATGGTTTACCGAGGGCGATTTGCACCGCGCTGTGCGCGCCTCGTGCAGTATTCCCGGTTTGATGTCGCCCGTTGCGCATAATGGCTACTGGCTGGTCGATGGCGCGGTGGTTAACCCGGTGCCGGTCTCATTAACCCGTGCGCTGGGTGCTGACATCGTTATTGCCGTCGACCTGCAGCACGACGCCCATTTAATGCAGCAGGATCTGCTCTCCGTAACGCCCGCCGATAGCGAGATGGAAAAAGGCAGCGGCGAAGCCCTGCGCTGGCATCAGCGCCTGCGCGAGCGGCTAAGCCGCACCACGCCGAAGCGCCCGGTGACGCCGACCGCAATGGAGATCATGACTACCTCGATCCAGGTGCTGGAAAACCGCCTCAAGCGCAACCGTATGGCGGGCGATCCGCCGGATATTTTGTTGCAACCCATTTGTCCGCAAATATCCACTCTCGATTTTCATCGTGCTGATGCGGCGATTGCCGCCGGGCAGTTAGCGGTAGAAAAGAGCATGGACGAGTTACTTCCGCTGGTGCGGACTTTAGCGTGAACATAATTTTTATAAGACTTCAGCAAATTCTGACAGGCGAGTGTCGGCGAAGCATGCCACTATTGATCTACTGTCAGGCAGGGGAGATGAGATGACGCAGCCGTTGGTCGGGAAACAGATATTGATAGTGGAAGACGAACTCGTTTTCCGATCGCTGCTGGATTCATGGTTGCAATCTCTTGGCGCAACGACGTTGCTGGCCGGAGACGGGGTAGATGCGCTGGAGCAGATGGCTGGCAATCAACCCGATTTAATTATTTGCGACCTGGCCATGCCGCGTATGAATGGTCTCGCGCTGGTTGAAGCGCTGCGCAACCAGGGCATGCAGACGCCGGTGCTGGTGATTTCCGCTACCGAAAATATGGCCGACATTGCAAAAGCGCTGCGTCTTGGCGTGCAGGATGTCGTGCTGAAGCCCGTTAAAGATTTCAATCGTCTGCGGGAAACTATCTTCGCCTGCATCTACCCAAATATGTTTAATTCCCGGGTAGAGGAGGAGGAACGTTTATTCCAGGATTGGGATGCGCTGGTGGATAACCCGCAGGCCGCAGCCAATTTATTAAAAGAGCTTCAGCCGCCTGTTCAGCAGGTCATTTCCGGCTGCCGCGTAAATTATCGCCAGCTTGTTTCGGCAGAAAGCCCCGGGCTGGTGCTGGATATTGCACCGCTTTCCGGACACGATCTCGCCTTCTATTGTCTTGATGTTACCCGCGCCGGCAATAATGGCGTGCTGGCCGCGCTGCTGCTGCGCGCATTATTTAATGGCTTACTTCAGGAACAATTGTCACATCAGCGCCAGCGCTTACCTGAAATGGGTGCTTTACTTAAGCAGGTAAACCAACTGTTGCACCAGGCAAATTTGCCGGGGCAGTTCCCGTTACTGGTGGGGTATTACCACAGTGAGCTTAAGAATTTGTTATTAGTCTCGGCCGGTTTAAACGCGACGTTAAATACCGGGGAGCATCAAATTCAAATCAGCAGTGGTGTTCCTCTCGGTACGCTTGGGAATACCTATCTCAACCAGGTAAGCCAGCGCAGCGAAGCGTGGCAATGCCAGGTCTGGGGTGCAGGCGGGCGGTTACGCTTAATGTTGAACGCGGAATGAGCGATCGCGTGGCGAAGCTCAGATAGATTTACCCGTCTTATAAAAACGGGTGCTAATATCGCCGCAGTTTCTTCGTATTAATCCTAATTAGTTGTTAGCGCGTCCTTTTCAGACCTGGTCATTGGGTTGGTACTGATATACTCAGACGCGAGTTAATTCATGAACCTGTTCAAATCATGGACAGTCCAGGAGATTTCAATGGCTGCAATAAATTCGAAAGTGACTAAAGCAGTAATCCCGGTCGCGGGGTTGGGAACGAGGATGCTACCAGCTACGAAGGCAATTCCGAAAGAAATGTTGCCGCTGGTTGATAAGCCATTAATTCAGTATGTGGTCAATGAGTGCATTGCCGCGGGTATTACTGAAATCGTTCTGGTAACACATTCATCTAAAAACTCTATTGAAAACCACTTCGATACCAGCTTTGAGCTTGAAGCCATGCTGGAGAAGCGCGTTAAACGTCAGCTTCTCGAAGAAGTGCAATCTATTTGCCCGCCGCACGTCACCATCATGCAGGTGCGTCAGGGTCTGGCGAAGGGTCTGGGTCATGCCGTTATGTGCGCGCATCCGGTTGTCGGCAACGAGCCGGTCGCCGTAATCCTGCCAGACGTTATCCTTGATGAGTTCGAGTCCGATCTGTCGCAGGATAACCTCGCTGAGATGATCAAACGCTTCGACGAATCCGGTGCCAGCCAGATCATGGTTGAGCCGGTAGATGACGTTACCGCTTACGGCGTAGTGGACTGCAAAGGCGCCACGCTGAACCCGGGCGACAGCGTACCGATGGTTGGCGTGGTTGAGAAACCGAAAGCGAACGTCGCACCGTCAAACCTCGCCGTTGTTGGCCGCTATGTCCTGAGCGCTGAGATTTGGCCGCTGCTGGCGAAAACGCCTCCGGGAGCCGGTGATGAGATCCAGCTTACCGATGCTATCGATATGCTGATCGAAAAAGAGACCGTTGAAGCCTATCACATGAAAGGTAAAAGCCATGACTGTGGTAATAAACTCGGCTATATGCGCGCCTTTGTAGAATATGGCATTCGCCATAAATCACTGGGTGAAGAGTTTAAAGCCTGGCTGAACGAAACGGTAGGCGCTGCTAAAGCATAACCCCCAGCGCAGACCGTAAATAAGGTCGACGTTAATCGTGCTCAGCACTGATTATCGTCGACCTTTTTTATTGCGTGTTTATCAGCGGCCCGCTGTGAAAAGGGGGCATAAGAAAAAGCGTATAATGCTGGTAATAAAGGGGGCGGGTTTTTGAGCGCTGCCCATGACGAAAACAAACGACGTCATTGTCCGGGCTATTTGTGAAGAAATTGTGTAGAACGGATAAAAAAATCCCGCCAGCGGCGGGATATTAAAAGCAGATAAGATTTTACTCACTTACGCGAGCAGGAAATCTTCCAGCTTTTTACCTTGTTCATCGATAGCTTTTTTGATTACTGCTGGAGTACGACCCTGGCCGGTCCAGGTTTTCGTTTCGCCATTTTCATCTACGTAGCTATATTTAGCCGGACGCGCAGCGCGTTTTGCTTTGGTACCGGTTTTAGCCGCAGCCATGCTGTTCAGCAATTCATTCGGGTCAATACCATCAGCAATTAACATTTCACGATACTGCTGCAGTTTACGGGTACGCTCTTCAACTTCAGCTGCGGCAGCGTTCTCTTCTTCACGACGCTCATTAACCACAACTTCTAATTTTTCCAGCATCTCTTCCAGTGTTTCCAGCGTGCATTCTCTTGCCTGTGCGCGCAGAGTACGGATGTTGTTCAGAATTTTAAGGGCTTCGCTCATTGTAGTAATCTCAAACTTATATTGGGGTGGTTTGTTGGGCTAATAATAGAGCGTTAATTTCAGCAGTGCAATAGCCGCGAATGTAAGGAATTCAAAATAGCCCTTTATTTAAGTTTTTTCTAAATACCGTTATCTTAAATTTTTAATCAACAACCACACTGCCAAACAGGTATAAGCGTGCAATCCAGGTTCGGTCATATGAAAAGGTGAAGCGATATTTTTTGATTATTCCTTTGGGAGAAATAGCCATAATGGATAAATAACAACCGCGTTTATTACCGAGCTAAATGCGGTTACTTTAGTAAAATATTAATAATTTCTGAATGATATGATGAGAATCATCGCATAAGAACAGTATGCTAACTTCCTGAATTTGTTATGGCTGTTTCTTTTGCAGCTACAGCTGCTGCGATCGGAAAGTGCGCATTTATGCGTAAATCTGTCTACAGGATTAACCTAAGCTCCAACGGTTGCTCAGGTCCGGCCGTTAAAACATGATACAATTCGCCGCAGGATCATCACACTTTGATTAGGGTTTTGCGCGCAATGGCACAGCTTTATTTCTACTATTCAGCAATGAATGCAGGGAAATCGACGGCATTACTACAGTCCTCGTACAATTATCAAGAGCGAGGCATGAGAACGGTAGTTTATACCGCAGAAATTGATAACCGCTTTGGTGCAGGGAAAGTCACTTCCCGGATTGGTTTATCCTCGCCCGCACGTCTGTTTAATCAGCACACCTCGCTGTTTGACGACATTAAAGCTCAACACCAGCAAGAAGCCGTGCACTGTGTGCTGGTGGACGAATGCCAGTTCTTGACGCGAGAGCAGGTATACGCCCTGTCAGAAGTGGTGGATGAGCTTGATATTCCCGTGCTCTGTTATGGGCTGAGAACTGATTTCCGCGGCGAACTCTTCGGCGGGAGCCAGTATTTGCTGGCGTGGTCAGATAAATTAGTTGAGCTTAAAACCGTCTGTTTTTGCGGACGCAAGGCAAGCATGGTGCTGCGACTTGACCACGAAGGGCGTCCTTATAATGAAGGCGAGCAGGTGGTTATTGGCGGCAATGAGCGCTACGTCTCCGTTTGCCGTAAACATTATAAGGAAGCGCTGTCAGAGGGCTCGCTTGCAACAATACAGGCGCGGGTAAGAGGGGAGTGATTGCACTGTTAGTCACTGAGTAAATACCTTCTGATAAGCAGAAAATAAAAAAACCCGCCGAAGCGGGTTTTTTATGACGCTATACCATTAAGCGGGTTTCTTCGCTTTTTTGTCAGCTTTAACCGGTGCGGCTTCCACTTTTGGTGCAGGAGCGGCTTCACCCTCTTTATATTCGCGACCGTAGAAGGTATCCAGCAGGATCTGCTTCAGCTCTGCGATGAGCGGGTAACGCGGGTTGGCGCCGGTGCACTGGTCGTCAAACGCATCTTCAGAGAGTTTGTCGACGTTGGCCAGGAAGTCTGCTTCCTGTACGCCAGCTTCACGAATCGACTTCGGAATACCCAGCTCCGCTTTCAGGCTCTCCAGCCAGGCCAGCAGTTTCTCAATTTTCGCAGCGGTACGGTCGCCCGGTGCAGAGAGACCCAGGTGATCGGCAATCTCTGCGTAACGGCGGCGTGCCTGCGGACGGTCATACTGACTGAACGCGGTCTGTTTGGTCGGGTTGTCATTCGCGTTGTAGCGGATAACGTTGCTGATCAACAGGGCGTTAGCCAGGCCGTGCGGGATATGGAACTGGGAGCCCAGTTTGTGCGCCATGGAGTGACACACACCGAGGAAGGCGTTAGCGAACGCGATACCTGCGATGGTTGCGGCACTGTGGACACGCTCACGGGCAACCGGGTTTTTCGACCCTTCGTTATAAGAAGCCGGCAGGTTCTCTTTCAGCAGTTTAACTGCCTGCAGCGCCTGACCGTCGGAGAACTCAGAAGCCAGAACCGAGACGTACGCTTCCAGCGCGTGGGTTACCGCATCCAGACCACCAAAGGCGCAGAGGGATTTCGGCATATCCATCACCAGGTTGGCGTCGACAACCGCCATATCCGGGGTGAGGGCGTAATCCGCCAGCGGGTATTTCTGGCCGGTAGCATCATCGGTAACCACCGCAAACGGCGTCACTTCAGAACCGGTACCGGAGGTGGTGGTCACGGCGATCATTTTCGCTTTGACGCCCATTTTCGGGAACTTGTAGATACGTTTACGGATATCCATAAAGCGCAGCGCCAGCTCTTCGAAGTGGGTTTCCGGATGTTCGTACATCACCCACATGATTTTCGCAGCATCCATCGGGGAGCCGCCGCCGAGGGCGATAATCACGTCCGGTTTAAAGGAGTTCGCCAGCTCAGCGCCTTTACGCACCACGGTCAGCGTCGGATCCGCTTCCACCTCGAAGAACACTTCGGTTTCCACGCCCGCAGCTTTCAGCACAGAGGTGATCTGGTCAGCATAGCCGTTGTTGAAGAGGAAACGGTCGGTCACGATCATCGCGCGTTTGTGACCATCAGTAATCACTTCATCCAGCGCGATTGGCAGAGAGCCACGGCGGAAGTAGATTGATTTCGGAAGTTTATGCCACAACATGTTCTCAGCTCGCTTTGCAACGGTTTTCTTGTTGATCAGGTGCTTAGGACCAACGTTTTCTGAGATGGAGTTACCACCCCATGAACCACAACCCAGAGTCAGGGAAGGCGCAAGTTTGAAGTTGTAGAGGTCACCGATACCACCCTGAGAAGCAGGGGTGTTGATAAGGATACGCGCGGTTTTCATCATCTGGCCGAAGTGCGCCACACGCTCAGGCTGGTTGTCCTGGTCGGTGTAGAGGCAGGAGGTGTGCCCGATACCGCCCATGGCGACCAGTTTCTCCGCTTTCACCACCGCATCGTCGAAATCTTTCGCGCGATACATTGCCAGAGTAGGAGAGAGTTTTTCATGTGCAAACGGCTCGCTCTCATCCACCACGGTGACTTCACCGATGAGGATTTTGGTGCTTGCCGGTACGCTAAAGCCCGCCAGTTCAGCAATTTTGTGCGCCGGTTGGCCAACGATAGCCGCGTTGAGCGCGCCGTTTTTCAGGATGATATCCTGAACCGCTTTCAGCTCCTGGCCCTGCAGCATATAGCCGCCGTGGCTGGCGAAACGCTCACGCACTGCGTCATACACGGAGTCAACAACTACAACAGACTGTTCAGAAGCACAGATAACGCCGTTGTCGAAGGTTTTTGACATCAGCACGGAGGCGACAGCGCGTTTGATATCGGCGGTTTCGTCGATAACAACCGGGGTGTTACCCGCACCCACGCCGATAGCCGGTTTACCGGAGCTATAGGCGGCTTTCACCATGCCCGGACCGCCGGTCGCGAGGATCAGGTTGATATCCGGGTGATGCATTAACGCATTGGAGAGTTCGACGGAAGGCTGATCAATCCAGCCGATAAGGTCTTTCGGCGCACCTGCCGCGATTGCCGCCTGCAGCACGATGTCCGCTGCTTTGTTGGTGGCGTCTTTTGCACGTGGGTGCGGAGAGAAGATGATTGCGTTACGGGTTTTCAGGCTAATCAGTGATTTAAAGATTGCAGTAGAGGTGGGGTTAGTGGTCGGTACGATACCGCAGATAATGCCGATAGGCTCAGCGATAGTGATCGTGCCGAAGGTATCATCTTCCGATAATACGCCGCAGGTTTTCTCATCTTTATACGCGTTGTAGATATACTCGGAAGCAAAGTGGTTTTTAATCACTTTATCTTCGACGATACCCATGCCGGATTCAGCTACGGCCATTTTCGCGAGGGGGATTCGAGCATCTGCGGCAGCCAGGGCGGCGGCGCGGAAGATTTTATCTACTTGCTCTTGAGTAAAGTTGGCATATTCACGCTGGGCTTTCTTCACACGTTCAACGAGTGCGTTCAGTTCAGCGACATTAGTAACAGCCATAATGCTCTCCTGATAATGTTTAAACTCTTTTAGTAAACCATCTGCGCAAACTGTCAGTATAGACAGCGCCGAAACAGGTTGTGTAAAGCTATGTAAGTCAATAAGTTACACAGCATAAATACCGCTGGTTTACTAAAAGAGCCTTAACGAACCGGGAGCAATTATTGACATTTCTGCTCTCTATTCGTGGCATCAAGATTACCCATTTCTGAGTAATTAATGCGTGATCCATATCAAGTTTTCACTAAGCTGACACCTTTCAGCTTGGCCATTATCGGCAAGTTGTATCAATTGTTAACGTTTATCCGCTAAATAAGGCTCGGATTTTTCACATTTGCCTTAACTCAATAACACCCTGTTTTATCAGGGTTATTAGCGAATGAACTGGTGGACTCCAGAAAAAAATCGCGTATCTTCTGCATGGATTTTCCTGTCACGCTATTGTTTCTAAAGTACTGGCGATAACGCGGAGCTTGCTGTGGATCACTTTGGGTTTGATATTCCTCTCTATTTTAAATTTTTCGTCGGTCTTTTTGCGCTGGTGAACCCGGTTGGCATCATCCCGGTTTTTATCAGTATGACCAGTTATCAAATGGCCGATGCCCGTAATAAAACCAATCTTACGGCGAATGTTTCAGTCGCTATCATTCTCTGGACGTCACTCTTCCTGGGCGACACCATCCTGCAGCTGTTTGGTATCTCAATTGACTCTTTCCGCATTGCCGGCGGAATCCTGGTGGTTACCATCGCAATGTCGATGATCAGCGGCAAGCTGGGGGAGGATAAACAGAACAAGCAGGAGAAATCAGAAACCGCTATCCGTGAAAGCGTGGGCGTAGTACCGCTGGCATTGCCCTTAATGGCAGGGCCGGGCGCAATCAGCTCCACCATCGTTTGGGGGACGCGTTATCACACGCTTGCACACCTGATTGGCTTCTCACTGGCGATTGCACTGTTTGCGCTCTGCTCATGGGGACTGTTCCGCATTGCGCCCTGGCTGGTTCGCCTGCTCAGGCAAACCGGCATTAACGTCATTACGCGTATTATGGGGCTGCTGCTGATGGCGTTAGGCATTGAGTTTATTGTTGCCGGCGCGAAGTCGCTTTTCCCCGTCCTGCTGAATTGATTCATTCTTTCATTTATATAGGTTTTATTTTTTCGGGGCGCGAGAACATCGCGCTTTCGAATGTAAGCCTGCTCGCATAATTAGCAAAAGATATGAAGAATCAGCAGAAGGGCGGCAGGCATAACAAATTACAATAATCAGAAAAGCTGTTTTCTATCATAGAATTATAAGTTGCATGAATCATTAATGTCTGCATTTTGAGCAATTAACTCTGTTATTTCTCTCACATCATACTATTGGGCTTGCCGAGTCATTATCGAAATGATATTAGTACTTTCAATCTCCTCGCAGAGTAATGTGCTAAAAAGTAGTCAATTGTTGATTTTTTGTGCAAATCTCTACGAAGGCAGCCAACAAGTATCACAAGGCGGTGATACTTCTTTATCTGATTGATAATTCATAAGAAAAAACCAACAGGGAGACGCAGTCGTCATCTCGCTGCGGCTGTCGCTACGCCGTAAAAGAGAAATGGTTAACAAATTTGCAAAATGTATTGGCGGCGGTCTCGGGCATTTGTTATTTTCCGGCGAATGTCTTTATCAGCCTCATAATTTACAGCGCAAAGCGATTTGTTGAGAATCGTTTTCAATTAGAAAATAAATAGCATGAATACAACGCGTCTCGACAGGGGAGGCGCGTTAATGAATCGACGCGAGATTGCCGTTCGAGCGATCCGTAATAAAAAAGTCGGTGATAGCAGAAGTAAAAAAAAGATGTCTGAAAGCGCCAAAAGCTCCTGCGCTATTCAGGCCCCCGAACAGGGGATGATACAGCTGGCATAAATGTCGGTAATTATAATGATTGGAGTCACAACACAATGTCCATCATCACAAAGAAAAGCGTAGTTGCAGCGGGTATTTTAGCAGCGCTAATTTCCGGTAACGCCGCCTTCGCGGCCGACGTACCGGCCGGCGTTCAACTAGCGGAAAAACAGACGCTGGTGCGCAATAACGGTGCTGAAGTGCAATCTCTCGATCCGCATAAAATCGAGGGCGTTCCGGAATCAAACGTTAGCCGTGACCTGTTTGAAGGTCTGCTTATTTCCGACGTTGAAGGCCACCCGACTGCCGGTGTTGCTGAAAAGTGGGAAAACAAAGATTTTAAAGTCTGGACATTCCATCTGCGTAAAAACGCCAAATGGTCAGACGGCACCCCGGTTACCGCCCATGACTTCGTCTATAGCTGGCAGCGTCTGGCAGATCCGAAAACGGCTTCTCCGTACGCCAGCTATCTGCAATATGGTCACATCGCCAACATCGATGATGTTATCGCCGGTAAAAAACCGACCAGCGAACTGGGCGTAAAAGCGATCGATGATAATACTTTCGAAGTCACGCTGAGCGAGCCGGTTCCCTATTTCTATAAACTGCTGGTTCACCCGTCCGTTTCCGCTGTGCCAAAAGCCGCGATTGAAAAATTTGGCGATAAGTGGACCCAGCCTGCAAATATTGTCACCAACGGCGCTTATAAGCTGAAAGATTGGGTGGTCAACGAACGTATCGTTCTTGAGCGCAACACCAATTACTGGGACAACGACAAAACCGTTATTACCCAGGTAACCTACCTGCCAATCTCTGCAGAAGTCACGGACGTTAACCGCTACCGCAGCGGCGAAATCGACATGACCTATAACAACATGCCGATTGAACTGTTCCAGAAACTGAAAAAAGAGATCCCGAAAGAAGTTCACGTCGATCCGTACCTCTGTACTTATTACTACGAGATCAATAACCAGAAAGCGCCATTCACTGACGTTCGCGTGCGTACCGCCCTCAAACTGGCGCTGGACCGCGATATCATCGTTAATAAAGTGAAAAACCAGGGCGACCTGCCTGCTTACAGCTACACCCCGCCGTATACCGACGGTGCAAAACTGACCGAACCGGCCTGGTTCAAAATGACCCAGGAGCAGCGTAACGCCGAAGCGAAGAAACTGCTCGCCGAAGCGGGTTACACAGCCGACAAACCGCTGAGCTTCAGCCTGCTGTATAACACCTCCGATCTGCACAAAAAACTGGCGATTGCCGTTGCCTCGATCTGGAAGAAAAACCTCGGTGCCAACGTCAAGCTGGAGAATCAGGAGTGGAAAACCTTCCTCGACACGCGTCATCAGGGCACCTTTGATGTTGCACGTGCCGGCTGGTGCGCGGACTACAACGAGCCGACCTCCTTCCTGAACACCATGCTTTCAGACAGCTCGAACAACACCGCGCACTATAAGAGCCCGGCGTTTGACAAGCTGATCGGCGACACGCTGAAAGTGACCGACGAAGCGCAGCGCGCTGAGCTTTACTCCAAAGCTGAACAGCAGCTTGATAAAGACTCCGCTATCGTTCCGGTTTACTACTACGTGAACGCCCGTCTGGTGAAACCGTGGGTGGGTGGCTACACCGGTAAAGACCCGTTAGATAATATCTACGTGAAAAACTTGTATATTATCAAGCATTAATGGCAATGAGTGGGGCAGGGAAACCTGCCTCACGGTGTCTTATTTTTATCGCACCAGAACACACATCGGTCGCAGACGGCACCTGGGTCGTCTGAAAGAGAATGTGTAAAAGGCACAGGCCAGAAGGTACGGGCAATGTTGAAATTTATCCTGCGTCGCTTTCTTGAAGCGATTCCAACACTCTTTATTCTGATTACGATTTCGTTCTTTATGATGCGTCTTGCGCCGGGAAGTCCTTTTACCGGTGAACGTGCGCTTGCGCCGGAAGTAATGGCCAATATCGAGGCGAAATACCATTTAAACGATCCCATCACCACCCAGTATTTCAGCTACCTGAAACAGCTGGCGCATCTGGATTTTGGTCCGTCGTTTAAATACAAAGATTACACCGTGAATGACCTGGTGGCGGCGAGCTTCCCGGTTTCCGCCAAATTGGGCGCCGCGGCGTTTATCCTCGCGATTGTGTTCGGCGTGACGGCAGGCGTTATCGCCGCGTTAAACCAGAACACCAAATGGGACTACACGGTAATGGGATTAGCCATGACCGGGGTAGTGATACCCAGCTTCGTTGTCGCTCCTCTGTTAGTGATGATATTTGCCATTGTGCTGCAGTGGCTACCGGCCGGCGGCTGGAATGGCGGGGCACCTAAATTTATGATCCTGCCGATGGTCGCGCTCTCGCTCGCCTATATCGCCAGCATCGCGCGTATCACCCGTGGTTCGATGATTGAAGTGCTGCACTCCAACTTCATCCGCACCGCGCGCGCGAAAGGGCTGCCGATGCGCCGGATCATCTTCCGTCACGCGCTGAAACCGGCGCTGCTGCCCGTGCTCTCCTATATGGGCCCGGCTTTTGTCGGCATCATTACTGGCTCCATGGTTATCGAAACGATTTATGGCTTGCCGGGCATCGGCCAGCTGTTCGTGAACGGCGCGCTTAACCGCGACTACTCGCTGGTGCTGAGCCTGACCATTCTGGTCGGCGCGCTGACCATCACCTTCAACGCGATTGTTGATGTGCTTTACGCCATCATCGATCCGAAAATTCGTTATTGAGACTGGAGTTCGCCATGATGTTAAGTAAGAAAAACAGCGAGGCGCTGGAAAACTTCAGTGAGAAACTCGAAGTCGAAGGGCGTAGCCTTTGGCAGGACGCGCGTCGTCGCTTTATGCACAACCGTGCAGCGGTCGCCAGCCTGTTTGTACTGGTGCTGATTGCGCTGTTCGTGACGCTGGCGCCGATGCTGTCGCAGTTCAGCTACTTTGATACCGACTGGGCGATGATGTCTAACGCGCCGGATATGGAGTCAGGGCACTATTTCGGCACCGACTCCTCCGGACGCGATCTGCTGGTGCGTGTGGCTATCGGCGGGCGTATCTCGCTGATGGTCGGCATCGCCGCGGCGCTGGTGGCGGTAGTTCTCGGTACGCTCTACGGTTCGCTCTCTGGCTACCTGGGCGGCAAAACCGACTCGGTGATGATGCGTCTGCTGGAGATCCTCAACTCCTTCCCGTTTATGTTCTTCGTTATCCTGCTGGTCACCTTTTTCGGGCAGAACATCCTGCTGATCTTTGTGGCTATCGGCATGGTCTCCTGGCTGGATATGGCGCGTATTGTGCGCGGCCAGACCCTGAGCCTGAAGCGTAAAGAGTTTATCGAAGCGGCGCAGGTGGGCGGGGTCTCTACCGCCAATATCGTGATGCGCCATATCGTGCCGAACGTGCTGGGCGTGGTGGTGGTGTATGCCTCGCTGCTGGTGCCGAGCATGATCCTGTTCGAATCCTTCCTGAGCTTCCTCGGCCTCGGTACGCAGGAGCCGCTCAGCAGCTGGGGCGCGCTGTTAAGCGATGGCGCAAACTCAATGGAGGTTTCTCCATGGTTGCTGCTCTTCCCGGCGG
The DNA here is from genome assembly GCF_016516575.1 of Kosakonia sp. S57. Classification (NCBI taxonomy): domain Bacteria; kingdom Pseudomonadati; phylum Pseudomonadota; class Gammaproteobacteria; order Enterobacterales; family Enterobacteriaceae; genus Kosakonia; species Kosakonia sp. S57. Next base: position 291,145 of record NZ_JACVUL010000003.1, on the reverse strand, counting down.
GTTTCCTTGTGATCACCCTGTTCTGTTTCAACTTTATCGGCGATGGCCTGCGTGATGCCCTCGACCCGAAAGATCGTTAAGGAGTGCCGTTATGAGCATGACTGAAACCGTAGTAGCGTCAACGACGCGGCAGCAAACGGACCTCCTGCTGGATGTGAAAGATCTCCGTGTGACCTTTGGCACGCCGGATGGCGATGTCACCGCGGTCAACGACCTGAACTTCTCCCTGCGCGCCGGCGAGACGCTGGGCATCGTGGGCGAATCAGGCTCCGGTAAATCCCAGACCGCATTTGCGCTGATGGGGCTGCTGGCTTCCAACGGGCGTATTGGTGGCTCGGCGCTGTTCAACGGCAAAGAGATCCTGAACCTGCCGGAACATGCGCTGAACAAGCTGCGCGCCGAGCAGATCTCGATGATTTTCCAGGACCCGATGACCTCGCTGAACCCTTACATGCGCGTCGGCGAACAGTTGATGGAAGTGTTGATGCTGCACAAAGGCATGAACAAAGCCGAAGCGTTTGAAGAGTCAGTAAAAATGCTCGACGCGGTCAAAATGCCGGAAGCGCGTAAGCGCATGCGCATGTACCCGCACGAGTTCTCCGGCGGGATGCGCCAGCGCGTGATGATCGCCATGGCGCTGATGTGCAGGCCAAAGCTGCTGATTGCCGACGAACCCACAACCGCGCTCGACGTTACCGTGCAGGCGCAGATTATGACGCTGCTTAATGAGCTGAAGCGCGAATTCAACACCGCGATTATCATGATCACCCATGACCTCGGCGTGGTGGCAGGCATCTGCGATAAAGTGCTGGTGATGTATGCCGGTCGAACCATGGAGTATGGCAAAGCGCGCGATGTCTTCTATCAGCCGTCGCACCCGTACTCTATCGGCCTGCTGCATGCGGTGCCGCGTCTGGATGCCGATGGCGAAGCGATGTTGACCATTCCGGGCAACCCGCCAAACCTGCTGCGTCTGCCGAAAGGCTGCCCGTTCCAGCCGCGCTGTCCGCACGCGATGGAGATCTGTAATAACGCGCCGCCGCTGGATGAGTTCGCGCCGGGCCGTCTGCGCGCCTGCTTTAAGCCGGTGGAGGAGTTAGTATGAACGCCGTAACCGAAGAGAGAAAAGTGCTGCTCGAAATCGCCGATCTGAAGGTGCATTTCGATATTAAAGATGGCAGACAGTGGTTCTGGCAGCCGCCGAAAACCCTGAAAGCGGTCGATGGCGTCACGCTGCGCCTCTATGAGGGCGAAACCCTTGGCGTGGTCGGAGAATCCGGCTGCGGCAAATCAACCTTCGCGCGCGCGATTATTGGCCTGGTGAAAGCGACCGACGGAAAAGTGGCCTGGCTGGGACGCGATCTGCTGGGCATGAAACCGGATGAGTGGCGCGCCGTACGCAGCGATATCCAGATGATTTTCCAGGATCCGCTGGCCTCGCTGAACCCGCGTATGACTATCGGTGAAATCATCGCCGAGCCGCTGCGCACCTACCATCCGAAGATGCCGCGTCAGGAAGTGAAAGACCGCGTCAAAGCGATGATGATGAAGGTCGGCCTGCTGCCTAACCTGATCAACCGCTATCCCCATGAGTTTTCTGGCGGTCAATGCCAGCGTATCGGCATCGCACGCGCGCTGATCCTTGAGCCGAAACTGATTATCTGCGATGAGCCAGTCTCCGCGCTCGACGTGTCGATTCAGGCGCAGGTGGTCAACCTGCTGCAACAGTTACAGCGGGAAATGGGGCTGTCGCTGATCTTTATTGCCCACGATCTGGCGGTGGTGAAGCACATCTCCGATCGCGTGCTGGTGATGTACCTGGGCCATGCGGTAGAGCTGGGCACCTATGATGAGGTGTACCAGAATCCGCTGCACCCTTACACCAAAGCGCTGATGTCAGCGGTGCCGGTGCCCGATCCGGATGTCGAGAAGAACAAAACCATTCAGCTGCTGGAGGGGGATCTGCCATCGCCGATCAACCCGCCATCGGGCTGCGTCTTCCGCACCCGTTGCCCGATTGCCGGGCCGGAGTGTGCGAAAACCCGTCCGGTGCTGGAGGGCAGCTTCCGCCACGCGGTCTCCTGCCTGAAGGTCGACCCGCTTTAAGCGAGGCATAAAAAAAGGGCTGACAACTTGTCAGCCCTTTTTCTTTTCAGAGCTTATTCGCGCCAGAGAATATGGCACAGCTTATGGTCTTTCTCGCGGCACAGCAGCACGCGCGCAAAGACATCATTCAGCTCACCGCCGTCCGTCTCCGCCAGGCCAATGACCACCTCAGCAAAGAAATCCGGGTTTAAATCGTAATCCACATGCTCCTGCCAGTCCTCGCCGGGATCGAACAGTTCTGCACCGCCACGCTCTTCAAACTGCAGGTTGAAAAGAATGATGTCCGCCGGATCCAGGTTGTCCGCCGCCAGTTCCAGGAAGATGTCATACGCTTGCTCAAGCGTTTCATCTTCCGTCAGGCGGTTATTCAGGTCCATTTCCATAAGTTACCTCATCACGTCTGTTGGGCACGTTTTACAGCAACGGACTAAAGAAGTAAAACAGTCGTTCAGCAATGCGGTGCCAGAAGGGCCGTTTTACCCACAAGCGCGCATCCAGCAAGCGCGAGCGGGAGATGTAATCATCCTGCACAGCCGCCAGATCGCCGCCAAATCCCGCGTCGTCAATCACCAGTGTGATCTCAAAGTTGAGCCACAGGCTGCGCATATCGAGGTTCACCGTGCCAACCAGGCTCAGCTCGCCGTCGACCAGCACGCTCTTGGTATGCAGCAATCCGCCTTCAAACTGGTAGATTTTCACCCCGGCGGCCAGCAGCTCGGTAAAGAATGCGCGGCTGGCCCAGCCGACCAGCACGGAATCATTTTTACGCGGCAGAATAATACTCACATCCACCCCGCGCTGTGCGGCGGTACAAATCGCATGCAGCAGATCGTCGCTCGGGACAAAGTAGGGGGTGGTCATGATCAAGTATTCACGCGACGCATACACCGCCGTCAGCAGTGCCTGGTGGATCAAATCCTCCGGGAAGCCAGGCCCCGACGCAATGGTGTGAATAGTGTGCCCGCTGGCCTCTTCAAATGGCATGATATTGGCATCGGGCGGCGGCGGCAGAATGCGCTTGCCGGTCTCAATCTCCCAGTCGCAGGAGTAGACGATGCCCATAGCCGTGGCGATAGGGCCCTCCATGCGCGCCATCAGGTCGACCCACTGACCGACGCCGGAGTCCTGTTTAAAGTAGCGCGGATCGACCATATTCATGCTGCCGGTATAAGCAATATAGTTATCGATCAGTACGATTTTCCGGTGCTGGCGCAAGTCCATGCGGCGCAGGAAGACACGCATCAGATTGACCTTCAGCGCTTCAACGACATCAATGCCCGCATTGCGCATCATTCCCGCCCACGGGCTGCGGAAGAAGGTGACGCTGCCTGCCGAGTCCAGCAGCAGACGGCAGTGCACGCCGCGGCGCGCTGCCGCCATCAGCGACTCTGCTACCTGGTCGGCCATACCGCCGGGCTGCCAGATATAGAAAACCATCTCGATATTGTGGCGGGCGAGCTGGATATCGCGGATCAGCGCCTGCATCACATCATCCGAGGTAGTCAGCAGCTGCAACTGATTACCTTTGACCCCGGCGATACCCTGGCGGCGCTCGCACAGCTTAAACAGCGAGGAGGCAACGCTGCTGTTCTCAGTGGCGAAGATATGGTTGAAGTGTTTAAGATCGCTGAGCCATTTAGCGGTTGAGGGCCACATGGCGCGCGCACGCTCCGCGCGCCGTTTACCGAGATGCAGTTCTCCAAGCGAAAGGTAAGCGATAATGCCCACCAGCGGCAGGATATAGATGACAAGCAGCCACGCCATGGCCGACGTGACCGCCCGGCGCTTCATCAGAATACGCAGCGTAACACCAGCAATAAGCAACCAGTAACCAACAACAATGAGCCAACTCATCACGGTGTAAAACGCGGACATCGACAAAAATCCTTTTACAATCTGTATTGGTTGAGTTTACGCATACGAATTCATCTGGCAAATAAAAACGCCGAAAAGCGCTGGCCTGAAAGAGGCGACAGACTATAATGGCGGCTTCTATTTTGTATAGAGTTGTAACAATGAAGCGTAGTCGAACGGAAGTGGGGCGCTGGCGTATGCTGCGTCAGGTTGGCCGCCGGAAAGCGCGCTGGCTGGAAGCGCAGTCCCGCCGTAATATGCGAATCCACAGCATCAGGAAATGCGGCGTTAATCGCCATCGTAATGTGCTGCTGTTTGCCATCTACGATATCTGAATCCCGGGCACCGAAAAGGTGCCCGCGGTCGTTTTTAGCCCCTTAGTTTCAGGAGATAGATGATGTCAGTGACCGACAGCCTTATGGCGTTTACCTTTGCCGCGACGCTCTTAACGCTCACGCCGGGTCTTGATACCGCGTTGATCTTGCGCACAGCCACGGTAGAAGGGCGGAAACAGGCTTTTCAGGCGCAGATGGGCATTAATGCCGGCTGCCTGATCTGGGGCGCAATGGTGGCATTCGGACTTGGGGCGCTAATTGCCGTTTCGGAACTGGCGTACAACGTGCTCAAATATTGCGGTGCCGCGTACTTATGCTGGTTGGGGTTAAATATGTTGCTGCGTCCGCGCGGGGCATTGACAGGTATCAATAACGTTGAGAACCCTTCGCAGAACTGGTTTATCAAAGGGATGTTCGGCAATGTACTTAATCCGAAAATAGGGATTTTTTACGTCTCGTTTCTGCCGCAGTTTATCCCTCACGGGCAACCGCTTATTGCCTGGACATTTGGCCTGGTAATGATTCATGTGCTGATTGGCACATGCTGGTCAACGGCACTGATTTCGGCGACCCGGCCACTGGCAACCTTCCTGCGTAAGCCGCGAGTGATCCGCTGGATGGATCGCTGCACGGGTATTGTATTCCTGCTTTTTGCTACCCGCTTAGCGCTAAGCAAGCGCTGAAGCCATGCGGGGCAATGACCTGCATTGCCCCGTACTGACTTAGAAAACTTTTTTATAGGGTTTGACCGTGACAGTCTGATAGACGCCCGCCGCCACATAGGGATCGGCTTCCGCCCAGGATTTCGCCGCTTCCAGCGATTCAAACTCAGCAATCACCGTTGAGCCGCTAAACCCCGCAACACCAGGATCGTTACTGTCGACAGCCGGCAGTGGGCCTGCGGTTAACAGACGGCCTTCATCGCGCAGCAGTTGCAGGCGTGCGAGGTGGGCCGGACGCACGGAGAGGCGTTTTTCCAGAGAATCGGCAATATCTTCAGCAAAAATAACGTATAGCACAGAGCAAGCTCCTGTCTTTTCAGAAAGGCATAACGTAAGTGAAAGGTGCAGTGACTGCAATGCAAAGATTGCAACGGGCAGGCAACCCTGCCAATTAACGGGGCTTTTTTACCCGTAGCAGCGATAAATTTGATCTGCACCAGGCTGTCTTGTTGAATATGATTGCTATTTGCATTTAAAATCGAGCCCTGGTTTTTTAACTGACACGATTATGACTTCAATGACCCTGGATTTACCTCGCCGCTTTCCCTGGCCGACGCTGCTCTCCGTCGCCATTCACGGTGCTGTTGTGGCGGGTCTGCTTTATACCTCGGTACATCAGGTTGTTGAACTGCCCGCGCCCGCGCAGCCCATCTCTGTCACCATGGTCTCGCCTGCGGAGCTGGAGCCTGCTCCCGCTCCGGCACCGCCGCAGCCGGTTGTCGAGCCGGAACCCGAACCGGTTGTTGAGCCAGAGCCGATCCCCGAGCCGCCCAAAGAGGCACCGGTGGTGATTGAGAAGCCAAAACCTAAACCCAAGCCGAAGCCTAAACCGAAGCCGGTGAAAAAAGTGGAGCAGCCGAAGCGTGAAAGCAAGCCGGTTGAGCCGCAGCAGGCGAATCCGTTTGAGAACAGCGCTCCGTCACGTCCGGCGGCAAGCACCACGACTTCCACCGCGACAAAACCGGCACCGTCTGTTCCGGCAGGCCCGCGCGCATTAAGCCGCAACCAGCCGCAATATCCGCCGCGTGCGCAGGCGCTGCGCATTGAAGGGCGTGTAAGAGTGAAATTTGACGTGACGGCGGATGGCCGGGTTGAGAACGTGCAGATCCTCTCGGCGCAGCCGGCGAATATGTTTGAGCGCGAAGTGAAAGCCGCAATGCGCAAATGGCGCTATGAAGCCGGTAAGCCCGGCTCGGGGCTGATCGTCAACGTGGTCTTCCGCCTCGACGGCAGCACCTCGATGGAATAAGAGAAAAGCCTCCTTGCGGAGGCTTTTTTTATGGCTGTGCGGGCAGCGGGCGCGGTTTGCCTTCATTGTCCACCGCGACATAGATAAACAGCGCTTCGGTGGCTTTATAGCGCTGACCAATCGGTTCAGACATCACTTTTTTCACCCACACTTCGACGTTAATCGTAATTGACGTGTTGCCACGTTTGACACAGCGGGCGTAGCAGCAGACCACATCGCCAACCGCGACCGGGCGCAGGAAGGTCATGCCGTCTACCCGCACGGTCACCACGCGTCCGTGGGCGATCTCTTTTGCCTGAATGGCGCCGCCCATATCCATTTGCGACATCAACCAGCCGCCAAAAATATCGCCGTTAGCATTGGTATCGGCGGGCATGGCGAGTGTGCGTAGTACAAGTTCGCCCTGAGGCGCAGTTGAAGGCGTTGTCATTATTATCTCTTCTGTGATGAGGGATTTCCGGCGGGATGCTACTACGAATATGGGAGGTTCGGAAAGAAAAAAGCCAGGCATTGCGCCTGGCTTTCAGCATCAGGATTTCTCATCCTGCGCCGGCATGTGCCGGTAGATATAGACGCCGCTCAGCACGGTGAACAGCAGGGTGAGGATCGTCAGGCCAAAGACCTTGAAATTGACCCACACGTCAAACGGCAGCCAGAACGCGATATAGATATTCGCCAGCCCGCAGACGATAAAGAAGAGTGCCCAGGCGATATTGAGCTTCGACCAGACGGCGTCCGGCAGCGTCAACTCTTTGCCCAGCATGCGCTGGATCAGCGTCTTCTTCATCACCCACTGGCTGAAGAGCAGCGCTGTGGCAAACAGACCGTAGATCACCGTCACTTTCCACTTAATAAATTCCACGTCATGGAATTTAATTGTCAGCCCGCCAAACACGGCGACCAGCACAAAGGTAATCAGCGCAACTTTTTCTACCTTGCGATAGCGGATCCAGCAGTAGATCAGCACGATGGCCGAGGCGACAATCAGCACCTTGGTGGCGGTGAAAATGTCGTACATCTTGTAGACCACAAAAAAGAGCGCCAGCGGAAGAAAATCAAGAAACTGCTTCATTCTACGATTCCATCAAAAGGGCCACCCGGACGGGTGGCCGGGGTAATTATTTGCGCATCAGCATATAGAGGCGGAAAAGATAAATCAGTAGCACTGCCGAGAAGAGATTACTCAGCGCATTGGCAATTATCGCGCCGCCTTCGGGCGAAAACGCGATGAGATGGTGACCATATCTCAGCATCAGAAATTTCGTCAGCAGCCAGGCTACTACCGGCGGAGCGACGAAACGCATATTTGCCCGGCTAAAGCGCATACTGCTACGCATCGAGGCAAAGACGCCCATTTTCTCATGCACCAGCAGAATCGGCGCAAGGGCGAGGAAAATAGCCAGAAATATGCCCGGGACGTAAAGGAACAGCATGCCGAGTTGCACGATAAAAATGGTCAGCAGAAGCAGTAAAAAGAGCTTCGGTGCCGTCGGCACGCTGGCACCCATTGCACTTAACGCGCTGACAGGCTGCCGGGCTGTCACCCTCTGCATCAGCACAACCAGCGCGCCTATCAGCAGTGCATACCCCGTCAATCCGGCAACCGTTGCTGCAGCCGAGGTGTGTAACAGCATCTTTTGCTGTTCCAGCGTCATACTCTGCACCAGCTCGAATGGGTTATTTGTTTCCGCCAGGTTGTCAGCATCCATTACGCTGGAGAACTGCTCTTCACTGGGTGAAAGGACGTGTCCGATGACTGCGGTGATAACGGTACACGACAGCACAATCAGTAAGATTGTAATGAACTGGTAACGAAGAAAATCCCCCGTGTCACGGTAAACGGATTTCGCCGTGATAGACATGCACTCTCCTTGAGTATGGCGATATTAATTGACGGGCGATTGTACCCCGAATAGCCCCTCAGTGGCAGCATCACGGCTTGTATGGAAAAGCATATCTTTGTAAAGGGGCGCTAAACCGTAGCGCGCCCGCGCCCGATCGCAGGCTTCATTCACTTCGCCTGCTTCGCCTGACATCTGAAATTCACGGCACGGCGAGGGGCGTTGCGCATAAATACTGCAAGTGGCGTTTTCGCCCGGCGTGCCGACCAGTGCCGTACAGCGGCTCTGTTTTTGGTTGGTCCCGCTCATACAGCGCAAAAATGGGGTGAGGGGTTCAGTTAACTGAACCGGAACCGGGCCGCCAGCATCATCAGCTTCAGCCCAGTAGAAAGAGACACGAAAATACGCACAACAGGCTCCGCACGACATGCACGGGTTGAGATCACTCATAGCGCACCTGCACTTAACGACGCATCAACAGGAAAAGTCAGGCAGATAAATTATCGCTGCCCAATCGGGCGCACAAGAGGGGGCGAAAAGAATATTTTTTTGCCTTCATAAGGCAAAAATTGATGCAACAACAAAAGTTAAGGAGTGTAACGAAACGCAAAAATTAACCCAGATCAATGAATGTTAAATTACAGGGTTAAGTGTGATCTGCATTGGATCACATCCTACCTAATACCAGGTATAGTGCGCGGCGATAAAACCTCAAACATGGAGTGGATATGAAGAAGTTAGCCGTGGCAGCACTGATCCTGAGCACCCTTTCCGGGGTAGCATACGCGCACGACGCAGGCGAGTTTTTCATCCGGGCCGGTTCGGCCACCGTCCGTCCAACGGAAGGTTCAGATAACGTTTTGGGCGCGCTGGGCAGTTTTAACGTCGATAACAATACGCAGCTTGGCCTGACCATGACATGGATGGCGACCGACAACGTCGGTATTGAACTGCTGGCCGCAACGCCGTTCCGCCACCACGTTGGCACCGCGCCGACCGGCGATCTGGCTACCGTAAGCCATCTGCCGCCTTCGCTGATGGCGCAGTGGTACTTCTTTGATGCCCAGAGCAAAGTGCGCCCCTACCTTGGCGCCGGTATCAACTACACCACCTTTTTCGATGAGAAATTTAACGCCACCGGCAAAGCCGCAGGGCTCTCTGATTTGAGTCTGAAGGATTCGTGGGGCGTAGCGGGACAGGCGGGCGTGGATTATCTGATTAACCGCGACTGGCTGATCAACATGTCGGTGTGGTGGATGGATATCGATACCGATGTGCGCTTCAAACACAACGGCGTTCAGCAGAGTGTGCATACCCGTCTCGATCCGTGGGTGTTTATGTTCTCTGCTGGTTACCGCTTCTGATGGTAATAACGGAAACAGGCCTTTGCAGACCCGTTTCCGTTTTTTACGCCCTTAGCTCGCCAGCGTGGCGGCTTTCAGGCGCTGCACAAACCCTTTCAGCTCGGCCAGCATCGTGGTCGGGTTATCCAGATTGCTTTCGATAATCTTCACAATTGCCGATCCGGAAATTGCCCCTGCGGCACCGGCTTCAATTGCGGAAGCCACCTGATCCGGTGCGGAGATGCCAAAGCCCTGCAGCGCAGGCGCCGCATGGTACTCCGTCAGTTTCTCTACCAGATGATGCAGCGGCAGCGCCGCGCGGTTCTCCGCACCGGTCACGCCAGCGCGCGACAGCAGGTAGGTGTACCCGCGACCGTAAGAGGCAATCTGGCGCAGCAGATCGTCATCGGCATTCGGCGGGCAGATAAAGATAGGCGCGATATTATGGCGCATCGCCGCCTGGCGGAACGGGGCGGACTCCTCAATCGGCACGTCGGCGACCAGCACCGAATCGACACCAACACTGGCACACTGGGCGTAAAACTCATCAACGCCGCGGCTAAAGACCAGGTTGGCATACATCAACAGGCCGATCGGAATGGTCGGATGCTTCTGGCGGATCGCCGCCAGCATTTCAAAACAGTGACCAACCGTAACGCCCGCGGCGAAGGCGCGCAGCGTGGCGCTCTGAATGGTCGGGCCATCGGCCAGCGGATCGGAGAAGGGGATGCCCAGCTCCAGCGCATCCGCGCCGCCTTCGATCAGCGCATCGATAATTTGCAGCGACAGGCCCGGCTCCGGATCGCCAAGGGTGACAAACGGGACAAAGGCACCTTCCCGGCGCGCGTTGAGCTGCTTGAAGAGGTTGTCATAGCGTTCCATCAGATTTCGCCTCGCGCTTTCAGAATGTCATGGACGGTGAAGATATCTTTGTCGCCGCGCCCGGAGAGGTTAACCACCAGCAACTGCTCCTTCTCAGGGTTCTCGCGCATCATCTTCAGCGCATGGGCCAGCGCATGGGAGGACTCCAGTGCCGGGATAATGCCTTCATGGCGACAGAGGGTTTTAAACGCCTCCAGCGCTTCATCATCGGTAATCGAGACATACTCAGCGCGACCGGTGCTGTTGAGATGGGCGTGCTGTGGCCCCACTGACGGGAAATCGAGCCCGGCGGAGATGGAGTAGGACTCCTCAATCTGCCCATCTTCCGTCTGCATCATCGGCGATTTCATGCCGAAGTAGATGCCGACGCGGCCATGTTTCAGCGGTGCGCCATGTTCGCCAGACTCAATGCCGTGACCCGCCGGTTCCACGCCAATCAGGCCGACGGCGCTCTCTTCGATAAAATCGGCAAACATCCCGATGGCGTTAGAGCCGCCACCAACGCAGGCGATCACCGCATCCGGCAGGCGTCCCTCTCTTTCAAGGATCTGCGCTTTGGTCTCTTCGCCGATCATGCGCTGGAACTCGCGCACAATGGTCGGGAAGGGGTGCGGGCCGGCTGCGGTGCCGAGCATATAGTGCGCGGTTTCGTAGCTGCCGGACCAGTCGCGCAGCGCTTCGTTACAGGCATCCTTCAGGGTGGCTGAACCGCTATGCACCGGGATTACTTCCGCGCCCATCAGTCGCATACGGAAGACGTTCGGCGACTGGCGCTCAACATCTTTTGCGCCCATATAGATGCGGCACTTCAGGCCGAGCAGGGCGCTGGCAAGCGCCGACGCCACGCCATGCTGGCCCGCGCCGGTTTCGGCGATAATCTCGGTTTTGCCCATCCGTTTGGCGAGCAGCGCCTGGCCGAGCACCTGGTTAGTTTTGTGCGCGCCGCCGTGGAGCAGATCTTCACGCTTAAGATAAAGCGTGGTGCGGGTGCCGGCGGTCAGGTTCTGACATTTGGTCAGCGCCGTCGGGCGACCGGCATAGTTTTTCAGCAGGTCATTAAACTGCTGTTGAAACGCTGCATCGCTCTGCGCGCTGACAAACGCCTCTTCCAGCTGGCGCAGCGCGGGCATCAGAATTTGCGGAACGTACATGCCGCCAAATTCACCAAAATAGGGGTTCAGTAGTGTCGTCATCTTGCTTCCTTAATATGCACGCAGCGTACGGAATACCGAGGCCAGTTTGCTGGCGTCTTTAATACCCGGCTCCGACTCTACGCCAGAATTGAAATCTAATCCGGCACAGCCAGCTTTCGCCGCCTGTACGCAGTTATCCGCGCCCAGGCCGCCCGCCAGCAGCACATTGTCGAGCGTTTCGCCGGTCAGCAGTGACCAGTCAAAACTTTTGCCCGTGCCGCCCTGGCCATTATCCAGCACATATTTATCGACGTGCTCAAGGTTGCGCGGCGGCAGTGTGGTGGTAACGCTCAGGGCTTTCCAGATTTGCGTCTGCTCGCCAAGCTGCGCGCGCAGGGCGGAGATGTAGGCCTGATCTTCATCGCCGTGCAGCTGAACAGCACTGAGCTTAAGTTTAGCTGCGGTCGCCACAACGTCGTCGACAGGGGCATTACGGAACACGCCAACATAATTCAGGGGCGCGCCCTGCATCACTTTTTCTGCCTGCTCAACGCTGACCGCGCGCGGCGAGGCGGCAACAAAAATCAGCCCGCCATAAAGCGCTCCGGCGTCATATGCTGCCTGCGCATCTTCGGCGCGGGTTAAGCCGCACACTTTGTTTTCACCCAGCAGGACGCGTTTTACCGCCGCATCCAGATCGTCGTGAGACATCAGCGCGGAGCCAATCAGGAAACCGTTGGCAAAGTGGCTCAGTTCACGCACCTGCGCATAGGTGTTGATGCCGGACTCGCTGATTACCGTTACGCCAGCGCCAAGACGCGGGGCCAGTTCGCGGGTGCGGTTGAGATCGATGGAGAGGTCGCGCAGGTCGCGGTTATTAATGCCGACAACTTTGGCGCCCAGCGCGATGGCGCGCTCCAGCTCCTCTTCATTACTCACTTCTGTCAGCACGCCCATATTGAGGCTGTGCGCCACGGCGGAAAGCGTGCGGTACTGCTCATCATCCAGCACCGAGAGCATTAACAGGCAGGCGTCCGCATGGTAGTAGCGCGCCAGGTAAATCTGATAGGCATCGATAATAAAGTCTTTGCACAGCACCGGCTGCGGCGCGATTTCGCTGACGATACGCAGGAAGTCGAAGCTGCCCTGGAAATATTTCTCATCGGTCAGCACCGAGATTGCCGAGGCGTGATGCTGATAGATATCCGCAATGCGCGCCGGGTCGAAATCCGCGCGGATCACCCCTTTCGAGGGGGACGCTTTTTTGCACTCGAGGATAAACACGGTATGTGTTCCACGCAGTGCTTCATAGAAGTGGCGTGTGCTCGGCTGCACCTCGTTCTGAAAAGAGGCCAGCGGTTGTTGCTCCTTGCGCGCCGCAACCCATACAGCTTTGTCGGCGACGATTTTCGCTAAAACGGTCTGCATTGTTTACCCTCTTGCCGCAAGTGCGGTGACTTTGTCGTAAGCGGCGCCGCTGTGCAGGACGTCCAGTACCTGCTGCGCGTTAGCCTTCAGATCTTCTTTGCCGTGTAGCCGCATCAACATGGCGACGTTGGCGGCGACGGCAGCCTCGTGAGCAGGCTCGCCTTTACCTTGTAATAAGCGGGTCAGAATGTCACGGTTTTCTTCCGGCGTGCCGCCCGCCAGCGCCTCCTGATGGTACGCGGTCAGGCCAAAGTCAGCCGCCGTTAGCTGATAGCTCCTGATCTCCTCGTCGTGCAGTTCGGCAACCACCGTCGGCGCATGCAGCGACACCTCATCCATTCCGCCGCTGTGTACCACCGCCGCACGCTGATAACCGAGCACGCGCAGGGTTTCGGCAATCGGCAACACCAGTTCGGCGCTGTAGACGCCAATCAACGCCAGCGGCGGGTGCGCCGGGTTAATCAGCGGCCCGAGCACGTTAAACAGCGTGCGGGTTTTTAGCTGCTGGCGAACCGGCATCGCGTGGCGAAACCCGGTGTGGTACTTCGGCGCGAAGAGGAAGCAGACGCCGAGCTCATCAAGCGCCGTGCGGGATTTATCCGCATTCATATCCAGATTGATGCCAAACGCCGCCAGAAGATCCGACGAGCCTGAGCGGCTTGAGACACTGCGGTTGCCGTGCTTGGCCACCTTCAGGCCGCAGGCGGCAGCGACAAAGGCGCTGGCAGTGGAAATATTGATACTGTTGCTGCCATCGCCGCCGGTGCCAACGATATCGGCAAAGGCATATTCCGGGCGCGGGAAGGGCGCGGCGTTTTCCAACAGAGCAGTCGCCGCACCGGCAATCTCCTGCGGCTGCTCGCCACGGATCTTCATACTGACCAGCGCCGCCGCCAGTTGCTCCGGCTTCAGCTCACCGCGTACTACTGCGGAGAAGAGCTGGTGGCTCTCCTGCTGGCTCAGCGTCTCAGCCTGATAGAGCTTTTCAAGGATCGGTTGCAGCGTGTTTGCTTGCTCCAGCTTCTGCAACGCCCATGCCAGCGTCTGCTCCAGCAGGCGCGCGCCCTGGGTAGTGAGAATCGATTCCGGGTGGAACTGGAAGCCGCAAACGCGATCGGCGTCATGACGCACCGCCATTACCATGCCATTAAAATGGGCATTGATGGTGAGCCCGGCGGGAATATTACTGCCAACCAGCGAGTGGTAGCGGGCAACCGGCAGCGGGTTGCTGAGGCCTGCGAACATCGCCTGGCCGTCATGTTCAATACTGGAGGCTTTACCATGCAGGATCTCACCGGCCTGGCCGACATATCCGCCATAAGCTTCGACAATCGCCTGGTGACCGAGGCAGATGCCGATAATCGGCAGCTTGCCGCGCATACGCGTCAGCAGTTCCGGCATGCAGCCCGCTTCAGAAGGGGCACCCGGGCCAGGTGAGAGCATCAGCACCGGGTTTTGCATGGTTGCCAGGCGGTCAATTAAGGTTTGGGCCGGAACATGGTTACGGTAAATCACCACGTTGTGTCCGCTTGCGCGCAGCTGATCCGCCAGGTTGTAAGTAAAGGAGTCGATATTATCGAGCAGCAGAATGTCAGCCATCAGAAAATCTCCTGTGCGTGGTGGGCGGTGGCAATAGCGCGCAGAACCGCGCGGGCTTTGTTACGGGTTTCATCGGCTTCAGACTGCGGAACGGAATCCAGCACTACGCCTGCACCGGCCTGAACGGTGGCAATACCATCCTCAACCCAGGCGGAGCGGATGACGATGCAGGTATCGAGATCGCCGTGGGCGGTGAAGTAACCCACCGCGCCGCCGTAGCTGCCGCGGCGCGTACCTTCAGCTTCGGCAATCAGCTGCATAGCGCGTACTTTCGGCGCGCCGCTGAGGGTGCCCATATTCATGCAGGCGCGATAGGCGTGCAGCACATCAAGATCGTGACGCAGCTCGCCCACCACGCGGGAGACCAGGTGCATCACATAGGAGTAACGGTCGACTTTCGTCAGATCCGCCACGTAACGGCTGCCTGGCGTACAGATACGTGCCAGGTCGTTACGCGCCAGGTCAACCAGCATCAAGTGTTCAGAGAGCTCTTTGTGGTCGGTACGCATCTCAAGCTCAATGCGGCTGTCGAGATCGCGATCCAATGAACCATCAGCGCGACGCCCGCGCGGGCGCGTCCCGGCAATCGGGTAGATCTCAATCTGGCGGTTGCTGGCGTCATATTTCAGCGAACTCTCCGGCGAGGCGCCGAACAGCGTGAAATCCGCATCCTGCATAAAGAACATGTAGGGGCTGGGGTTGCTCTTTTTCAGCACTTCATACGCGGCGAGCGGCGACGGGCAGGGCAAGGTGAAGCGGCGCGACGGTACCACCTGGAAAATTTCACCGGCGCGAATCGCTTTTTGCATTTTGCGCACCACATCACCGTACGCGTCATCGCTCTGGTTGCAGTCGCACTGCATATGTTCAACGGTTTCTACCGGCAGCGGCGTAACGGGCGCATCCAGCTGCTGGCGCAGCGTCTCGACGCGTTGCAGCAGACGATCTTTTTCACTCGCAGACGGGGTGAAGAGGCTCGCCTGAATGCGCGTCTCTTTTTTCTGGTGGTCGATCACCAGTAAGGTTTCAGCGAGATAGAAGCAGTAGTCCGGGCAGTTGCGGTCGTGCTTCAGCTCCGGCAGATCTTCAAAACCCGCGACCAGGTCATAGGCAAAGAGGCCACCGAAAAACATCGCTTCCCGCTCATCAGCCGGCAGTTCAACCAGCCCTTGTAGCAGACGAAACGCATCAAACACCGAGAGCGAGCAGAGACGGGCATCTTCATCAAGCAACTGGCTGACCGCCGGGAAGCGCAGTTCGCGACCGTTTTCCAGCACGTGGTTTTCGACGCCTGAAGGCAGCACATTATCAAGCAGTGTCAGCAGGGCGGCACCGTTAGCAGTCAGTGCGGTTAAGGTGACAGTGTCACCTAAGGCGGTAATGCGCAGCGCGCTGTCGACCAGCAGCAGGCTTTTGAGATCGTCTTTGCTGTCGATATCGGCGGATTCAAGCAGCAGTGTTGCAGGACGGGCGTCGCACAGCTGGTGGAACAGCGCCGTCGGGTTGTTATGGTAACGCGCCTGGGTGGTCAGAAGGTCGAGTGCTGGTTTTTGCATCTGCATCGCTCTCATTAATTTGTTCAAAAAAAAGCCCGCTGAAAAAAGCGGGCCTGGTATCGGTATGCTGAATGCGCACGTGATCACAAAGCCCTTAACAGGGAGTGCGCCACCAGCGATTGTTAAAGAGATGTGCATTCATTTTTGCGATACCGTTGTCGAGTGAACTTGCGTACTAGTTAACTGGTTCATGAAAAGAAAGTCAACCATGAATTCAGAAAATGTGTGCTACCCGTTATGATAGGTCACAAATTGCAGTTTGATGAATTAGCGGAGCCGCTTTGAGCGACACGAATTACGCCATTATTTACGATCTTCACAGCCACACGCTCGCCTCCGATGGCCTGCTTTCCCCCGAGGCGCTGGTGCACCGCGCGGTTGAAATGCGCATCGGTACTCTGGCGATCACCGATCATGACACCACGGACGCCATTCCTGCCGCCCGCGCTGAGATCGCCCGCGCCGGGCTGGATCTCAATTTAATTAGCGGGGTAGAGATCTCAACGCTTTGGGAAAACCATGAGATCCACATTGTTGGGCTGAATATTGATATTGACCACCCGGCAATGCGTGACTTTCTTGAGCAGCAATCACAGCGCCGCACCGAGCGCGCAAAGCTTATCGCTGAGCGGCTGGAGAAAGCGCATATTCCCGGTGCGCTGGAAGGGGCGATGCGCCTGGCGCAGGGGGCGAATGTGACGCGCGGCCATTTCGCCCGCTTCCTGGTTGAGCAGGGCAAAGCGGGCAATATGGCCGATGTTTTCAAAAAGTATCTCGCCCGTGGCAAAACGGGTTACGTTCCGCCTCAGTGGTGTACAATAGAACAAGCCATTGATGTGATTCATCATTCTGGCGGAACGGCGGTAATGGCCCATCCGGGGCGTTATAATCTTTCTGCCAAGTGGCTTAAAAGACTGCTGGCGCATTTTGCTCAATGCGGCGGTGAGGCGATGGAAGTTGCCCAATGTCAGCAGGCTCCCAATGAGCGAACCCAGCTGGCGGAGTATGCCCGTCAGTTTGGTCTGTTGGGGTCGCAGGGGTCTGATTTTCATCAGCCCTGTCCCTGGATCGAACTGGGACGCAAACTTTGGCTTCCGGCGGGCGTCGACGGCGTCTGGTCGGCGTGGGAGCAGCCGCAGAACAACACAGAGAGGGTTGTATGAGTCAGTTTTTTTATATTCATCCAGATAATCCGCAGCCGCGTTTAATCAACCAGGCCGTCGATATCGTGCGCAAAGGCGGCGTTATCGTCTATCCCACCGATTCCGGCTACGCGCTGGGCTGCAAGCTTGAAGATAAAGGGGCGATGGAGCGTATTTGCCGCATCCGTCACCTGCCGGACGGCCACAACTTTACGCTGATGTGCCGCGATCTCTCCGAACTCTCCACCTACGCGTTCGTCGATAACGTGGCGTTTCGCCTGATCAAAAACAACACGCCGGGTAACTACACCTTCATCCTGAAAGGGACGAAAGAGGTGCCGCGTCGCCTGTTGCAGGAGAAGCGTAAAACCATCGGCCTGCGCGTGCCGTCGAACCCGATTGCGCTGGCGCTGCTGGAGACGCTCAATGAGCCGATGCTCTCGACATCGCTGATGCTGCCGGGTAGCGAGTTTACCGAGTCGGATCCCGATGAAATTAAAGATCGGCTGGAGAAACTGGTGGATCTGGTAATTCACGGCGGCTATCTCGGCCAGCAGCCGACAACGGTGGTCGATCTGACTGACGCTGCGCCGGTGGTGGTCCGTGAAGGCGTCGGTGACGTTAGGCCTTTCTTATAGCGGCGCAAGTCGCTATACTACGCGGCCATTTCAGACGCGGCTTAAGCCGGGCTGAAGACCCTATTCGACGCCTGTGAAGGCGACATAAAGGATGCTCGATGAGCGAGAAACTACAGAAAGTGCTGGCGCGGGCCGGCCACGGCTCCCGCCGTGAAATCGAAACTATTATCCAGGCAGGCCGCGTCAGCGTTGATGGCAAAATCGCCACGCTGGGCGACCGCGTCGAGGTCACGCCGGGGCTGAAAATCCGTATCGATGGTCACCTCATTTCGGTGAAAGAGTCCGTCGAACAGATCTGCCGCGTACTGGCTTATTACAAACCGGAAGGCGAACTCTGCACCCGTAACGATCCGGAAGGGCGCCCGACGGTGTTTGATCGTCTGCCGAAACTGCGCGGTGCGCGCTGGATTGCCGTCGGTCGTCTGGACGTCAACACCTGCGGTCTGCTGCTTTTCACCACCGACGGTGAGCTGGCGAACCGCCTGATGCACCCGAGCCGCGAAGTCGAGCGCGAATACGCCGTGCGCGTGTTTGGCGAAGTGGATGACGCGAAGCTGCGCGATCTCTCGCGCGGTGTGCAGCTGGAGGATGGTCCGGCAGCGTTTAAGACCATCAAGTTCAGCGGCGGTGAAGGTATTAACCAGTGGTACAACGTTACGCTGACCGAAGGGCGAAACCGTGAAGTGCGTCGCCTGTGGGAAGCGGTCGGTGTGCAGGTAAGCCGTCTTATCCGCGTACGCTACGGCGATATTCCGTTGCCGAAAGGGCTGCCGCGCGGCGGCTGGACCGAGCTGGATCTGGCGCAGACTAACTACCTGCGTGAGCTGGTCGGTCTGGATGCTGAGACGCAATCAAAAGTCGCGGTGGAGAAAGATCGCCGTCGCATGAAAGCGAATCAGATCCGTCGCGCCGTGAAGCGCCACGCTCAGCCGACTGGCGGTAAGCCTGCCGGTGGTAATCGCCGCCCGGGTGGCGGACGCACTAAAAACGATTAATGAAAAAGGGGCGCAAGCCCCTTTTTTTATCGCTAATAATCGATGCCGATCTGCGCTTTTATTCCCGCCTCAAACGCATGCTTCACCGGTCTTAACTCGCTTACCGTATCCGCCGCCTCGAGAATATCGCGATGGCAGCCGCGTCCGGTAATAATCACCGTCTGCATCGGCGGCCGGTTTTGCAGGGCGGTTAACACCTTTTCCAGCGGCAAATAGTCGTACGCCACCATGTAGGTCAACTCATCCAGCAGCACCATATCCAGCGCCGGGTCGGCCAGCATTCGCTCGGCGTGCTGCCATGCTTCAAGGCAGGCGGCGGTATCGCTTTCGCGGTTTTGTGTGTCCCAGGTAAAGCCGGTGGCCATCACCTGAAATTCGACGCCCAGCGGTTCGAGCAGGTTACGCTCACCGTTTGGCCAGGTGCCCTTGATAAACTGAATTACGCCCACCTTTTTGCCATGCCCGACGGCGCGCGTGGCGGTGCCGAAGGCCGCCGTGGTTTTGCCTTTGCCGTTGCCGGTGAAGACAATAACAATTCCACGCTCATCCTGGGCGGCGGCAACCCGTGCGTCGACACGCTCTTTTACCTTCTGCTGGCGCTGCTGATAACGTTCATCGCTCATTGGGCGATCCCCGGCTTGCGGCCCGGTTGCGCATCAAACGTCATGCCGGTTTTGCGGCGGCTGTCATCGCCCATCAGCCACAAGTAGAGCGGCATAATGTCGGCGGGGGTTTTAAGCTTCTGGGGATCTTCCGTCGGGAAGGCGCTGGCGCGCATACTGGTGCGCGTTCCTCCGGGGTTGATGCAGTTGACGCGCAGCCGGTTCTGGTACTCTTCCGCCAGCACCTGCATCATCCCTTCGGTAGCAAATTTCGAGGTCGCATAGGCGCCCCAGTTGGCACGACCCTGGCGACCGACGCTGGAGGAGGTAAAGACCAGCGAGCCGCAATCTGATTTGAGTAATAAAGGAAGCAGTGCCTGGGTAAGGTAGAACGTCGCATTTACGTTGACCTGCATCACGTCGTTCCAGACAGCCGGATCCTGCTCGCTCATTGGGCAGATATCGCCGAGCAGACCGGCGTTATGCAGCACGCCATCCAGATGGGATGTGGTGGTGGCGATTTCACTGGCGAGCTGTTGGCACGCTTCGGGGGTGCAGGTTGCCATATCGAGGATAAACCACTGTGCGGCCTGGCCTTCGTCTTTTACCTGCTGCGCGACGTGGCGCAGTTTCTCTTCATTACGACCCAGCAGAATCAGCCTGGCGCCGTGGCGGGCGTAGGTTAATGCCGCCTCTTTTCCAATACCGTCGCTGGCACCGGTGACAAGAATGATGCGACCGTTTAGCAGGTCGCGTTTGGGCTGATAGTGCACTCTGTCTCCTCAGGCCGCAGCCTGTAATCACCTTCACGTGTTGGCTTTATGCCTTAAACGTCCGGCTATTTCAATCGGTGAAGGGGAGAGTTACACACCCTTTACCTTAAGGAGTGCTAAAAAATTCAGCAACATGGCGACGCGGGCGCACGCCTGGCGCGAGACGCGCCCGCAGCGCTCATGTACACTGAGCCGATTATTGAGTGAAGTCACCGAGGTGGTATGCATGGAATTACTCTCTGAATATGGTCTGTTTTTAGCCAAAGTCGCCACCGTGGTGGTTGCGGTGGCGATCGTTATGACGCTTATCATCAATTTGCGCCAGCGCAAACGTCAGCGCGGCGAGCTGAAGATCACCCGCTTTAACGAGCACTATAAAGAGATGCAGGAGGAGATGTCCGTTGGCCTGATGGATGCTCACCAGCAGAAGCAGTGGCATAAAGCGCAGAAGAAAAAGCTGAAGGCAGATGCGAAGGCGGCAAAAGCACAGGCGAAGGCGGGCGTGTCAAAAGATCCGGTTAAACCGCGCGTTTATGTGCTCGACTTTAAAGGCAGCATGGATGCCGGCGAAGTGCACGGCCTGCGTGAAGAGGTAACTGCCGTGCTGAGCGTCGCAACGCCGAACGATCAGGTGCTGCTGCGTCTTGAAAGCCCGGGCGGCGTGGTTCACGGATACGGTCTGGCGGCTTCCCAGCTGCAACGCCTGCGTGATAAGCAGATCCCGCTCACCGTTGCCGTGGATAAAGTCGCCGCCAGCGGCGGGTATATGATGGCCTGCGTGGCGGATAAAATTGTCGCCGCGCCGTTCTCCATCATTGGATCCATTGGCGTGGTGGCGCAGGTTCCCAACTTCAACCGCTTCCTGAAAAGCAAAGATATCGATATCGAGCTGCATACCGCCGGGCAGTATAAGCGCACGCTGACGCTGCTGGGTGAGAACACGGAAGAGGGACGGCAGAAGTTTCGTGAGAACCTTAATGAGACGCACGATCTCTTCAAAGAGTTTGTCAGCCAGATGCGGCCGCAGCTTGATATCGAGCAGGTGGCGACCGGCGAGCACTGGTACGGTAGCCAGGCGCTGGAGAAAGGGCTGGTGGATGAGGTAGGCACCAGCGACGAGCTGTTACTGGGGCTGATTCAGGAGCATGAAGCGATTGGCGTGCGTTACCAGCAGCGCAAAAAGTTGCTGGAGCGCTTTACCGGTAGCGCAACAGAAAGCGTAGATCATCTGTTGATGCGCTGGTGGCAGCGCGGGCAAAAACCGATGATGTAAACAAAAACGCGAGGCTCAGGCCTCGCGTTCTTCTTTAATCGATCAGGTGGTACTTTTCAGAAAGTTCATGGGCTAAATATTTGAACATATTGAATACCGCCGTACTTTTCCCCGTTGGCAACCCTTGCTCATCCAGGTAGTACTCTCCGCTGAACACCAGCACGCCGTTGCGCTGCGTCACACCGGTGGCTTCAATGCCCGCCAGCGTGTCGTCATGATCGCGAATTAGCTGATTTGCCAGCTCAAGCAGGGACTGACGATCGATAGGCTGAGATGTCTCGCTCATTTTCATTCTCCTCATTTTTTGTCGGAGTTTACTGCTAGCCGCGATGAGGGGCAAATTTTCCCTTGTTTTGTGAGGGGCTTACGGTCTCGTTAACCTGGCGCGATGCGTTTTTGCATGCTAATAAAGTTGCTTAACAAATTTTATCAGGTACAGTGTGACCCTTTCGTCAATCTGGCAACAGAATTGCTTGACATTCGACCGGATTATCGTCTTGCTATACCACGCTGATATGAAAAAGCCTGAAATCTCAGTCACCTGAATGCCTCTATTCGCGTGACCGGCAACGTCAAAGGGTTGATATCCCCTGGCTCCGCCGCAATAGTGACTGTTTATCAGTGGATGTGACGCAACATGCGACGCATTTCCGGAAGAATACAATAGGTAAAGGTGAATATGGGTAAAGCTCTCGTTATCGTTGAGTCCCCGGCAAAAGCCAAAACGATCAATAAATATCTCGGCAATGACTACGTGGTGAAATCCAGCGTAGGGCATATCCGTGATTTGCCGACCAGCGGCTCAGCACCTAAAAAGAGCGCCGACTCCACCGCCACCAAGCCGGCTAAAAAGCCTAAAAAGGATGAGCGGGGCGCGCTTGTAAACCGCATGGGCATTGACCCGTGGCACAACTGGGACGCGCATTATGAAGTGCTGCCCGGTAAAGAGAAGGTGGTTTCCGAGCTGAAATCCCTCGCTGAAAAAGCTGACCACATCTATCTCGCAACCGACCTTGACCGCGAAGGGGAAGCCATTGCATGGCACCTGCGGGAAGTGATCGGTGGCGATGAGACACGCTACAGCCGTGTCGTGTTTAACGAAATTACCAAGAATGCGATTCGTCAGGCCTTCGAAACGCCTGGCGAACTGAATATCGACCGTGTTAATGCCCAACAGGCGCGGCGCTTTATGGACCGCGTGGTGGGTTATATGGTCTCGCCGCTGCTGTGGAAAAAGATCGCGCGTGGTTTGTCCGCCGGTCGTGTGCAGTCCGTCGCTGTCCGCCTGGTGGTAGAGCGCGAACGCGAGATCAAAGCGTTTGTCCCGGAAGAGTTCTGGGAAATTGACGCCGCAACGACAACGCCAGGCGGCGATACTCTGCCGCTGCAGGTGACCCACGAAGGCGATAAAACCTTCCGTCCGGTTAACCGTGAGCAGACAATGGCGGCGGTCAGCCTGCTGGAAAAAGCGCGCTATACCGTTATCGATCGCGAAGATAAGCCGACCAGCAGCAAGCCTGGCGCGCCGTTTATCACCTCTACGCTGCAACAGGCCGCCAGTACGCGTCTTGGCTACGGCGTGAAGAAAACCATGATGATGGCCCAGCGCTTGTATGAAGCGGGTTACATCACCTATATGCGTACCGACTCCACCAACCTGAGCCAGGACGCGGTCAGCATGGTGCGCAGCTATATCGGCGATAATTTTGGTAAGAAATATCTGCCAGAAAACGCCAACCAGTACGCCAGCAAAGAGAACTCGCAGGAAGCTCACGAAGCGATTCGTCCTTCCGATGTGAGTGTGCTGGCTGAATCGTTAAAAGATATGGAAGCGGACGCGCAGAAGCTCTATCAGCTGATCTGGCGCCAGTTCGTTGCCTGTCAGATGACACCGGCGAAATATGACTCCACCACGCTCACCGTCGGCGCGGGCGATTTCCGCCTGAAAGCACGCGGACGTATCCTGCGTTTCGACGGCTGGACGAAAGTGATGCCTGCGCTGCGTAAGGGCGATGAAGATCGCACCCTGCCAGCGGTCAATAAAGGTGATGAGCTGACGCTGATTGAACTGACACCAGCCCAGCACTTTACTAAACCACCTGCGCGCTTCAGCGAAGCGTCACTGGTAAAAGAGCTGGAAAAACGCGGTATCGGCCGTCCGTCTACCTATGCGTCGATCATCTCGACCATTCAGGATCGCGGCTATGTACGCGTTGAAAACCGCCGCTTCTACGCGGAAAAAATGGGTGAAATCGTCACCGATCGCCTGGAAGAGAACTTCCGTGAGCTGATGAACTACGATTTCACCGCGCAGATGGAAGATAGCCTCGACCGCGTCGCCAACCACGAAGCTGAATGGCGCAGCGTGCTGGACAGCTTCTTTGGCGATTTCTCACGTCAGCTGGAGCAGGCTGAGCAGGATCCGGAAGAGGGCGGCATGCGCCCGAACCAGATGGTGCTGACCAGCATCGACTGCCCGACCTGCGGGCGCAAGATGGGTATTCGTACCGCCAGCACCGGCGTCTTCCTGGGCTGTTCGGGTTATGCACTGCCGCCGAAAGAGCGCTGTAAAACCACCATCAACCTGATCCCGGAAAATGAAGTGCTCAACGTGCTGGAAGGCGACGACGCCGAAACCAACGCGCTGCGTGCCAAACGTCGCTGCCAGAAGTGCGGCACGGCGATGGACAGCTACCTGATCGATCCGAAGCGCAAGCTGCATGTCTGCGGTAATAACCCGACCTGCGACGGCTACGAGATTGAAGAGGGCGAGTTCCGCATCAAGGGCTATGATGGTCCGATCGTTGAGTGTGAAAAGTGTGGTTCTGAAATGCACCTGAAGATGGGACGTTTTGGTAAATACATGGCCTGTACCAACGACGATTGCAAAAATACGCGTAAGATCCTGCGCAATGGTGAAGTCGCGCCGCCGAAAGAAGATCCGGTGCCGCTGCCTGAGCTGCCGTGCGAGAAATCAGACGCCTATTTCGTGCTGCGTGACGGTGCGGCAGGTGTCTTCCTCGCGGCTAACACCTTCCCGAAATCGCGCGAGACCCGTGCGCCGCTGGTGGAAGAGCTCTATCGCTTCCGCGATCGCCTGCCGGAGAAGCTGCGCTATCTCGCCGATGCGCCGCAGGAAGATCCGAACGGGAATAAAACCATCGTGCGTTTTAGCCGTAAAACCAAGCAGCAGTACGTCGCCTCTGAGAAAGAGGGGAAAGCCACCGGCTGGTCCGCTTTCTATATCGACAACAAATGGACTGAAGCGAAAAAGTAATCGCTATCAAGCACCTACTGAGAAGGGCCGGATAATCCGGCCCTTTTTATTATCTGTTATTATTCTTAGTTCCTCGCTATACACAGAAGCTATAAATGATATAGTGGTTATAGTTTTTCTCTTTTTTATTATCAAATCGTCTTAAGCGCTCACCGCTTGCCTCATTCGGATGGTCTGTCATGAAACTACAGCAGCTTCGCTATATTGTTGAGGTGGTCAACCACAACCTCAACGTCTCCTCTACGGCCGAAGGCCTCTATACCTCGCAGCCTGGCATCAGCAAACAGGTGCGGATGCTTGAGGATGAACTCGGTATTCAAATCTTCGCCCGTAGCGGAAAGCATCTTACGCAGGTGACGCCAGCCGGGCAGGAGATTATTCGCATCGCACGGGAAGTGTTGTCCAAAGTGGAGGCCATTAAATCGGTGGCAGGGGAACACACCTGGCCGGATAAGGGCTCGCTCTACGTCGCGACCACCCATACCCAGGCGCGCTATGCGCTACCAAATGTGATTAAAGGCTTTATTGAGCGCTATCCGCGCGTCTCGTTGCATATGCATCAGGGATCGCCGACGCAGATCGCTGAAGCGGTCTCTAAAGGCAATGCTGACTTTGCCATCGCCACCGAGGCGCTGCATCTCTATGACGACCTGGTGATGCTGCCGTGCTACCACTGGAACCGCTCGATTGTGGTCACGCCGGACCATCCGCTGGCGGCGAAGCAGTCCGTGTCGATTGAGGAACTGGCGCAGTATCCGCTGGTTACCTATACATTTGGTTTCACTGGCCGCTCAGAGCTCGATACCGCCTTTAATCGCGCCGGGTTAACGCCGCGTATCGTCTTTACCGCGACAGATGCCGACGTGATTAAAACCTATGTCCGCCTCGGTTTAGGGGTTGGGGTGATTGCCAGCATGGCGGTTGATCCCGTCTCGGACCCGGATCTGGTGAAACTCGATGCCGATGGCGTCTTTAGCCACAGCACAACCAAAATAGGCTTCCGTCGCAGCACCTTCCTGCGAAGCTATATGTATGATTTTATTCAACGCTTTGCGCCGCATTTAACGCGCGATGTGGTCGATGCCGCCGTAGCGTTGCGATCGAATGACGATATCGAAGCGATGTTTAAAGATATTAAGCTGCCGCAGAAATAATACCGACGGGTATCTTATCACCCGAAAAGATACCCATAATGCCGCCTAAACCTAAATTAGAATTATCATCAACTCTGATAAAATCCCTCCGCAGAGTGATTGACGTCACATTTCAAATCCGCACCGTCTCTATTTTGCGACAAACATAGAAACTAAATAGCAACTCTGCAAATTCATTACTTCAATTATTTCTTTGTTGTCAAAAGATTTAATATTTCTTTGGAAATGGTGAGTAAATTCACTGGATTTTCCGCTAAAGTTCTTTTAGGATTTGTCTCATCCCATGATTACTAATACCGATTGTTGGTGCACAGAATGATAAGCGATGTCGATTGTACGAGGTTAGCAATGCCAACAGGAAGTGAAGAGCCGCAAAGGGACCCTGAGCTGAAGCGTAAAGCCTGGCTAGCGGTATTTCTTGGCTCTGCCTTGTTCTGGGCAGTGGTTGCGTTACTGGTCTGGAAATTTTGGGGGTAAAATGGCGATAGCAGGTCGATACGAACCCGTTAAGCGAGTGTGTCAGCTTCGTGACACGCCACCAAAAGCAAAAAACAAAGCGGTGACCGTTCTCCCGGCCTCCTGGAAGCTGACGCCGCAGCAGAAAGCGTTTATTGACGCCTTTGCTGAAGACGACATTAAAAAACAATAAATATACCAGCAAGATCAATGTGGGGAATTAACCCGCTATTCATTGACGTGCTCTTTTGTACTCTTTAATTAATACGCAGCATAAATGAATTGAGTAAAAACTCAGTTTCGATGAATAGATTCACGAGGTAAATTTTTATGATTAATAACCTTGGTATGAAATATTGGTCATGGCTGACAGCGTTCTCGGTTTCCACCCTCATCTGGGGTGAGCTGGTCTGGCTGGCCCTGCAGTAACGAATTGAAAAACCTCGCGTCGGCGGGGTTTTTTATTATCCGCGCCTTATCCCCGCCCGTAAGATTTTCCCTTTTGTAGCAATTTAGGGTGTTATCAAAACGTTACGATATGTTTGTGTTATCTTTAATACAGACCCTGATAAGCATCAGGGTAAAGCTATCCCTGTAATAAAGGAGGAGCACATGTCGTCGACCCTACGCGAAGCCAGTAAGGACACGTTGCAGGCAGAGAACAAAACGTACCACTACTACAGCTTGCCGCTGGCTGCGAAACAACTTGGGGATATTTCGCGCTTACCCAAGTCCCTGAAAGTCTTACTTGAGAACCTGCTGCGCTGGCAGGATGGTGAATCCGTCACCGAAGAGGATATCCAGGCGCTGGCCGGCTGGTTGAAAAATGCCCATGCCGACCGGGAGATCGCCTATCGTCCGGCCAGGGTGTTGATGCAGGATTTTACCGGCGTCCCGGCCGTTGTTGACCTTGCCGCCATGCGCGAAGCGGTTAAACGCCTCGGCGGCGATACCGCCAAAGTGAACCCGCTCTCACCGGTCGATCTGGTGATTGACCACTCCGTCACCGTGGACCACTTCGGTGATGACGACGCATTTGAAGAGAACGTCCGTCTTGAGATGGAGCGCAACCACGAGCGTTATGCCTTCTTACGCTGGGGCCAGCAAGCCTTTAGCCGCTTCAGCGTTGTGCCACCGGGCACCGGTATTTGCCACCAGGTCAACCTGGAGTATCTGGGCAAAGCGGTCTGGAGCGAGTTGCAGGATAAAGAGTGGATCGCCTATCCGGACACGCTGGTAGGTACCGACTCGCACACCACCATGATCAATGGGCTCGGCGTGCTGGGCTGGGGCGTCGGCGGGATTGAGGCCGAAGCCGCCATGCTCGGTCAACCTGTATCAATGCTGATTCCCGATGTGGTTGGTTTTAAACTCACCGGCAAGTTGGGTGAGGGCATTACCGCGACGGATCTCGTGCTAACCGTGACGCAGATGCTGCGTAAACATGGCGTGGTCGGGAAGTTTGTCGAATTTTACGGCGACGGGCTGGACTCGCTGCCGCTGGCCGACCGCGCAACCATCGCCAATATGGCACCCGAATATGGCGCAACCTGCGGCTTCTTCCCGATTGACAGCGTCACGCTCGGCTACATGCAGTTGAGCGGGCGTAGCGAAGAGCAGGTCGCACTGGTCGAAGCCTATGCGAAAGCGCAGGGAATGTGGCGTAATCCGGGCGATGAGCCGGTTTTCACCAGCACGCTGGCGCTCGATATGGGCGAGGTTGAGGCGAGCATCGCCGGACCGAAGCGTCCGCAGGATCGTGTAACCCTTAATGAAGTGCCGAAAGCCTTTGCTGCCAGCACCGAGCTGGAACTCAACACCGCGCAGAAAGATCGCAAACCGGTCGGCTATGTTCACAAAGGCCATCAGTATGAGCTGCCGGATGGTGCGGTAGTTATTGCAGCGATCACCTCCTGTACCAACACCTCTAACCCGAGCGTATTGATGGCTGCGGGCCTGCTGGCGAAGAACGCGGTCACACTCGGGCTGAAACGCCAGCCGTGGGTGAAAGCCTCGCTGGCACCGGGATCGAAAGTGGTCTCCGACTATCTCGCGCAGGCGCGTTTGACGCCATACCTCGATGAATTGGGCTTTAACCTTGTCGGTTACGGCTGTACAACCTGTATCGGTAACTCCGGCCCGCTGCCGGAACCTATCGAGCAGGCGATTCGCGAAGGCGACTTGACCGTTGGCGCGGTGCTTTCCGGTAACCGTAACTTTGAAGGCCGTATTCACCCGCTGGTGAAAACCAACTGGCTGGCTTCGCCGCCGCTGGTTGTCGCCTATGCGCTGGCCGGGAATATGAATATCAACCTTGCCACCGATCCGCTTGGGGTCGATCGCAAAGGCGATCCGGTCTACCTGAAAGATATCTGGCCATCGAGCGCCGAGATTGCTCACGCGGTTGCGCAGGTATCAACCGATATGTTCCGCAAAGAGTATGCAGAGGTGTTTGAAGGCACCGACGAGTGGAAATCGATCGAGGTTGAACGCTCCGACACCTACAGCTGGCAGGATGACTCCACCTATATCCGTCTGTCACCCTTCTTTGACGAGATGCTGGCAGAGCCGAAACCGGTTGAGGATATCCACGGTGCACGCATCCTCGCGATGCTGGGCGATTCTGTGACTACCGACCATATCTCACCGGCGGGGAGTATTAAAGCGGACAGCCCGGCGGGGCGCTACCTGCAAAGCCATGGCGTGGAGCGGGGTGATTTCAACTCCTACGGTTCACGTCGCGGTAACCATGAAGTGATGATGCGCGGCACCTTTGCCAATATCCGCATTCGCAATGAGATGGTCCCGGGCGTTGAGGGCGGAATGACGCGCCATCTGCCGGGCAGCGAAGTGATCTCCATCTATGATGCGGCGATGCGTTATCAGCAAGAGGGCACGCCGCTGGCGGTGATCGCCGGGAAAGAGTATGGCTCCGGCTCAAGCCGTGACTGGGCTGCGAAAGGTCCGCGTCTGCTTGGCATTCGTGTGGTGATTGCCGAATCCTTCGAACGTATTCACCGCTCGAACCTGATTGGCATGGGCATCCTGCCGCTGGAGTTCCCGCAGGGCGTCACACGTAAGACGCTGGGCCTGACCGGGGAGGAGCGGCTCGATATTGCCGATCTGCAAAATATCAAACCGGGTGGCGAACTGCCGGTGACCTTAACGCGCGCCGATGGCACGCAAGAGGTGATTCCGTGCCGTTGCCGTATTGATACCTCGACAGAGCTTACCTACTACCGTAACGACGGCATCCTGCACTATGTGATCCGTAATATGCTCAACTAAACAAAAAGGCCTGCTTCTGCAGGCCTTTTTTATTACTTCAGCAGATGTCCCATCTTTTCCGCTTTCGTATCGAGATAGTGCTCGTTCTTCGGATTGCGCCCCACAATTAGCGGCACGCGCTCGACGATATTGATCCCGGCTTCGGTCAGGATCTCCACTTTCTTCGGGTTATTGGTCAGCAGACGCACTTCATCCACCGCCAGCAGTTTGAACATATCAGCGCAGAGGGTGAAGTCACGTTCGTCGGCGGCAAAGCCAAGCTGATGGTTGGCTTCGACGGTGTCATATCCCTGATCCTGCAACGCATAGGCGCGGATCTTATTCAGCAAGCCGATGTTACGGCCCTCCTGGCGATGATAGAGCAGGACACCGCGACCCTCTTCAGCAATGTGATTGAGCGCCGCTTCAAGCTGGAAGCCGCAGTCGCAGCGCAGGCTGAACAACGCATCGCCGGTCAAACACTCGGAGTGCACACGTGCGAGAACGGGCAACTGCCCGGAAATATCACCATAGACCAGGGCCACATGATCCTGTCCGGTTGCCAGTTCTTCAAAACCCACCATCATGAAGTCGCCCCATGGGGTTGGCAGTTTGGCTTCTGCCACACGTTTAAGTTGCATGTGAATCTCCGGATTATTTGGGCGCCGCGCGCACCGTTAACCTGTAAGTTTTCTGAGTCGCGCCATTTTGCCACAAGCTGCCTGACGACGCCTATATCTGCGCGGTGAATACCGCATAAACGCACAAATGCGCCGTTTCAGCGAAACTGTCATTTTTCGGTTATGATTGTGTCACTTACGCACAAGGAGATGAGATGCTGTCTATTGCTAAGCGAACAACCGCCGGTGCGGCGATTTTATTAATTATGCCGCTGGCGGTCTGGATCTCCGGCTGGCACTGGGGGCCCGGGCAAAACCACTGGTGGCTGCGTGTGCTCTTCTGGATGACCGAAACGGTGACGCAGCCCTGGGGCATTATCACCCACGTTGTACTTTGTGCCTGGTTCCTGTGGTGCTTACGTTTTCGCCTGAAAGCCGCATTGATGCTCTTTGTCATCCTCGGCTGTGCGATTGTGGCCGGGCAGGGGGTGAAATCCTTCGTCAAAGGGCAGGTGCAGGAGCCGCGTCCCTTCGTCTTATGGCTGGAAAAAGAGCACGCCGTCCCAACCGATCACTTCTACAGCCTGAAGCGCAAAGAGCGCGGCGCGCTGGTAAAAGAGCAGCTCGCCAGCCAGCATGATATTCCCGCTTTTTTACGCCATCACTGGCAAAAAGAGACCGGCTTTGCCTTTCCGTCCGGGCATACCATGTTCGCGGCAAGCTGGGCGTTGCTTGGCGTCGGGCTGCTGTGGCCGCGCAGAAGGACATGGACTATCGTGATTTTACTCGCCTGGGCGACGAGCGTGATGGGCAGCCGTCTGTTGCTCGGCATGCACTGGCCGCGCGATTTAGCGGTCGCGACGCTTATCTCCTGGATTCTGGTTACGCTGGCGACATGGCTGGCGCAGCGCATCTGCGGGCCGCTCACGCCGCCAGCGGAAGAGGTGCCGGAGATCGTCGAGCGTGACAGCGAGACTTGATTTCCATCATTTTGGCCGCAAATCAGAAATTAACATTATGCATCCCCATTTCGCGGCGGGCGCTAAAATGGTAGTTTATAAGGCTTGTGGCAGTCAGTTGCACATAAATTCATCGCACGAACCACATAACGGGATGTAATGTGAAATATTTACTCATTTTTCTACTGGTGTTAGCGATTTTTGTCGTGTCGATTACGCTTGGTGCGCAAAACGATCAGCAAGTCACGTTTAATTATCTCCTTGCACAGGGTGAATATCGCATCTCTACGCTGCTGGCCGTGCTGTTTGCTACCGGCTTCGCTATCGGCTGGCTGATTTGCGGTCTCTTCTGGTTACGCGTGCGTGTTTCTCTCGCCCGTGCAGAACGTAAAATCAAACGCCTCGAACAGCAGCTTACTCCCGCCGCGGATGTTCCGGTTACGTCCGGCACGCCGGCGGTGAAGGAATAATATTCTATGCTGGAGTTGCTGTTTCTGTTGTTGCCTGTCGCAGCGGCCTATGGCTGGTACATGGGGCGCAGAAATGCTCAACAAACTAAACAGGATGAGGCTAACCGGCTGTCGCGTGAATACGTTGCCGGGGTTAACCTTTTACTGAGCAATCAGCAGGATAAAGCGGTAGACCTCTTTCTCGATATGCTGAAAGAAGATACCGGCACGGTTGAGGCGCACCTTACTCTCGGGAATCTGTTCCGTTCGCGCGGCGAAGTTGACCGCGCTATCCGCATCCATCAAACCCTGATGGAGAGCGCCTCCCTCTCTTACGATCAGCGCCTGTTAGCAGTGCAGCAGCTTGGCCGCGATTATATGGCGGCCGGGATGTACGATCGCGCCGAAGATATGTTTAACCAACTGGTGGATGAGACCGATTTTCGCGTCAGCGCGCTGCAACAACTGCTGCAGATCTACCAGGCGACCAGCGAATGGCAGAAAGCGATCGACGTCGCTGAACGCCTTGTGAAGCTTGGTAAAGATAAGCAGCGCGGTGAAATCGCCCACTTCTACTGCGAGCTCGCGCTGCAGCAGATGGGTAATGAAGATATGGATCGCGCCATGGCGCTGCTGAAGAAGGGCGCAGCAGCCGATCGCGACAGCGCGCGTGTCTCCATTATGATGGGGCGCGTCTTTATGGCCAGCGGCGATTACGCGAAAGCGGTAGATAGCCTGCTGAAGGTGATCGATCAGGATAAAGACCTGGTCAGCGAAACGCTGGAGATGCTGCAAACCTGCTATCTGCAATTGGGTAAAACCGACGAGTGGGCCGCTTTCCTGCAGCGTTGCGTTGAAGAGAATACCGGTGCCGCCGCCGAACTGATGCTGGCAGAGATCGTTGAGCGTCGTGAGGGGGCAGATGCCGCGCAGGGATACGTCACGCGCCAGCTACAGCGTCATCCGACTATGCGTGTGTTCCATAAACTGATGGACTACCACCTCAATGAAGCGGAAGAGGGGCGCGCGAAAGAGAGCCTGATGGTGCTGCGCGAGATGGTCGGCGAGCAGGTACGCAGCAAGCCGCGCTATCGCTGCCATAAATGCGGTTTTACGGCTTATACCATGTACTGGCACTGCCCATCCTGCCGCGCCTGGTCGACGGTTAAACCAATTCGCGGTCTCGACGGACAGTAATTTTTTTAAAAACATCTTTATTAGTTACAACATACTTAAGAGTTTTTTTTAGACGGTTTCATCAACTCCTGTGCGGTCAGCGCTTTGCAGGTAAGGGGAACTGTCATTTCGCTCGCGGCGCAGGTAGAATGCTGCCCGTTTATCCATTTTGCGCCTGAGCGGGTGCCCTCATTTCAGAAGGTCTGATCATGACGTCCACTGCTTTATCGACTTCCCGCGCGGTTACCGACTCTCCGGTCGTTGTCGCCCTCGATTACGCCAACCGCGACAGCGCCCTGGCTTTTGTAGACCGCATCGATCCGCGCGATTGCCGGCTGAAAGTGGGCAAAGAGATGTTCACGCTCTTCGGGCCACAATTCGTGCGTGAGTTACAGCAGCGCGGGTTCGATATCTTCCTCGACCTGAAATTTCACGACATCCCTAATACCACAGCGCATGCGGTAAAAGCGGCGGCCGATCTTGGCGTCTGGATGGTCAACGTCCACGCCTCGGGCGGCGCGCGCATGATGACCGCAGCCAAAGAGGCGCTGCTGCCATTTGGCGCAGATGCACCGCTGCTGATTGCGGTTACCGTGTTAACCAGCATGGAAGCGAGCGATTTGCAGGATATCGGCATTAACGCCACCCCTGCGGAGCATGCCGAACGCCTGGCGCGTCTCACTCAGCAGTGCGGGCTTGATGGCGTCGTCTGCTCGGCGCAGGAAGCGGTGCGTTTCAAAAGCGAGCTTGGTCAGTCATTTAAACTGGTCACGCCGGGGATTCGCCCGCAGGGTAGCGACGCAGGCGATCAGCGCCGGATTATGACGCCCGAGCAGGCGCTGCAGGCAGGCGTCGATTACATGGTGATTGGCCGCCCGGTTACGCAATCTGCCGATCCGGCGCAAACCCTGAAAGCAATCAACGCCTCGTTAGGCAAGGGGAGAGCATGAGCGATAACAACAGCCGTCTGGTCTACTCCACCGAAACCGGGCGTATTGATGAAGAGAAAGCAGCCGTAGAGCGCCCAAAAGGCGATGGCATTGTGCGCATCCAGCGCCAGACCAGCGGACGTAAAGGCAAAGGCGTCTGTTTAATCACCGGCATCGATCTTGATGACGAGGCGCTCACCAAACTGGCGGCCGAGCTGAAGAAAAAATGCGGTTGTGGCGGGGCGGTGAAAGAGGGCGTTATTGAGATTCAGGGTGATAAACGCGATCTGCTTAAATCACTGCTGGAAGCAAAAGGCATGAAAGTAAAACTTGCCGGTGGCTAAAAAAAGAAAGGCCGCGTGAATAACGCGGCCTTTTATTTACCTATTTTTTAAATCAGACCTGAAAGAAAGTAGATTTCTTGATATTTATTTGCCGTAGTACCGACTAATTATTTACCGACCTGATGGCCAATAATACCGCCGACTGCCGCGCCGCCCAGCGTGCCGAGCGTGCTGCCGTCTGTTAATACAGCACCACCAAGCGCACCCGCACCCGCGCCAATCGCGGTGTTACGAGAACGTTTATCCCAGTGACCACAAGCACTCAGAGACATTGCCAGGGTAACTGCCAGTACTGCCGCGGCCATTTTTTTACTTGTTAACATCATCATACTTTCTCCTGAATAATCGATTCACGGAACCAGAGGCTCTCTAAGTATAGTCTTAGAAATAATCTCAAAGATCTTCCGTGAAACCTTGCTGCGCAGGGGTAATGCAATCACCTGAGTGATAATTACTTCCTGTTATATCGCTGATAATAATTTTACGCAGCGGCACGCAACAAACCAGGTAAAAACTCTTAATAAAATACTCAGAATCGTCTCAGAAAAGAGAGAGATAGCCCGTTTTCACGGGCAAAGGGATCAGGCGTTGGATGGAGTTTGGACAATATCGATAATTAACCCCGCCGCTTGAAGCTGGCGCTGTGCCTCGGCGGAAATGGCGTCATCTGTGATCACCCGCTGAAAGCGGTCAACCGGGCCAAGCGTGTAGGGGTGTACGACGCCGAATTTTGAGCTGTCCGTCAGCACAATCGCCTCGCTGCCTTTTTCCAGCACCGCGTTCACTACATCGGTACGCATCATGTCGCGCCCGGTAAAGCCCGTTTCCGGCTGCCAGCCGTCAATGCCGATAAAGGCTTTACTGAAATGGACCTGGGAAATGTACTGGCGCGTCAGCGGCCCCACCATGCTTTCGCTCTTTTTCTGGTAAATGCCTCCGAGTAAAATCACTTCGCACTGCGCCGATTTCAGCAGATGCGCGATATAGCTGCTGACCGTAATGATGGTGATGTCCCGCTGCTCGCCAAGCTTGCGGGCGAGGAGGGCGTTGCTGCTGCCGTTCTCAATAAACACCGTTTCACCGGCGCTGACCAGCGAGGCGGCAAAGTCAGCCAGCTCGCGCTTAACAGCATAGTTAGTCAGCATGCGCGTTTCGACGTCTTCGCTGTCGAGCGGCACGGCAAACCCGTGGGTGCGACGTAAATAGCTCTGCTTTTCCAGCGTATTCAGATCCTGGCGAATCGTCACTTCAGAAACGCCGGTCATACGAGCAAGATCGGCGACGCTCATCTGACCTTTGTCGATGACCGTTTGCAAAATAAGTTGTTGTCGGGAATTCATAGCCACACTTTTTATCTTTCGCGCGAATGTAAATCGCCACGACTGCGGTGGCATTCCCGGCTGCCGCGTCATGGCGAAAAGAGATTACTTAAATTTCCCAGGGCGTTTTCTGCGTGCCTGAGTGGGGGGGCTGGTCGCTGTTATCGATATCCCGCAACTCCGTCTTCAGAATTTCCAGATTACGGATAGCGGACTGATAATCTCCGGCCACCAGAATATCAAGCACGGTATCGATCCGGGCGGCCAGCTGTTTTACATCGATCTCTGCCATACCTTCACCTTCATATCGAAAAACGAATAAATTCAATGATGCAGAAAAGCGTTTAAAAAGAGAAGGGAAAAAACCACATCTCAACGGCTTCTCTGCATGAAGTATATATTCATCCCTCCGCCCGTGGTCGGTTCAGCGCGTGACGTAGTCTTTTCAGGCGCGCAACGCGCACTATCTGGAGGAATACGCAATGACGATAAGTAATCAACCGACCTGCAAACTCTTTACCGATGAACAACGTTTCACGCAACTCTCAGGTTTTTACGAAGAGGAGCGGCGCACCGTGTGGATGATGCTGCGCGCCAGGCCGCGACCCTGCTTCAACCACCAACTGATTGAGGAGATCATGAACCTCTCCTGGCTGGTCAGGCAGAGCGGATTTGCCGTCGACTTCTGGGTCACCGGATCGCTGGTTCCCGGTATGTTCAACACCGGCGGCGATCTGCACTTTTTTGTCGAGTGCATCAAAAACGGGCGGCGAGAAGCGTTGCGCGCTTATGCCCGCGCCTGCGTTGACTGTGTGCATGCCGCTTCACGCGGTTTTGACACCGGCGCAATTTCGCTGGCGATGATCGAAGGGAGCGCGCTCGGCGGTGGATTCGAAGCCGCGCTGGCGCACCATTTTGTGCTGGCGCAACGCGATGCGCGTCTCGGTTTCCCGGAGATCGCCTTTAACCTCTTTCCCGGCATGGGAGCCTACTCTTTGGTCGCCCGCCGTGCGGGGATGAAACTGGCTGAAGAGCTTATCTACAAAGGGGAGTCCCATTCGGCGGAGTGGTATGCGCCAAAAGGGCTGGTCGATATCGCGTTTGAAGAGGGACAAGGCTTTATGGCCGTGCGTACCTTTATCGATACGCTGCAACCGCGCCTGAATGGCGTGCGTGCCATGCTCAGGGCGCGCCAGCGCGTGCTGCAACTGCCACGCAGTGAGCTAATGGATATCACGGAAGATTGGGTAGATGCCGCCTTCTGCCTGCAAGCGAAAGATATCGCCTATATGGAGCGCCTGGTGCTGTTGCAAAACCGCCATACGGCGGTTGCGCTCAGTAAAGCCGGTTAACGCGCCTTGCGTGGCTGGTAGCGTGTAAACCAACGTTCAAACGCGGCAGCGGGCATCGGTCTGGCGAACAGAAACCCCTGCCGCTCATGGACGCCATTGTCGGTCAAAAACGCATCCTCCTGCGCACTCTCCACCCCTTCAGCAATCACCTGCAGATTAAGCGCCGCCGCCACTGCGACAATGGCGCGCACCAGCGATTGCGAAATCGGCTGTTGATGGATATCGCGCACAAAGCTCTGATCGAGTTTGATGGCGTTAAGGGGAAAGCGCGCCAGTTGTGACAGTGAGGAGTAACCGGTACCAAAATCATCCAGATGCACCTGCGATCCCAACGCGCTGAACTGCTGGATCACCGAGAGCGCCAGCGCTTCGTTTTCGATAATGCAGCTTTCGGTCAATTCAACATCAATCGGGCAGTCAGCAAAATGAAGCTCGCTGAGCGCCCGTTTCAGATCGCTAAAGATGGTCTGATCGGCCAGCTGTCGGGCAGAGACATTCACCGCCACACGCAGGTTAATCCCCTGGTCGCGCCATTGCGCCACTTGCCGTACCACATCCAGCATTACCCAGCGGCCGAGCGGCACAATCAGGCCGGACTCTTCGGCGTAGGAGATAAAATCGAGCGGTGGGATCAGCCCGCGCTCGGGCGACTGCCAGCGCACCAGCGCTTCGAGGCTGCGCACTTCGCCATCCCGGTTCACTTTCGGCTGGTAATGAATCACCAGTTGCTCTTTATCCAGTGCCTTGCGCAGGTTGGTATCGAGCCAAAGGTACTCAAATACCCGCTGGTTCATCTCGGCGCAAAACACGCAAAACTTGCCGCGACCGTTCTCTTTGGCGGTATACATCGCAGTATCGGCATTGCGGATCAGATTTTCGCGATCGTTGCCATGTTCAGGGGCGAGGGCGATACCAATCGAGCAGCCGGAGTAGATCTCAATCAGCCCGATGCGAAACGGCGCGCGCAGTCGGCACAAAATGCGCGAGGCCATCGCTTCCAGCGCCATTTGCGAGGTATTCGTCGCCAGCACGATAAACTCATCGCCGCCAAGCCGCGCCAGCACCTGGCCCTCATCAAGACAGCCTAATATGGCCAGCGCAACGGCCTGCAACAGCTGGTCGCCAAACATATGCCCGTAGGCATCGTTCACTTTTTTAAAGTTATCGAGGTCGAGATAGACCACGCCGACCTGGGTGTCGCCGCGTGCGGCAATCGCATCACTGATGCGATCCTGGATAGCGTTGCGATTGGGTAAACCGGTAACGGTATCGGTATTCGCCAGCACCCGCAGCCGCTCCTGGGCGTGGCGCTCCTCGGTAATGTCGGTGCCGGAGCAGATGAGGTAAACCTCGTTTTTGCCGCTGCCGCTGTGCACAAACTTATTACGGAAGATAAACAGCCGCTGGCCTTTGCGCGTCTTTACCCAGCGCTCCACTTCATAAGAAGATCCATCGCGGAAAAACTGGGTGATATTGCGCTTTGAGGCCGCCGCTTCGCTGCGGCTCATAAACAGCTTAAAGACGTTCTGCCCAATCACCTCATGCTCTTTCAGACCGGTGTACTCTTCGCTCAGGCGGTTAAAACGCTGAATGTTGCCCAGCCGGTCGAGGATCACAATCACTGAATTGGCTTCCGACACCACCTGCTCTGCAAAGGAGAGACCCTGCACCAGATCGCGAGCGACAGCCTGGGTATCGTCCCATGCCGATGCGCTACCCGCCCAGGCGTTACGGGTAATTTTCCGCCCGACAAGGTGAACCGTCACCTCTTCGCCAAACAGGGTGAGGGGCATGGTCAGGCTGGAGGTGATCACCGTCATCGCGCGGATCTGCGCCGCTTGCTCATCGGTCAGCGCGACCACCTGCGTCGTATCGGCATGCTCTTCAGGGGCGAAATGCAGGGCATTGCTGTCAGCCGTAAGCCGCCAGTAAGGACTGTGTGAACCCAGATAGCGAAACAGCACGCTCTGTTCCTGCGTCTCTCTCATGCGTTCTCCCAACCTACCCGCCACAGGACGGGCACCTGTTGATGACCGACAACCGCCATTAATGACAAGGCGGATCTCCGTTAACGTATTGTTTTTATAGGAGTGTTGAGTAAAGCGTTACCTGGTGTGGAAAAGCAGAGACGGCTGCCGCACGCAAATGTGGGCGGTAAACAAACCGCTGCATGATGAGAAGTGTGGTCGGTTTTCGCTATTTGTGGGAGGGAAAGTGCTTAAAAATGCGCGATATATTGCCAGAAAAGCGCTCCCTCCCGAACGGGAAGGAGCGTAGAAGCGTTACATCACCGGACGGGCGATCACGCTGCGGGTTTCCATCCGCACTTCGGCGATGGTGACATCAATGACATCCGTCACTTTGAACACCGCTTCGCCTTTGATCTGCACGGTGCCGCTCTCCTGGCTACACACCAGCTCATCACGCACGGCGTGAATGAACGGGGCAGGGATAAAGGCGACCGCGCCGTTATCCACCAGGCGCACGCGCATACCGCCGCGGCTGACATCGATAATCTCTGCCGCGAAACGGGTGTCGGTGCCGGCTTTGTTTTGCAGGAAACGGGCATACAGCCAGTCGCCGACATCACGCTCGGCCATGCGGTTCAGGCGACGGCGTTCCGCCATCTGCACGGTAGTCTCATCCTGCGGACGCACCGGCGTTTCACCTTTGATGATCGCTTTCAGCAGGCGGTGGTTGACCATATCGCCATACTTACGGATCGGCGAGGTCCAGGTCGCATAAGCGTCCAGCCCCAGGCCGAAGTGCGGGCCTGGATTGATGCTGATTTCGGCGAAGGACTGGAAGCGACGAATGCGGCTGTCGAGGAAGCCGGAAGGCTGCGCGTCGAGTTCACGGCGCAGTTTGCAGAAGCCCTCCAGCGTCAGCACCTCTTCAGCATTCACTTCAACGCCGTGGGTTTTCAGCATCGCCACCAGCTGCTCGCTGTTCGCCGGGTCGAAACCTAAATGGACGTTGTAGATACCAAAGCCCAGCTTGTCGCGCAGCACGCGCGCGGCGCAGATGTTAGCGGCAATCATCGACTCTTCAACGATGCGGTTGGCAATGCGGCGCGGCTCGGCAACGATATCCAGCACTTCGCCTTTCTCGCCCAGTACAAAACGGTAATCCGGGCGGTCTTTAAACACCAGCGCATGGGTCTGACGCCACTGGCCGCGCAAATCGCAGGCGCGTTTCAGCAGACGGATCTGCGAGGCGATGGCGTCATTAACAGGCTGCCACTCGCCGCGGTTTTCCAGCCAGTCAGAGACATCGTCATAGGCCAGTTTGGCTTTTGATTCGATGGTAGCGGCGAAAAACTCAATGTTCTCTTCGATCGTGCCGTCGCTGTCCAGCGTCATGCGGCAGACCAGCGCCGGACGCACTTCGTTCGCGCGCAGGGAGCAGAGATCGTCAGAGAGTTCGCGCGGCAGCATCGGAATGTTGAAGCCCGGCAGGTAGTTGGTGAAGGCGCGAATTTTCGCCGCATCGTCAAGCTTGCTACCTTCGGCAATCCACGCGGTAGGATCGGCAATCGCCACGGTCAGCTGCAGCTTGCCATCCGCCAGCTCTTCGGCGTAAAGCGCATCATCCATATCTTCGGTGCTGGCGCTGTCGATGGTGACGAAATCAAGCGCGGTCAGATCGACACGCTGCAGGCCATCATCGAGCATCTCTGTTGCCACGCCGTTTGGCGCCTCTTTTTCGAGGTTATGACGGGCAAGCGTTACCCACCACGGCACGAAGTGGTCATCGGAGAAGGTGATAAATTGCGTGAGTTCCGCGTAGAAGCCGCGGTCGCCTTTCAGCGGGTGACGGCGCATCTCGGCGACCGCCCAGTCACCCTCTTTAAAATCATGCTCCACGCCACGCGCGGCGCGGCAGGGGATGGAGTCTTTGAGTAAAGGATGATCCGGCACAATCGACAGGCGGTCATCTTTCTTATGCACTTTGCCTACGAAACGGGTCAGAAAAGGCTCGACCAGCGTTTCCGGCTCCGCGCTTTCGCGCTCTTTTTCCGTGTGAATAACGGCAACAATCCGATCGCCGTGCATCACTTTTTTCATCTGCGGCGGCGGGATGAAATAGCTTTTTTGAGCATCGACTTCCAGAAATCCGAAGCCTTTCTCGGTGCCTTTAACAACACCTTCTGCACGCGGTGTCTGAGAGTGGAGCTGCTGTTTAAGCTGCGCGAGCAGCGGGTTATCCTGGAGCATAATCATCTATTTTCGTGGCTAAAAGAGCGGCTGACAGTTTTACGCGATTCCGCCTGTTGCAGCAAGCGCTGTTTCAGCAAAATCTCCTGCGCGCCGCCCGGTTTATAGCCTTACGCCGCAGGCTCGCCGAGAGCGATCTTAAGCCGGTTGATCCAGCCGCACAGGGCACAGCGCAGCAGCAGGCTGAATGCGGCCTGAGGGCTAAAACCCGCATCTGAGAGTGCTGCAAGCTGAGCGGGGCTGAATCTGTCTGGCGCGCAGGTCAGCACCTGCACCGCTTGCACCAGCGCGCGCTCTTTATCGTTATCCGCCAGAAAGGCGCTGAGGGCAGGTTCGCCCTGGCGCAGCGCTTCCCGCAATCCGGCAGCGTGAACGCCGCGCTGCAGCCGTTCAGCAAAACAGCCGGTGCTGCCATTGATCCGCGCTGTAGAGGCCCCGACCAGCCAGCC
This sequence comes from Kosakonia sp. S57, assembly GCF_016516575.1. Classification (NCBI taxonomy): domain Bacteria; kingdom Pseudomonadati; phylum Pseudomonadota; class Gammaproteobacteria; order Enterobacterales; family Enterobacteriaceae; genus Kosakonia; species Kosakonia sp. S57. The sequence continues at coordinate 249,706 of NZ_JACVUL010000003.1, read as the reverse complement.
CAGCGTTTTATTCGGCGTAATGGCGTTCACCTGCTGGCAAATCTCGCCCAGCTCGTTAAGCAGCAGATGCTCGTGCGCCAGTAGCGGCGCAAGCTGGCGCAGCTCGGGCAGGGGTTGCCAGTGGGCAAGGGAGCCCATCTGCGCGGCGTTTGAAACGCGGGGATCAACCCCCTCAATCGCCGGTTGCCAGCCCGCATTTTCATCGGCAAACAGGCTCGCGTCGGCAGGCGGCTGCGTCTCCATGCCGGGAATATAGCGCACCGGTTGCCCGAGCAGCGCCTGCAAAATAGCGAGCACCCGCGCCTGGAAGGCGATAAACCCGACAATCTGATTGAAAAGCACAATATCGAACAGCGTCAGGCCCACCTCTTCGAGCTGCTGGCGGGCCCGGGTATCAATCACGGACGGCGAAGCGGCAAGCTGACGCGCATATTGCGTAATTTGCGCCAGCCGGCAGTTGCTCTCGCGCGATGAGTCGGGTGCTGCGAGGGGCGCGAGCCGTGCGGCGTAGTGGTTGCACAAACGCTGGACGCCAAACACCTGCGCCACGGTGAGCGCGGTGCTGAGCCGATCGTAGGCGCTGAAGGTGCGCAGCCGCGTCGTCTGTACCCGCTGCGGAAAGAGCAGGGCGTAAAGTTTGCGTGCGGGCGCGGCAATGGCCTCGACATCGCCATACAGATCATCCGGCACAGTGAGGTCGAGCAGAAAGGGGTCATTAACGGTAGCGGCTTCGGGAACCAACGGTAGCGCGTGTACCCGGCTGGCGCTTGACTGGGTCTCATGATACCAGTGGCTTTTGCCTGCAATCCGGCGTTGTTCCATGGTCGTTCCTTGGTCTCAAAGTGGCGATCCGGGGACGACGTCAGGTCTTAGCTTGCCGGATCGGTGGTGCTGCTTAATCCTGGCGTAAGGGGGAGGCGGGATAAAAGATTGTTAGGTGATAACAAATATCAGAAAGGCATAAAAAAACGCCCCTTCGGCAGAAGGGGCATTGGGGAATTATTTGATTTCCAGCTCGTTCATCGCAGCGATGTTGAAACCGCCGTCGACGTGAACCACTTCACCGGAGATACCGGCAGAGAGGTCAGAGCAGAGGAATGCCGCAGAGTTGCCGACGTCTTCGATGGTCACGGTGCGACGGATCGGGGTAACTGCTTCGCAGTGTGCCAGCATTTTACGGAAGTCTTTGATACCGGAAGCTGCCAGGGTGCGGATTGGACCGGCGGAGATGCCGTTGACACGCACGCCTTCCGGACCCATCGCGTTCGCCATATAGCGCACGTTCGCTTCCAGAGAGGCTTTCGCCAGACCCATCACGTTGTAGTTCGGGATAGCGCGCTCTGCGCCCAGGTAAGAGAGAGTCAGCAGCGCGGAGCCCGGGTTCAGCATTTCGCGGCAGGCTTTAGCCATCGCTACAAAGCTGTAGGAGCTGATGTCGTGAGCGATTTTGAAGCCTTCACGGGTTACGGCGTTAACATAGTCGCCGTCCAGCTGATCGCCCGGTGCGAAACCGATGGAGTGCACGAAGCCGTCAAATTTTGGCCAGACTTTCGCCAGGTCAGTAAACAGGGCGTCGATGCTCTCATCTTGCGCCACATCACACTCCAGCACGATGCTGGAACCCAGCTGGGCGGCAAACTCTTCAACACGGCCTTTCAGCTTGTCGTTCTGGTAGGTGAACGCCAGCTCTGCGCCTTCGCGATGCATAGCCTGTGCGATGCCGTATGCGATGGAGAGTTTGCTGGCTACGCCAGTCACCAGAATGCGCTTACCGGAAAGAAAACCCATAGCTTTAATCCTTATATTCATTGTTGTGGCGCTCGCGGCTCTGTTGGGGCGAGCGTCGTTAAAACGCGGCGATTCTATCATGAGTCGCCGTCTCCGTTAATCCGACCACTGAAAGGTTTGGTCTCAGCGGTCTTTTCGCCAGGCGTCGGCGGTTAATGCTTCGCCAAAGTGGCCGGCAATTAAGCGTTTCGTGAGATCGTGCAGCGGCGAGGCGAGCACATCGGCAGTGCTGCCGCGCTCCACCACTTCCCCCTGATGCATCACCAGCACCTGATCGCTGATATGTTTCATCATGCCGATATGCTGGGTGACATAAATATAAGAGATACCCTGTTTCTCCTGTAATTCCAGCATCAGGTTGATTAACTGCGAACGCATCGACATATCGAGCGAGGCCAGCGCCTCATCGGCAATAATCACTTTCGGGCGCAAGATTAGCGCGCGCGCCAGCCCAAGGCGCTGTTTCTGCCCCGGTGCCAGCATGTGCGGATAGTAGCTGACATGATCCGGCAGCAGGCCGACCATACGCAGGGTTTCCAGGATGCGTTTACGCCGCGCTTCCGGATCAAGATCGGTATTCAAGCGCAGTGGAAAATCGAGGATCTGCGACAAGCGCTGGCGCGGGTTAAGCGAGGTGGTCGGATCCTGAAAAATCATGCGGATATGCTGGCTGCGGAAGGTGTAATCGCCGTAATGCAGCGGCTTATCGTCAATCACCAGTTCACCGGCGGTAGGGGCAATCATTCCCGCCAGCATTTTCGCCAGCGTCGATTTTCCGGAGCCGTTCTCGCCAATAATCGCCAGCGTCTGCCGTTCACGCAGGGTAAAGCTGAGCGGCTTGACCGCTTCCACGGTCTGGCGGCGGAACCAGCCAGTGCGGTAGCGGAAGGTTTTGCTCAGGTTGCGCACTTCAAGCAAGGTTTCAACCATCTCACTCACTCTCCATATTCAGCGGGAAATGGCAGGCAAACAGGTGATTACGCGGTCCTGCAAGCCGCGGCGTTTCGATACATTTGCGCTGAGCATAGGGGCAGCGCGGCCCGAGGCGGCAGCCAATCGGCAGCTGCTCAAGCAGCGGAATCGCGCCTGGCAGTGTATTCAGGCGGCTTTTGTGCGGCATCGCGCTGCCAAAGTCGGGAATCGCGCGGATCAGCGCCTGGGTATAGGGGTGATGCGGCGTGGCGATCAGATCTTCGCTCGGCGCAGTCTCAACCGTCTGCCCGCAGTACATCACATTGATACGATCGGCCCATTTGCTCAGCATCTGCAAATCATGGCTGATCAAAATGATGGTCGTGTTGTTGTTCTGATTCAGCCGATCAAGCAGGCGGAAAATCTGCGCCTGGGTGGTCGGCTCCATGGCGTTGGTCGGCTCATCAGCAATCAGCAGACGCGGCTGGTTGGCCAGCGCAATGGCGATCATCACTTTCTGACACTCGCCCTCCGTCAACTCATAAGGGAAACTGCGCATCGCATCTTTATGATCTTTAATGCCGACGCGGTGCAGCAGCTCAATCGCCCGGCGTTTGCGCCAGCCCATGCGCTGCCACCACTTGCCTTTAAAGGTCCAGCGCGGGATGTTTTGCATCAGCTGCTTGCCGACCCGCTCGGAGGGATCGAGACAGGATTGCGGCTCCTGGAAAATCATCGACACGTTGTGGCCCAGCAGCTTGCGCCGCTCGCGCGCCGAGAGGCGCATCAGGTCGATATCATCAAAGCGCATACGGTCCGCCGTGACGCGCCAGTTATCTTTGGTAACGCCACAGATCGCTTTCGCTATCAGGCTCTTACCGGATCCGGACTCACCCACCAGCCCGCGAATCTCACCCTCGGCAAGGGTCAGGCTGACGCGGTCGACTGCTTTTACCCATTCAGAACCGGTTTTGACTTCAATGGTCAGGTTACGGATATCAAGAAGCGGCATTACTCCACCCCCGCAGTGATGGCGCGACGGATGCCGTCACCCAGCACGTTAACCAGCAGCACGCTCACCATAATCGCCGCGCCCGGCAGCATCACCGTCCACGGTGCAACATAAATCAGCTCCAGCGCATCGCCCAGCATCGCGCCCCACTCCGGGGAGGGGAGCTGCGCGCCGAGATCGAGAAAGCCCAGCGCGGCAATATCAAGGATCGCCATCGACAGCGCGCGGGTAATCTCCGTCACCATACCGGCAGTGATATTCGGCAGAATCGCGTACCACAAAATATTCATCGTCGACGCGCCATCAAGACGGGCGGCGACAACATACTCTTTTTCCAGCTCGTCATGCACCAGGCTGTAGACCGAACGCACCATGCGCGGCAAAAGCGCCAGCCAGACGGCAAACATCGCATGGGAGAGATGCGGGCCGACAAAGGCGACGACAATAATCGCCAGCAGCAGCGTTGGCAGCGAAAGCAGAGTATCGAGAATATGGTTCAGCACCGCCGAGCGCAGGCCGTGCGTCGCTCCGGCAAAAACGCCGAGCAGCAGCCCGCACACCGTGGCGGCGAGCGTAACCAGAAAGGCGCCGCCAACGGTAGGCGCCGCGCCGCTCAGCAGGCGGCTTAACACATCGCGGCCAAGATCGTCGGTGCCGAGGAAAAAGGACACATCGCCGTAGCGCGACCACGACGGCGGCAGAAGCTGGTAGCCGAGAAACTGCTGGTCGATGCCGTAAGGGGCGAACCAGTGACCGAACAGGCAGAGCAGCGCCAGCGCGCCGCAGCCATAAAGGCCGATCATCGCGGTGGGATCGCCATAAAAGTGGCGCCACGCGGTACGCAGCGCGCCGGGCGCACGTTTTTCGCTGTAGACGCTATCGTAAGGCATACCATTCCTTATGTTTTAACGGGTTCGCCAGCGCGCCAAGAATATCGGAGAGCACGTTGACGATAATCACTAATGAACCGATAACCATCACGCCAGCGGAGATCGCGGCATAATCCTGCTGGCGGATAGCGTTGATCAGCCAGCGGCCCAGCCCCGGCCAGCTAAAGACCACTTCAGTGATCATCGCCAGCGTCAGCATGGTGGAGAATTGCAGCCCCAGACGCGGGATCACCGGCGGCAGGGCGTTGTGCAGCACATGGCGGCGCAGAATGGTAAAGCGGGACAAACCGCGCGTCGCCGCTGCTTTAATGTAGTTTTTCTCAAAGACCTCAATGGTGCTGATACGCATCAGGCGGATCACTTCGGTGGTCGGTGCCACCGCCAGCGTCACCACCGGCAGGATGACGTGGCGCAGGGCGCTCATCAGCATCTCATCGCGCCACGGCGAGTCGGAAATCCAGGCATCAATCAGCGAAAAACCGGTGACGGTTTTCACTTCATACAGCAGATCAAAACGCCCGGAGACCGGCAGCCAGCCGAGATTGAGAGAGAAGAAGAGGGTGAGCAGCAGCGCCAGCCAGAAGACCGGAATGGAGAAGCCGAGCAGCGCCACGGCGCTGATGGCTTTATCCTGCCAGCGACCACGCATGACCCCTGCCAGCATTCCCACCGGAATACCGACCAGTAACGCCGAGCCAAAGGCGAGGATACAGAGCTCCATGGTCGCCGGGAAAACTTCCTGTAACTGCTCGGAGATCAGCTGTCCGTTAATGCTTGAGACGCCAAAATCCCAGTGCAGCAGGCCGTTAAACCAGAAGATCCACGCATTCCACAGCGTCGCGCCCTGCAAGGGCGCATGGGGGGTAAAGTAGCTCAGGCTGAAGCCGACAAAGGTCAGTAAAAAGAGGGTGACCAGCAGCAGCAGCAAACGACGCAAAGTAAAAATAATCACGGCGACACCTCTTTTTTATCCCGCGACACGCCAGCGAAAGAGGCGCTGCCAAAGGGGCTCAGCACCAGGCCTTTAATATCGTACCGGTATGCCTGCAAGCGCAGGGAGGAGGCGAGCGGCAGCACCGGCAGTTCGCGGGCGAGGATCTGCTGGGCCTCATCATACTCATCGATGCGCGACGCCAGCTGCTGCGAGGCGAGCGCTTTTTGCAGCACCTCATCAAACTCGCGCTGGCACCAGTGGGCAAAGTTGGTTTGTGAATCAATCGCCGCACAGCTCAACAGCGGGCGGAAGAAACTGTCCGGATCGTTACTGTCCGTGGCCCAGCCGGTAAGCGTCAAATCGTGATTCATGTCCATCAGGCGCGCCTCCTGGAAGCGCCCCTCAACCGGCACGATCACCACTTTTACACCCACCTGCGCCATATCTGCCTGAATCAGCTCGGCGGTTTTCAGCGGGCTGGGGTTCCAGGGCTGCGAGCTGGTTGGCACCCACAGTTGCAGGGTGAGGTTCTCCAGCCCCAGCGCTTTCAGGCGCTCGCGCGCCTGTTTCGGGTCATATTCGGTAATTTTGGCATCGTTATCGTACGCCCACGACGCGCGGGGCAGGATCGACGCCGCAGTCTCCGCCGTGCCGTAGTAAATCGACTGCATCAGGCGCTGGTTATTGATCGACAGGGCTAACGCGTGGCGCACCGCCGGGTTATTGAGCGGTGGTTTGTTGGTATTGAACGCCAGGTAGGCGATGTTCATTCCCGGGCGCAGGGTTAAACGCAGCCGCGGGTCGTCACGCAAAATGGTCAGCTGGCTGGCAGCAGGCCATGCCAGCACATCGCACTCGCCGGTGAGCAGTTTCGATAAACGTCCGGTGCCGCCCGAGCCGAGATCGACCACCACCTGTTGCATCAGCGGTTTGCCGAGCCAGAATTTTTCGTGACGTTGTAACCGAACGTACTGCCCGGCGCGATACTCATCCAGCTGGAATGGCCCGGTGCCGACCGGCTGGCGGTCAATCAGCTCCTGATGGTCAATTTTTTGCAACTGCGCGGCGTACTCTGCCGACATCACCGAAGCGTAATGGGTGGCAAGGTGCCATAAGAAGGAGGCATCCGGTTTTTTCAGGCGAAACTCGACGGTACGGTTATCCAGCTTGCGCACGCTCTCCACCGAGTCGGCGAATTGCAGGCTGTCGAAATAGGGGAAGCTGTCGCCATTGACGTTATGCCACGGATGGTGGCGATCGAAAATGCGCTGGAAGGTAAAGACCACGTCGTCAGCATTCAGCGTGCGGGTGGGGGTAAACCACGCGGTATGCTGGAAATTGACGCCGCTGCGCAGGCGAAAACGGTAGGTCGCGCCGTTATCCAACACCTCCCAGCTTTCCGCCAGCTCCGGCACCAGACGATAAGTATAAGGGTCAACATCCAGCAGGCGGCTATAAAGCTGCGCAGCGAGGGTGTCGACAATCAGCCCGCTGCTCGCTTTCTGCGGGTTAAAGGTATTAACCTGGCCATTCACGCAATAGACAAAGCCGCTTTCGCGGATATCTGACGTGGCCGCAGGCGCAGCCTGAGCCGTATCGGTCGCCAGCAGTGCGGTGAAAAGCAGGGAAGAGAAAACCAGACGCATGATTTTTTCAACGGTTTTAAAGTAATGGGCAAAGTGTATCGCACTTACCTGGGCTACGTACAAATGTCTGCGGACAACTGCTGTTATTGTCGACGATTTCAGCGTATTTGATGCTTTTTCAGCAGGGCGCGTAGCTGGTGATAGGTTAAACCAAGCCGCTCTGCCGCCCGTTTCTGATTAAATTCTGCCTGTTGCAGGCTCTGCTCGAGCAGGCTTTTCTCCTGATCGAGCTGAAACTGACGCAGATCCAGCGGCAGTTCGGGCAGCGAAGTTGCGCTATTTTCTTGCCCCGGCGCTGGCGCTTTCTCACTCACATCGCGGCGGAAAGGGTCGAGGATAATGGTATCCAGCGGCGTGTCGCTACTGCCGTGACGGTAGACGGATCGCTCCACCACGTTTTTCAGTTCGCGGATGTTTCCCGGCCAGCCATAATTCATCAGCACGTCGCGGGCATGCCCGGTGAAACCCGGAAAAAGCGGCAGATGCAGTTCGCGGCACATCTGGATGGCGAAATGGTCAGCCATTAGCATGATGTCACTTTGGCGTTGGCGCAGCGGCGGTAACAGCACCACATCAAACGCCAGCCGGTCGAGCAGGTCGGCGCGAAACGTTCCTTCCTGCACCATCTGCGGCAGATCGGCGTTGGTGGCGCACACCAGTCGCACATTAACCTGTAACGGCTGGCTGCCGCCGACGCGCTCCAGCTCGCCATACTCAATCACCCGCAGCAGTTTCTCCTGCACCAGCATCGGTGCGGTCGCCAGCTCATCCAGAAACAGCGTGCCGCCGTCGGCGCGCTCAAAACGGCCAGGATGGCGCTTCTGCGCGCCGGTAAACGCGCCCGCCTCATGACCAAACAGCTCGCTGTCGAGCAGGTTTTCATTCAGCGCCGCGCAGTTTAAGGAGATAAACGGCCCCTGCCAGCGCGAGGAGAGGTAGTGCAGGCGGTTGGCAATCAGCTCTTTACCGGTGCCGCGCTCGCCGATAATCAGCACCGGTTTATCGATCGGCGCAAGGCGGGAAACCTGCTCCAGCACCTCAATAAAGCTGTTGGCTTCGCCAAGAAGGTTATCTTTCTGTTCTGCCATGATGAAATTCGCCACAAGTTGGTCTCTTTAACCACTCTAGTCTAAGTTATGGTTAAGGTGAAATCATTTATTCCCTTTATAATCAATCAGATGAAAAGTTGGCACGGAGATTGTATTAATCAGGCAGCAGGGCTCAGCCCGATAACAGAAATCAAGAGGATTAGATTATGGGTATTTTTTCTCGTTTTGCCGACATCGTGAACGCCAACATCAACTCGCTGCTGGAGAAAGCGGAAGATCCGCAAAAACTGGTCCGCCTGATGATTCAGGAGATGGAAGATACGCTGGTTGAAGTGCGTTCCACCTCTGCACGTGCGCTGGCTGAAAAGAAACAGTTAACGCGCCGTATTGAGCAGGCGAGCGCGCAGCAGGCTGAATGGCAGGAAAAAGCCGAACTGGCGCTGCGTAAAGAGAAAGAGGATCTGGCGCGTGCGGCGCTGATCGAAAAACAGAAGGTGACCACGCTTATCGAGACGCTGGAGCAGGAAGTGACGCTGGTTGACGAAAGCCTGGCGCGCATGAAGAAAGAGGTTGGCGAGCTGGAGAACAAACTGAGCGAAACCCGTGCCCGCCAGCAGGCGCTGACCCTGCGTCACCAGGCGGCAAGCTCTTCGCGCGATGTTCGCCGTCAGCTCGACAGCGGCAAAATGGATGAAGCGATGGCACGTTTCGAATCCTTCGAACGTCGTATCGACCAGATGGAAGCCGAAGCGGAAAGCCACGGTTTTAGTAAGCAAAAACCGCTGGATCAGCAGTTTGCCGATCTGCAGGCAGATGATGAAATCAGCGAGCAACTGGCGCAACTGAAAGCCAGAATGAAACAGGACAACCAATAATAACGAGCGGCGGCATCAGAAGATGCCGCTGGCATCCCTGTAAGGAGTACACATGAGCACGCTTTTTCTGGCTATACCCCTGACGTTATTCATTCTGTTTGTTTTACCGGTCTGGTTATGGCTGCACTACAACAACCGCGCTTCACGCGGTGCGCTTAACCAGAACGAGCAGCAACGTTTGCTGCAGCTGACGGATGAAGCAACGCGCATGCGCGAACGCATTCAGGCGCTGGAAGATATTCTGGATGCAGAACATCCAAACTGGAGAGATCGCTGATGGCTACCCTAAATCTGAATAAAAAATTATGGCGTATTCCGCAGCGCGGTAAGCTCGGCGGCGTCTGCGCCGGTATCGCGGAATATCTCGATATTCAGGTCAGACTGGTGCGTATCGTCACCGTGCTGGCGATGCTGTTTGGCCTCTTTTTCTTTGTCGTCGTCGCCTATATCGCGCTCTATTTTGCGCTTGATCCGCTGCCGGATAACTACACTGAAGGTGAGGTGCCCGCCAGCAACAGCGAGTTGCTGGATGCGGTAGATGCGCAGCTGGCCGCCGGCGAGAGCCGTTTGCGCCAGATGGAGCGTTATGTCACATCCGATACGTTCTCGCTGCGTAGCCGTTTTCGTCAGCTTTAAGAGGTGAATATGAATCGACACTGGCAACAGATTAACCGCAATGTCAAACCCGGCCTGAAGCTGGTCGGCAAACTGATGTTGCTGACCGCACTGCGCGTTGGACCTGCGGGCGTGGCGGGCTGGGCGGTAAAATCCGTTGCCCGTCGACCCTTGAAAATGGTGCTGGCATTCGCACTTGAGCCGCTTCTCAAGCGCGCGGCGAACAAGCTCTCCCGCCGCTTTGATAACAAGCCTGTTACGCGCAAGCGTTGACAACTGCGTCGCCGCCCATATCTCATAGTGAGCAGGACTCTTCTGGATTTAAGGGCGCATACGCATGGCGATGGAACGATTACGAAACGAATTCAACTCGCTGGTCAACCGCGGGATGGACAAGCATCTCCGTCTCGCGGTGACCGGCCTTAGCCGCAGCGGTAAAACCGCGTTTATTACCGCGCTGGTTAATCAACTTCTCTCCATTCACACGGGCGCGCGCCTGCCGCTGTTCAGCGCGGTGCGCGAAGAGCGCTTACTCGGCGTTAAACGCGTTCCCCAGCGTGATTTCGGTATTCCCCGTTTTACCTACGATGAAGGGCTGGCCCAGCTTTACGGCTCGCCGCCGGTATGGCCAACCCCGACGCGCGGCGTGAGTGAAATCCGCCTCGCGCTGCGCTTTCGCTCCCGCGATTCGCTGTTACGTCACTTTAAAGAGACTTCCACACTCTATCTGGAAATTGTCGATTACCCCGGCGAATGGCTGCTCGATCTGCCGATGCTGGCGCAGGATTACCTGAGCTGGTCGCGGCAGATGACCGGCCTGCTTACCGGGCAGCGTCAGGCGTGGTCTGAGAAGTGGCGCGCGCTCTGCGCCGGGCTCGATCCGCTCGCGCCCGCCGATGAGAACCGGCTGGCGGAGATCGCCGCCGCCTGGACTGAGTACCTTCATCAGTGCAAGCGCGAAGGGCTGCACTTTATCCAGCCGGGGCGATTTGTGCTGCCGGGCGATATGGCAGGTGCACCGGCATTGCAGTTTTTCCCGTGGCCGGATGTTGACGGCACCGGCGAAGCGAAGCTGGCGCAAGCCGACAGGCACACCAACGCCGGGATGCTGCGTGAACGCTATCAGTACTATTGCGACCACGTAGTAAAAGGCTTTTATAAAAACCACTTCCTGAAATTTGACCGCCAGATCGTGCTGGTTGACTGCCTGCAACCGCTCAACAACGGCCCGCAGGCCTTTAACGATATGCGCCTCGCGCTTACTCAGTTGATGCAGAGTTTCCACTACGGCCAGCGGACGCTGTTTCGCCGTCTCTTTTCGCCGGTGATCGATAAGCTGCTCTTTGCCGCCACCAAGGCGGATCACATCACCGTCGATCAGCACGCCAATATGGTGTCGCTCCTGCAACAGCTGATTCAGGACGCGTGGCAAAACGCCGCCTTTGAAGGCATCAGCATGGATTGCATGGGGCTGGCTTCCATTCAGGCGACGCAGAGCGGCCTGATTGAGGTTAACGGCGAGACGATTCCGGCGTTACGCGGTCACCGATTAAGCGACGGTTCGCCGCTCACCTTCTACCCGGGCGAAGTGCCGGCGCGCTTGCCGGGGCAGGCATTCTGGGAGAAGCAGGGCTTCAATTTCGAGGCGTTTCGCCCGCAGGTGATGGATGTCGATTCGCCGCTGCCGCACATCCGGCTGGATGCCGCGCTGGAGTTTTTACTGGGAGATAAATTGCGATGACCGAGCCGCTAAAACCGCGTATCGATTTCACCGGGCCGCTGGAGACGCCAGCACAGGAGCAGTTTAAACAGGCGCAGCGCTTTGACGCTCTCGCCGCCGAGAAGTTTGCGCCAGTCGCCGTTGAGGAGCTGCCCGAAGAGGGGCAGGCGGAAGCGGTGGTTGAAGCCGCGCTGCGCCCGAAGCGCACGTTATGGCGCAAAATGGTCACCGCCGGGCTGGCGCTGGCAGGCATTACCGTGATTGGTCAGGGCGTGCAGTGGGCGATGAATGCCTGGCAGACCCAGGACTGGGTAGCCCTTGGCGGCTGCGCGGCGGGGACGCTGATCGTCGGCGCAGGTGTCGGATCGATTGCCAGCGAGTGGCGGCGGCTATGGCGTTTACGTCAGCGGGCGCACGAGCGCGATGAAGCCCGCGAACTGTTGCAGAGCCACGGCACCGGCAAAGGGCGCGCCTTTTGCGAAAAACTGGCGCAGCAGGCGGGGCTGGATAAGTCTCATCCCGCCTTGCAGCGCTGGTACGCGGCGATCCATGAAACCCAGAGCGACCGCGAAATCGTTACGCTCTACGCTCACCTGGTGCAGCCGGTGCTGGATGCGCAGGCGCGGCGTGAAATAAGCCGCTCGGCGGCGGAATCGACGCTGATGATCGCCGTCAGCCCGCTGGCGATGGTCGATATGGCGTTTATCGCCTGGCGCAATCTGCGCTTAATTAACCGCATCGCCGCGCTCAATGGTATTGAGCTGGGTTATTACAGCCGCCTGCGTCTTTTTCGCCTGGTGCTGCTGAATATGGCTTTTGCCGGAGCCAGCGAACTGGTGCGCGAAGTGGGGATGGACTGGATGTCGCAGGATCTTGCCGCGCGTCTCTCAGCCCGCGCAGCGCAGGGGATCGGTGCCGGTCTGCTTACCGCGCGCCTCGGTATTAAAGCGATGGAGCTTTGCCGTCCGCTGCCGTGGATCGATGGTGACAAACCCCGGCTGGGCGATTTCCGCCGTCAGCTGATCACTCAGGTCAAAGAGACGCTACAGAAAGGCAAATCTTCCGGCACAGCCGGTTAGAAAGCAGGCGCTGCGCGCTTATCTTTACGCCGCCGCGCCGCTTTTTTCCGCAGGCTGTCAATATTTGTTGACAGACATCTTCCTGCCGACCGTTAAGTGGCATATCATCCTTTCATTACGTGAATGAATAAGGGTGAAGGTTCCCATGCGTCTTGAAGTTTTTTGTGAGGACCGGCTTGGTCTGACACGCGAATTACTTGATCTGCTGGTGCTGCGCGGTATCGATCTGCGCGGCATTGAGATCGATCCCATCGGGCGTATCTACCTCAATTTCGCCGCGCTCGACTTTAACAGCTTCAGCAGCCTGATGGCGGAGATCCGCCGTATTCAGGGCGTCACCGACGTCCGCACCGTGCTGTGGATGCCCTCCGAGCGCGAACACCGCGCGATGAGCGCGCTGCTTGAAGCGCTGCCGGAACCGGTGCTGTCGCTCGACATGAAGTGCAAAATCGAGCTGGCGAATGCCGCCAGCGCGCAGCTGTTTGGGCAACAGCCGGATAAGCTGCTCAACCATAATGCGGCTCAATTAATCACCGGTTTCAACTTCCAGCGCTGGCTGGAGGGCAATCCGCAGCATTCGCATAACGAACATGTAGTGATTGGCGGGCAAAACTTCCTGATGGAGATCACGCCGGTGCACCTGGAAGGGGAAACCGGCGAGGCGGTGCTGACCGGCGCGGTAGTGATGCTGCGCTCGACGGCGCGGATGGGCCGCCAGCTGCAAAATATCACCCAGCAGGATGTCAGCGCGTTCAGCCAGATTGTCGCTGTCAGCCCGAAAATGCGTCACGTTATTGAGCAGGCGCGCAAGCTGGCAACCCTCACCGCGCCGCTGCTGATTACCGGCGATACCGGCACCGGGAAAGATCTGCTGGCGCATGCCTGTCATCTTTCCAGCCCGCGCGCGGCAAAACCCTATCTGGCGCTGAACTGCGCCTCGATTCCTGAAGAGTCTGTCGAAAGCGAGCTGTTTGGCCATGCGCCGGAAGGCAAAAAGGGCTTTTTCGAGCAGGCGAACGGCGGTTCAGTGCTGCTGGATGAGATTGGCGAAATGTCGCCGCGTATGCAGGTGAAACTGCTGCGTTTCCTCAATGATGGTACTTTCCGTCGCGTTGGCGAAGATCACGAAGTGCATGTGGATGTGCGGGTCATCTGCGCCACGCAGCGTAACCTCGTCGAGCTGGTGCAGAAGGGGCTGTTCCGCGAAGATCTCTACTATCGCCTGAACGTGCTGACCCTCAATCTGCCGCCGCTGCGCGATCGCCCGCAGGATATCGTGCCGCTGACCGAACTGTTTGTTGCGCGCTTTGCCGATGAACAGGGTCTGCCCCGGCCGAAACTCGCCCACGATTTGACGCAGCTGCTTAGCCGCTATAACTGGCCGGGCAACGTGCGCCAGTTAAAAAACGCTATCTATCGCGCCTTAACCCAGCTGGAGGGGTATGAACTGCGCGCGCAGGATATCCAGCTGCCGGATTACGATGCGGCCACCGTGCCGGTCGGGGATGATGCGATGGAGGGATCGCTGGATGATATCACCAGCCGCTTCGAGCGCTCGGTGTTAACCCAGCTCTATCGAAACTACCCCAGCACGCGCAAGCTGGCGAAGCGCTTAGGCGTCTCGCATACGGCGATTGCTAACAAGCTGCGGGAGTATGGCTTAAGCCAGAAGAAGAGCGACGAGTAACGTTGTTGCGATAAAAAAGGCCGGATAGCGGTAAGCGCTTATCCGGCCTGTTTCATTCCAGACGCGATTAGCCTTTCAGCACGTCCAGTGCAGCGGTGTAATCCGGCTCGTTGGTGATCTCATTCACCAGCTCGCTGAAGATGACCGTATCGTTCTCATCAAGCACCACGACCGCACGTGCAGCCAGGCCTTTCAGCGCGCCGTCGGCGATACCGACGCCATAGTTGTCGAGGAAATCTGCACCGCGCAGGGTGGAGAGGGTGATAACGTTGCTCAGGCCTTCCGCACCGCAGAAGCGGGACTGGGCAAACGGCAGATCGGCAGAGATGCACAGTACAACGGTGTTGTTCACCTCTGTCGCCAGCTGATTGAATTTGCGCACGGAAGCGGCGCAAACACCGGTATCGATGCTCGGGAAAATGTTCAGCACTTTGCGCTTACCGGCGAACTGGCTCAGCGCAACATCGGAAAGATCTTTAGCGACAAGCGTGAACGGCTGCGCTTTTGCGCCAACCTGCGGAATAGCGCCAGCAACGGGAACCGGGTTGCCCTGAAAATGAACGAGTTGCGACATAATAGCTTCCTGTTTACATATAGTTAACGTCGGCGCTAGTTTATGCCATCGTCCGAGACCACGGCAAACCAATTTTCGTATCTATACTGGTTTACATTCCGTCAAAGGAGCATGTATGAGAAATGTGAACGTTTATGAGGAAAACTGGCCGCTGCATTCGCCGTTTGTGATTTCGCGCGGCGCGCGCAGTGAAGCGAAAGTGGTGGTGGTCGAACTGGAAGAGGACGGGATCAAAGCGGTTGGCGAATGTACCCCTTACGCGCGCTACGGCGAGAGCGAGGCCTCAGTGATGGCACAAATCATGACCATTGTGCCGCAGCTGCAAAACCGCCTCAGCCGTGAAGCGCTGCAAACCCTGTTGCCGCCCGGCGCGGCGCGCAATGCCGTCGATTGCGCCCTGTGGGATCTGGCGGCGCGCAAAGCGGGGCGTTCACTGGCGCACTATACCGGCGTAACCCTGCCGGAAACCGTCATTACCGCGCAAACGGTGGTGATTGGCACACCAGAACAGATGGCCGCCAGCGCGGCGGCACTGAGCGAAACCGGCGCCCGGCTGCTGAAGATTAAACTGGATGATCATCTTATTAGCGAGCGGCTTGTGGCGATCCGCGCCGCTGCGCCAGAGGCAACGCTGATTGTCGATGCTAACGAGTCGTGGCACAGCGAAGGGCTGGCAGCACGCTGCCAGCTGCTGGCTGATTTAGGTGTGGCGATGCTTGAGCAGCCACTGCCTGCTGGCGAAGACGCGGCGCTGATCAACTTTATCCACCCGCTACCGATCTGCGCAGATGAGAGCTGCCACACGCGTGAAAGCCTTGAAGCGCTAAAGGGGCGCTATGAGATGGTCAACATTAAGCTGGATAAAACCGGCGGGCTGACCGAAGCGCTGGCGCTGGCCCATGAAGCCGCCGAGCGCGGCTTCGGATTAATGCTCGGCTGCATGATCTGCACCTCACGCGCCATAGCAGCGGCGCTACCGCTGATTAGTGGTGTGCGCTTCGCCGATCTTGATGGCCCTACCTGGCTGGCGGTGGATGTCGAGCCGTCGCTGCGCTTCTCCACCGGTGAGCTTCACCTTTCGGCATCCCAGCAAAGCAGCGAGGTCATTGCCGCGAGATAATCTTCGCTGGCGGCATCGGCAGAGACCGGCGGCAGCTCCATGGTAATGCAGGGCAGGTTGATCTCCGCACACCAGCTGCCGAAGGAGCCGGGCGTCTCATACCCGACGCTTTTGACTAAGGGCAGCGAAAAGGCCTGCGCCAGCCACTCGCCAAGCGGGCTTTCGCGCGGATCTTCCACGCAGGCCAGCGGATCGTGAAAGGTCACCACCCACGCCGGATGCAGGCGATGAATTAACTGGCAGAGCGCACGGGTTTCCGGCTCGGAACCCGGAGCTGCTCCCGTCTGCAACACCACATCCCGCTCTGGCGCTGCGCTGTTCCAGCGATAAACGGTATCGCCCGCCTTCCAGTTTGCCGCCGGAAAGTTACGGTTGAGATCGACGCCGTTGGCATTGGCGCGTAAACCGAGCTGACAGCCATCGGGGTTCACCGCCAGCACCACGTGATGATGGCGCAGATCGCTCTGGAGCGTACGCATGGCGCAGGAGAGGGCGACCATGGCGGCATTTTCGTCCCCGTGCGTACCGGCAATAATCAGCCCGCTTTTTGCCGTTGCCAGCGGTGCCGGAAACCAGAAAAGCGGGGCACCGAGTAGGGACTCGCCATACTGCTGACGGCTGTCGGCAAAGTTTCCCCGTAAAGAGCGCGGACGTGTCGCTGGCATAGGTTTACCTGTTTCTGCGTTGAATAAACCAAGTGTTGGATATAAAGCGGTGCGACGCAAATCATTTTCCTGATGTATGAATTTGCATTCCTTAGAGCTAAAACAAATAATTACCGCATCTTTTTTGCGGGATGTGGCACATCACAAGGGGCTTTCATGACATACCGATTTTCAAAACTCTGCTGCGCGCTGGCGCTGTGCGGCTTATCTGTCAGCGTGTTTGCAGCGGATGTGCCGCCGGGAACCCCGCTTGCGGAAAAACAAGACGTGGTGCGCCACCTCAAAGATGAGCCGGCAACGCTCGATCCGGCAAAGGCGGTTGGCCTGCCGGAAATTCAGGTGATCCGCGATCTGTTTGAAGGCCTGGTCAATCAGAATGAGAAGGGTGAAGTCATTCCCGGCGTGGCGAAAAGCTGGCAGAGCAGCGATAATCGCATCTGGACCTTTACGCTGCGTGATGATGCCCGCTGGTCCGACGGCACGCCGGTCACGGCGCAGGATTTTGTCTATAGCTGGCAGCGGCTGGTTAACCCGCAAACCACATCGCCTTTTGCTGGCTTCGCAGCCTTAGCGGGCATCAGCAATGCGAAAGCGATCACCGATGGCAAAATGGCGGTCGATAAGCTGGGCGTCAGTGCGGTGGATGCGAAAACGCTGCGCGTGCAGCTTGATAAACCGCTGCCGTGGTTCCCGAACCTTGCGGCCAGTTTCGCCCTCTATCCGGTGCAAAAGAAGAACGTCGAGAGCGGCGCAGAGTGGACGCGTCCCGGCAATCTGGTCGGTAACGGCGCTTTTGTGCTGACTAACCGCGTGGTGAATGAAAAGCTGGAGCTGGCGCGCAATAAACAGTACTGGGACGATGGCAAAACGGTGATCAATAAGGTGACCTTTGTGCCGATCAATCAGGAGTCTGCCGCCACCAAACGCTACCTGGCGAATGGCGTTGATATCACCGAATCTTTCCCGAAAAACCTCTACCAGAAGCTGCAAAAAGAGATCCCGGGCCAGGTCTATACGCCGCCGCAGCTGGGCACCTATTACTACGCCTTCAATACTCAGAAGGGGCCGACGGCAGATGCGCGCGTGCGCCTGGCGTTGAGCTTAACTATCGATCGCCGCGTGATTGCCGAGAAAGTGTTGGGTAGCGGCGAGAAACCAGCGTGGCGCTTTACTCCGGATGTCACCGCCGGGTTTACGCCGAAGCCGTCGCCGTTTGAACAGATGAGCCAGCCGGAGTTGAACGCGCAGGCGAAAACCCTATTGCAGGCGGCGGGTTACGGTCCGCAGCGGCCACTGAAGCTGACGCTGCTCTATAACTCCTCTGAGAACCATCAAAAGATTGCTATTGCGGTGGCGTCGATGTGGAAGAAAAATCTCGGTGCGGAGGTGAAGCTGCAAAATCAGGAGTGGAAAACCTATATCGACAGCCGTAACAGCGGCAATTTCGATGTTATCCGCGCCTCGTGGGTCGGGGATTACAACGAGCCATCGACCTTTCTCTCGGTGTTAACCTCCAACAGCAGCAGCAATATTCCGCGTTTTAGCGACGCAGCCTATGATAAAGCGTTTAACCAGGCGACACAGGAAAATACGCCGGAAGCCCGCAATGCGGATTACAACGAAGCGGAGCAGATCATCGCCAGCAAAGCGCCGATCGCGCCGATTTACCAGTACACCAACGCGCGGTTGATCAAGCCGTGGCTGAAGGGCTACCCGATCACCAACCCGGAAGATGTGGCCTACAGCCGTACGCTCTACATCATTAAGCACTGATAAAAAAAATCCCCCTTACATCACGGGAGGTAAGGGGGAAAGTCGTTGATTACTGAATGTTTCCTGTCTGGGCAGGTATGCCGAAAATTTTAGTTAGGCATTGTGGAGGCACAATGGAGGAAAAAAGGAGACGCAGCCGCAGATGCGCAAAGGGCAAAAAAAAGCCCGCTACAGAGAGCGGGCAAAAAATACTGGAAGCAATGTGAGCAATGTCGTACTGAATAGTTGAGTGGGTTACTCAACTATTCAGTAATGAGAAAGATAATCTTTATCATTTGAACATGCAACTCCTTTTTACATTTTTCCCGCAGGCCGCGTATAGTGGGCGTTTCCGGCAGATTTTTCCGACTTTGGTCAAAAAACAAGCAGTCATTTGTGCTATAGTGCTGATGTTTTAACCAACCAAGAGGATGTTATGTCGAACCCACTCAACCCTACCGAACTGGCCATCGAATACCTGCGTCGCGACAAAAGCGCGCTCACCCCGGCTGAATACCTGAAGAGACTGAACCTGCTGAAACTTGAGTTTGAAGATCTGCTTACGCTCTCCCATAGTGAGTTGAAAGAGGAGATCGACTTTGCCTGGCGGCTTGGCATCCACTGATTGCCGCACCACGTTTAAAACGAAAGAGGCGTTATGCTGGCTTGTTTACAAGCAGCAGCGCCTGTTTAATTTTGCTATTAAATAAATCGCTGTCTGAATTGAACATATTAATATCGGCATAAAAAACCAAACCTTTAATTATTTAGATAATCTTTATTCTGGCTAAATTAAATATGTAGTGCGCCAAAATTATCTCGCTAATTAAACTCTTTTTATATGATATATTGTTATACCCGCGATCTGTTTTTGCGCTGTTTATGGTCTTTTGTGCTGCTTGTCTGGCCGCTTTAAGGTTATTTAATATCACTTAAGTAAAATCTAAGGCGCTTTAAGGCAAACCTGGCATTGCGCTAAATTAGCCGTGTCAAAGCGGATTTCGAGTGTTATAACGAGGCTACCGTCCTCCGGTGTTCTGGCGAGTCTCATTATGTTAAGAAATCTCAGCGTTCGTACCTTTATATTTTTTTACCTTCTGGTCTCTTTTGTTATCGTTGATACGATAGTGATCGTGCTCTCAAAAAATATCCCATTAATTGCTGCGGTAAGTATCGTATCGATTATTTCGCTGGCGTTAATATGGATATATTTAACGCAGTATCTGGTGACGCCAATTAATACGGTTAAGAGAAGTATTGAGGCGGTGACGGCAGGTAATCTGTCGATTGTTATTCCGGAGTTTGGTAATAACTGTGCCGGCCGTTTAATTCCCGGTATCAATAGCTTATCCGCCAGTATTGCCGTGCTGGTCAAAGAGATACGCCTCTCCTCCGATAATGCGCTCGGGCTTTCCGCCCAGCTCGCTTCACGCAGTGCCGATCTGTCGGTGAAAACGGAAGAGCAATCCGCAGCACTGGTGCAGACCGCCTCCAGCATGGAGGAGATGGCCTCCAGTACCAAAAACAATGCCGATAACACGCGGCTTGCCAGCACCCGCGCTAATGATGCCTCTTCCTGCGCTGAACGCGGCGGTCAGTTGATGGGCCAGGTGGCGAAGAATATGCAATCCATTACCGATTGCGCGGAGCAGATGCGCGAAATCATCTCCATTATTGACGGCATCGCTTTCCAGACCAATATTCTGGCACTGAACGCTGCGGTGGAAGCGGCGCGCGCCGGCGATCACGGCAAAGGTTTCTCGGTGGTTGCTGGCGAAGTGCGCAGCCTTGCGCACCGCAGCGCCGAGGCGGCCAAGAACATCAAATCGCTGATTGCCGTCACGACCGATAACGTTACGCAGGGCGCGACAGTGGTGAGCGAAGCCGGGCAGAACATGCAGGAGATTGTCTCCGGTGCCAGCATTGTCAGTAAATTGATGGATGAGATTGCCGTCTCCACGCTGCAACAGGAGAAGGGCATTGCGCAAATCACCCTTGCGCTGGCGGAGCTGGAGCAGGTTACGCAAAGCAACGTATCGGTGGTTGATGAACTTGCCGGCTCGTCGGATCTACTGAAACATCGCGTTGAAGAGTTACAGCAGCGCACCAGTAAATTTAGCCTGGCTGATGAAAAAACAGCGCCTGCGCGTCAACGCGATGCGCAGCCAGAGAAGCAGCGGGCGCCGCTTTCAGCAGCGGTCGGTGGCGGCCAGGAGAATTACTGGCACTCGTTTTAATGGCGTTTAGTGGATAAAAAGCCCGCAGTGCGGGCTTTTTTTATGGCAATCCGTCGTAATTTGTTAGCAAATTCAGCGCCATGATTGCTTAACGTTGACGCATGGCTAGACTGTCATCAACTAAGACTGAATGTGGAGGCGCAGTGGAAGCCATTAAAGGAGCCGACCTGCAGGTGCCGGACGCGGTTTACGCGTGGCAGCTGGACGGCAAAGGCGGCGTCAAACCGCTGGCAGCGGATGATGAGATCACCGCTCAGACACCCTGCTGGGTGCACCTGAATTACACCAACCAGGAGAGCGCGCAGTGGCTGGAAACGACGCCCGTCTTACCGAACAGCGTGCGTAACGCGCTGGCGGGCGAGAGTTTACGGCCGAGAGTGAGCCGCATGGGCGAAGGGACACTGATTACGCTGCGCTGCATTAATGGCAGCACCGACGAACGCCCCGATCAGCTGGTTGCCGTACGCGTTTATATGGACGAGCGGATGATCGTCTCGACGCGACAGCGAAAAGTGCTGGCGCTGGATGATGTCGTCAGCGAACTGGAAGAGGGTAGCGGGCCAACGGATTGCGGCGGTTGGCTGGTGGATGTCTGCGATTCGCTCACCGACCACGCCAGCGAGTTTATTGAATCACTTCACGACCGGATTATCGATCTCGAAGATGACCTGCTCGACCAGCAGGTTCCGCCGCGCGGCATTCTGGCACTGCTGCGCAAGCAGTTAATTGTCATGCGTCGCTATATGGCGCCGCAGCGCGATGTCTTTGCGCGGCTGGCCAGCGAACGTTTGCCGTGGATGAGCGACGATCAGCGCCGCCGCATGCAGGATATCGCCGATCGCCTCGGACGCGGGCTGGATGAGATTGATGCCTGCATTGCGCGTACCGCCGTGATGACCGACGAGATCACCCAGGTGATGCAGGAGTCACTTGCGCGGCGCTCCTATACCATGTCGCTGATGGCGATGGTTTTTCTCCCCAGCACCTTTTTAACCGGGCTGTTTGGCGTCAACCTTGGCGGCATTCCCGGCGGCGGTTGGCACTTAGGTTTTGCCATCTTCTGCGCCGCGTTAGCGCTGCTGATCGGTGGTGTTACCTGGTGGCTGCATCGCAGTAAATGGCTGTAAAATTTAACTTTTTTAACATTAATTGAACATTAAAACGCCACTTAAGTTGAGCGAGGTCAATAAACGCCGCGCCTATTCAGGGCAATATTCACGTCGCAGGTGAATGCAACGTCAAGCGATGGGCGTTGCGCTCCATATTGTCTTACTTCCTTTTTTTGAATTACTGCATAGCACAATTGATTCGTACGATGCCGACTTAATCAGTCGGCTTTTTTTTGCCTCTGCGCCATGAGCTTCTACCTTTAAAGTAACGACAATGCTGAAGTGGAGATCACCATGGCTACTCTGACGTTACGTAACGCGCTCTATTCACTGCCGCCCGACCCCGTGCCGAACGACCCGGTGCCAATCCCGGAGCCGATCCCAAAACCGCAGCCGTTGCCGGATCCGCCGCCGGATGAAGAGCCGATTAAATTGTCGCGTTAAGGGGGCAGATCTGAGAGGATACGCGCCTGCTGAACCGAAGCCTTTTATCGCGAGACTCTATTTTGACCGCTTTTTCAACACTGAATATGCTGCCCGCCGCCCAGATCGAGAACCTTAACGAACTGGGCTACCTCACCATGACCCCCGTGCAGGCTGCTGCGCTTCCCCTGATTCTGGCCGGAAAAGATGTCCGCGTGCAGGCAAAAACCGGCAGCGGTAAAACAGCGGCGTTTGGTCTTGGCGTGTTACAGCATATCGATAGCAGCCGTTTTCAGACCCAGTCGCTGATCTTATGCCCGACGCGCGAACTGGCGGATCAGGTTGCCAGTGAACTGCGCCGTCTGGCGCGCTCGATGCCGAACACTAAAATTTTGACGATCTGCGGCGGCCAGCCGTTTGGCGCACAGCGAGATTCATTGCAGCATGCGCCGCATATCATTGTCGCCACGCCGGGCCGCCTGCTGGATCATCTGCAAAAAAGCACGATCTCGCTGGAGAACCTGCAAACGCTGGTGATGGATGAAGCCGATCGCATGCTCGATATGGGCTTTAGCGACGCCATTGATGAGGTAATTCGCTTTGCCCCGGCACAGCGCCAGACCTTGCTCTTTTCCGCCACCTGGCCGGAGGCCATCGCGGCTATCAGCGGGCGCGTGCAGCGCAACCCGGAAACAGTAGAGATCGATACCGTTGACGATCTGCCCGCTATCGAGCAGCAATTTTTTGAAGTCTCCCGTCACGGCAAAATCCCGCTGTTGCAAAAACTGCTGAGCGTCCACCGCCCGGCCTCCTGTGTGGTCTTCTGTAACACCAAAAAAGATTGCCAGGAAGTGTGCGATGCGCTGAACGCCGCAGGCCAGGATGCGCTGGCGTTGCATGGCGATCTGGAGCAGCGCGACCGCGACCAGACGCTGGTGCGTTTTGCTAACGGCAGTGCCCGTGTACTGGTGGCGACCGATGTCGCCGCGCGCGGTCTGGATATCAAATCCCTTGAGCTGGTCGTCAACTATGAGCTGGCATGGGATCCGGAAGTGCACGTTCACCGTATCGGGCGCACCGCGCGCGCCGGGAATCAGGGGCTGGCGATTAGCCTCTGCGCACCGGAAGAGGCGCAGCGGGCGAATATTCTCTCGGAGATGCTGCACCTGAAGCTGAACTGGCTTTCTGCGCCAGCCAATGTCGCCATCGCGCCGCTGGCGGCAGAGATGACCACGCTATGCATTGATGGCGGTAAGAAAGCCAAAATGCGTCCGGGCGATGTGCTGGGGGCGTTAACGGGTGAGATGGGGCTGGACGGGGCCGATATCGGCAAGATCACCGTCCATCCGGCGCATGTTTATGTCGCAGTGCGACAGAGCGTGGCGCGCCAGGCGTGGAAGCAGCTACAAAACGGCAAAATCAAAGGCAAAGCCTGCCGTGTGCGATTGCTGAAATAATGCCAGCGCCATTAAAAAAGCCTCTCAGTGAGTGACCTGAGAGGCTTTTTTTTACTTCACTTCAATCACATTCAGCCGTAGCGCATCGAGCTGGGCATCATCCTCTTCCGGCTGCCAGCCAACTGGCTGCGTCGGGATCTCTTCGCGATCGAATGCCAGGTCGCCGCCGTTGACCACTTCCGAACCGTGTTTGATCCCTTTGAAATCGAACAGGTTGATATCGCTCAGGTGCGATGGCACCACATTCTGCATGGCGCTGAACATGGTTTCGATACGGCCCGGGTAGCGTTTATCCCAGTCGCGCAGCATATCGGCAATCACCTGGCGCTGCAGGTTCGGCTGCGAACCGCAGAGGTTGCACGGAATAATCGGGAAGCCTTTGGCTTCGGAGAAGCGCTCAATATCTTTCTCGCGGCAGTAGGCCAGCGGGCGGATAACAATGTGCTTGCCATCATCGCTCATCAGCTTCGGTGGCATGCCTTTCATCTTGCCGCCGTAGAACATATTGAGGAACAGCGTTTGCAGAATATCGTCGCGGTGGTGGCCGAGAGCAATTTTCGTCGCGCCCAGTTCGGTTGCGGTGCGGTAGAGAATGCCGCGGCGCAGGCGTGAGCAGAGCGAGCAGGTGGTTTTGCCTTCCGGGATCTTCTCTTTCACGATGCCGTAGGTGTTCTCTTCGACGATTTTGTACTCGACGCCCTGCGCTTCAAGGTACTCAGGCAGAATATGCTCCGGGAAGCCGGGCTGTTTCTGATCGAGGTTGACCGCAATCAGCGAGAAGTTGACCGGCGCACTCTGCTGCAGGTTGCGCAAGATCTCCAGCATGGTGTAGCTATCTTTGCCGCCGGAGAGGCAAACCATAATCCGGTCGCCTTCTTCAATCATATTGAAGTCGGCAATCGCCTCGCCGACGTTACGGCGCAGACGCTTCTGCAACTTGTTGAGGTTGTACTGTTCTTTTTTGCTAATTTCTTGATTTTGCGACATGAAAAAGGCTCAATTCGGTTTTTTTGCGCCAGCGGTCGGTAAACCACGGGCAGAGATACGCGATTAGGGCGGGATTGTACCAATGATTTACGCCTGTGGCAGGTATTTATCACTTGGCAAGGGTGGCTCAGGCGATGCGCTTTTCCTTATATTTGCCTTTCACCACGCCATCATAAAAGCGGCCTTTCGACACGACGGTAAGAAAAAGGGTAAAAATGCGCTCGGGCACCTCGTGATATTGATAGGTGCGCTTATCGTGAAAGCGGATCTCCAGCGTGCGGCTTTGCGGGTCATACCCCACAGAGGCAATTCGTGATGATGTAACAGGGTGATGACGCATGAAGATGTCCTTGCCGCCGGGTTGAGTGGTGATTATTAGCCAGCTTGCCGCCCGTTGTCATGCAAAACAGTGACATAAAAAAGCCGCCGGGGGACAACCGGCGGCTTTTATTTGCTTTGCGCGTTATTCAGCCGCGCTTTTTTCCGCTTTCCCGGCCAGTTGCGCGAGGAAGTCGTAGCGTTTTTGCAGATCTGCCGCTGCATCTTTCCACAACTGCTCAGCCACCTCCGGCTGCTGCGCATTCAGGCGTTTAAAGCGCTGCTCATTAAGCAACGTTTCTGCCAGCGCATCCGACGGTGGGCGGGAGTCGAGCGCCAGCGGGATTTTGCCTTCCGCTTCGCGACGCGGATCGTAGCGATAGAGCGGCCAGAAGCCGGTTGCGGTCAGCTGGCGCATCTGATCGTGGCTCAGCGCCAGATCGTAGCCATGCTCCTCGCAGGGGCTGTAGGCGATAATCAGCGACGGGCCAGGGTAAGCCTCCGCTTCCTGAATCGCTTTCACCGTCTGGTTAAGCTGTGCGCCGAGCGAGATCTGCGCAACGTAGACATGACCATACATCATCATGCTGACGCCGAGATCTTTGCGCGCTTTGCGCTTACCGTGCTCGCCAAACTTGGTCACCGCACCGAGCGGCGTGGCTTTGGAAGCCTGGCCGCCAGTATTCGAGTAACACTGGGTATCGAGCACCAGGATATTGACGTTCTCGGTCAGGCTCATCACATGATCGAGGCCGCCAAAGCCAATATCGTAAGCCCAGCCATCGCCGCCAATCAGCCAGATCGACTTCTCGACCAGCGCATCGGCATCGGTCAGCAGTTGCTGCGCGCCTTCCACATCACCCAGCGCACTGCGCAGGGCCGCTACCTGATCGCGGCGCAGCTCTGGCGTGGCATCGGCACGCAGGTCGGCAAGCAGATCGGCGGGCAGCGCGTCCGCAAACTGCTCCACCAGGCGCATAACGCGCTGGCGATGCTGGTCAACGCTCAGGCGGAAGCCAAGCCCGAACTCAGCGTTATCTTCAAACAGCGAGTTGGCCCACGCCGGCCCGCGCCCGTTGGCATCGGTGGTGTAGGGGGTTGAGGGCAGGTTGCCGCCATAAATCGAGGAGCAGCCGGTGGCGTTAGCAATCATCATGCGGTCGCCATAGAGCTGGGTCAGCAGCTTGATATAGGGCGTTTCGCCACAGCCTGAGCAGGCACCCGAGTACTCAAACAGCGGCGAAATAAGCTGCGAGGTACGTATATCAATGCGCTCCAGCTGGCTGCGGTCAATCTCCGGCAGGTTGAGGAAGAAGTCATAATTCGCTTTCTCCTCTTCGACATGCTCAAGGCGCGACATCATATTGATCGCCTTGATCTCCGGGTTCTGACGATCTTTCGCCGGGCAGACTTCAACGCAGAGGTTACAGCCGGTGCAATCTTCCGGTGCCACTTGCAGAACATATTTCTGGCCGCGCATATCGCGCGCTTTCACATCCAGCGAATGCAGGCTTGCCGGTGCATCCTCCATCGCCTGCGGCGGCACGACTTTGGCACGAATCGCCGAGTGCGGGCAGGCGGCAACGCAGTGGTTACACTGGGTGCACAGCTCCTCTTTCCAGATGGGGATCGCTTCGGCAATATTGCGCTTCTCCCAGCGCGTGGTGCCCACCGGCCAGGTGCCATCCGGCGGCAGCGCAGAGACGGGCAGGGCGTCGCCAAGCCCGGCCAGCATCGCCGCCGTCACCGTTTTAACAAAGTCCGGCGCGCTGTCTGAGACCACCGGTGGGCGATGCGCGCTTTGGCTGTCCACTTCCTGCAGCGGCACTTCGGCCAGTGATTCGCGCGCCAGCGCCAGTGCCTGCCAGTTGCGCTCTACCAGCTCCTGGCCTTTGCTGCTGTAGCTTTTCGCAATCGCGCCCTGCAACGCCGTTAACGCGCTGTCGCCCGGCAGGATGGCGGTGAGGTGGAAAAAGGCCATCTGCATTACAGTGTTGATGCGCGCGCCCAGCCCGCATTCGCGGGCAATTTTCGCCGCGTTAACGACATAAAAACGGGCGTTTTTCTGCCTGAGCACCGCCTGCACTTCCTGCGGCAGACGCGACCACACCTCATCTGCGCTGTAAGGCGTGTTAAGCAGGAAAATACCGCCCGGTTTCAGGCGCTCTGCCATCTGGTATTTGTCGATAAATTGCAGCTGGTGACAGCCGACAAAATCGGCCTGCGACACCAGATAGGCCGAGTTAATCGGCCTTTCGCTGACGCGCAGGTGGGAAACCGTCAGCCCGCCCGCTTTTTTGGAGTCATAGACAAAGTAGCCCTGCGCGTACCACGGCGTCGCGTTACCAATGATCTTGATATTGTTCTTGGTCGCCGAGACGCTGCCATCGCTGCCAAGCCCATAGAAGAGCGCTTCCAGTTTGGCGTGCGTCGGCAGGGTGTTCTCCGGCAGCGGCAGGGAGAGGTGAGTAACATCATCATAAATGCCAACGGTGAAACGCGGCTTCGGCTTCTCGGCACGCAACTCATTGAAAACGGCTAACACACACTCCGGGCCGAACTCTTTCGACGACAACCCATAGCGGCCGCCAATCACGCGCGGCAACGTTTCGCGCTCACCGCAATTAAAGGCTTCCGCCAGCGCGGTCATCACATCGAGATAGAGCGGCTCCGCCTGCGCGCCCGGCTCTTTGGTGCGATCCAACACCGCCACGCTGCGCACGCTTTGCGGCAGCACCGCCAGCAGGTGCGCGGCGCTGAAGGGGCGATAGAGCCGCACTTTCAGCACGCCAACTTTATCTCCGCGCGTCAGCAGCTCATCAATCACCTCTTCGCAGGTGCCAATCGCCGAGCCCATCAGTACGATTACGCGCTCCGCCTGCGGGTGACCATAATACTCAAACGGTTTGTAGTGGCGACCCGTGGCGGCGGCAAAATCATCCATCGCCTGCTCAACATGGTCGTAAACGGCGTTGTACCACGGGTTTGTCGCTTCGCGGGACTGGAAATAGGTGTCCGGGTTTGCGGAGGTGCCGCGGATAACCGGGTGTTCCGGGTTGAGGGCACGCGCACGATGCTGGTCAATCTCCTGCTCGGGCATCAGCGCGCGCAGGGTGTCGTCCGCAAGCGGCACGATCTTGTTAATCTCGTGCGAGGTGCGAAAACCATCAAAGAAGTGAATAAATGGCACGCGGCTTTTCAGCGTCGCGATATGGGAGATGAGGGCAAAATCCTGCGCTTCCTGCACGCTGCTGGCGCAGAGCAGGGCGCAGCCGGTCTGACGCACCGCCATGACATCGGAGTGGTCGCCAAAAATCGACAGCGCATGGGTCGCGACAGTTCGCGCGGCAACGTGCAGCACAAAGGGAGTTAACTGCCCGGCCAGCTTATAGAGGGTCGGGATCATCAGCAGTAAACCCTGCGATGAGGTAAACGACGTTGAGAGCGCCCCGGTCTGCAATGCCCCGTGCACGGCGGCAATCGCCCCCGCTTCTGACTGCATTTCTACCACGCGCGGCGTATCGCCCCAGATATTTTTCAGGCCGTTGCCTGCCCAGGCATCTGCCTGTTCAGCCATCGTTGAACTGGGGGTAATCGGGTAGATGGCGATAACTTCACTGGTGCGGTACGCAACGGATGCGACTGCGCCATTACCGTCAATTGTGATCATAAGGCACCCTTACATTGCTCAAAAGAAGGGACGCGTTTTACGGCGACGAGTCCTGTAATTGTTAAGCAAGTATAAGACTTTTCTCTAATCCCCTGAACTTACATGGTCTTCGAGTGCACAAATTGATCCAGGCTGAGCAATAAAAAAGCGGAACATAATGTTCCGCTTTAGGCTGTTACCACCAGCTGCTGGCCTCTTTTTCTCGGGCTTTACCTTCGCTTTCCATTAATGCCTTTCCACCCGATGAGAGGTTACGTCTGGCATCAGCTTCAGACTGAATGACCTCCGTTTGCGCCGCTCGCTGTTTAAGCTCTTGCTCAACGAAATCCTTCTCCCTCTGCACACGAGCCGATTTTGCCTGCAGCTCCAGGCGCCGGTTTTCAATTTCAAGATCGCGGAGTTGATCCTCAAACTGCCGATCGCGTTTTTTATCTGCGGCTATTTCTGCTTCACGCTTCGCCTGTCTAGCATTACTAGCCGCACGCTGAGCCGCAACAGCGGCCCTCTTTTTCTCCCGGTGCTGACGTCTTTTTTCTCGCCAGTACTCCTGTTCCTGCTGCGCCTGCATTTCGCCTTCGCTTTCAGCAGTAGCCACTGCCTTTAATTGCTCCTGAAGCGTTGCGGCGCAGAGATAATCAGGGGTAAAAGTTACGGCTGTCAGAAAAACAAATAACGCTGCGCGTTTCATTTGTGACCTTTTATTTTTTCTCAGGGCAGGTAGCGTTGGGTTGAATACGCGTCTCGTCTTTGCCCATAGAGATAATTACCGCGAGGCCCGGGGTAAACATGCAGCTTTTACCCACCTGAGTAGAGGAGAATACATGTTTACCCTCTTTGTAGCTTAAGGTAACGGCTTCAACCAGGACCTTATCTTTGACGAGAGAGCCAGCCGCAGCACCGACCGCGCCGCCGCCCACGCCACCGGCTACGGTATTCAGCGTAGAACCACTTTCGATATTGTGTCCGGCCACGCCACCGGCAACCGCGCCCAGCACGGCACCAAATGTCTGCGCAGCTTTTTTATTCTCACTATTATCCACCGCAACTTTGGCTGGCAGGACAGATAAGATCGTAACGGTTTTTGTTTTCTGTTTGGCATTCACCTGGTCGGCGCTGTAAACATCCGCAGCTAAATAATCAGCATTTGATTGACAACCCGCTAACGAAAAACACGAAGCAATAACTGCTGCATAAAACGTTTTTTTAAATAACATATTGGTAACCATTTCTTTAATTAAGGAAAAAATCTGTGCGCGATATTACGGGAGCGTCTAATTATTTTTCAATTACTTTTGGAAATATTGAGATCTGTTTGAATAAAAAATGGTGTAAATATATCCCGCATGTATTAATTAAAGGGTAAATATATTAAAGATAAATAAAAAGGGAGCGTGGCTAATTAAAAAAACACCAAACAGTAGTGGGTGATGAGTGTTGCAGACGCTTCTCCCGTTGCCCGCCGCAAACCACCGGATGCGACGGCCAAACCCGGTGCATTATTAGAAAAATCGCAAAAAAGTGTTTCACCGCGCCACAAAGATGAGTTTCAGCCCTCGACGTATTGCGCCTTGCTGCCTATGATGCTTGGGTTTCGCTTTTTTGATGGGGGAGAGGAAGAGATGCGTTCAGCATTATGGATTGGGTGTGCCGCACTGTTATTGTCAGCCTGCAGTAGTGAACCTGTACAGCAGGCCACCGCCGCGCACGTTGCGCCAGGGTTAAAAGCGGCGATGTCTAATAGTGGGCAGGCCAACTGTGCGATGATCGGCGGCTCTATGTCCGTCGCACGCCAGCTTGATGGGTCAATGACAGGGATGTGTGCACTGCCGAATGGCAAACGCTGCAGCGAGCAGTCGCTTGCCACCGGCAGTTGCGGAAGTTACTGAGCGTTCGCGGCGCGGGTGTAAATCAGGGTCTGCGTCGCAGTGGTCAGCGTCAGCTGATTTCCCGTCAGATCAACCTGCGCGCCCTCGGCGAGCATCGCATTAATGGTGTGGTCCAGTTCGTTACGCTGCGCGTCCGGGCACATCATCATCGTC
The DNA here is from genome assembly GCF_016516575.1 of Kosakonia sp. S57. Lineage (NCBI taxonomy): Bacteria > Pseudomonadati > Pseudomonadota > Gammaproteobacteria > Enterobacterales > Enterobacteriaceae > Kosakonia > Kosakonia sp. S57. Next base: position 219,148 of record NZ_JACVUL010000003.1, on the reverse strand, counting down.
ATCGCCAGATGTTTCACGGTTAAGGCACCTTCAGAGAGTTTGCCCTGACCGGTAAAACCGTTACACATTTTGCCGGATACGCGCAGATCTTTATCAAAGCGGATCTCGGGTTTCGGCTCATCTGGCGCAATGCTTTTGCCATTAAATGTAGTCAATACAAATCGCTGATTTTCCAGTTGTTCTGGTTTCAGCTGTACGGCGCGGGAACTGACGCAGCCAGCAAGCACTGCGCTCAACGCGACCAAAGCGATCAATTTTTTCATCTTTTCCTCTGGGTTCGTTCCATCAAAACGGTGGGAATTGTACCCGGTCGAACAGCCGTGTCACCGGGGTTACTCTTAAAACGCTCCCCGGCGATGGGGAGCGGGTCTCAGGTCAGCGCGTTCGGGCAGCTTTCGCCCTCATGCAACTGACGCAAGTTTTCCAGCGTCGTTTCCGAAATACTGGTTAACGCTTCGGCAGTCAGGAATGCCTGATGTCCGGTAAACAGCACGTTGTGGCAGGCGGACAAGCGGCGGAACACATCATCCTGAATCACATCGTTGGATTTATCTTCAAAGAAGAGATCGCGCTCGTTCTCATACACGTCCATTCCCAGCGCGCCAATCTTCTGCGTCTTTAATGCTTCTATCGCGGCCTGGGAATCTACCAGCCCGCCGCGGCTGGTGTTAATGATCATCACGCCGTTTTTCATCTGCTCAAACGCGGTCTGGTTGAGCAGATGGAAGTTCTCCGGCGTCAGCGGGCAGTGCAGGGAGATGACGTCTGACTGCGAAAAGAGCGTTTGCAGGTCGACATATTCGACGCCCATATCCAGCGCCGCTGCGCTCGGGTAGGGATCAAACGCCAGCAGGCGCATACCGAAACCTTTCAGAATACGCAGCGCGGCAACGCCAATTTTCCCGGTGCCGATCACGCCAGCCGTTTTTCCATACATCGTGAAACCGGTCAGACCCTCAAGGGAGAAGTTGGCATCGCGGGTGCGTTGATAGGCGCGGTGAATGCGACGGTTAAGGGTCATCATCATGCCGATAGCATGCTCGGCCACCGCTTCCGGCGAGTAGGCCGGTACGCGCACGACGCTCAGCCCCAGCTCTTTTGCCGCGTCCAGATCGACGTTGTTAAAGCCTGCGCAACGCAGAGCAATAAACTTCACGCCGAGCTTCTTCAGCTCTTCCAGCACCGGGCGGCTGCCGTCATCATTGACGAAAATACAGACACCTTCGCAGCCATTGGCGGTTTTGGCGGTCTTTTCCGTCAGGAGAAAGTCGAAAAATTCAAGATCGTAGCCATAGCGCTCGTTTACCTGCTGCAAATACTTTTTATCGTATTGTTTTGTGCTGTATATCGCGAGTTTCATAAGACTTTTCTCCAATGATTTTCTGCCTCTATTATCACGTTTTAAAATTATTAAGTAAATGCTCAAATATTGTTTAGAGACAGAGGCGAGGTGAATGCTTCCAGATTGAGTATATGTCTATCCCGGGAAGAGAGCTCGGCGGCTCATCGCTTGAACGCTCATTAGGGGTAAACGCAGCGGCCAGTCTATGATTAACGAGGCGTGTGCGTTCAATATCGCGCCGCGACGTGGCACAATAGACGCCAGTTTCGCCTCAATTAGATGCAAAATCAGGATATTAGCCGCCCATGAAGGGTAAATACAAGGCCGCCATCGCACTGGCACTACTGTTTATACTGCTGCCGCTCACGCTGCTGCTGACGCTGGCGCAGTGGGTGCCGACGCTGGTCGGCATCTGGTTGCCCGCCGACACGCGCATCGCCATGAGCGACAGCCCGCGCATCACCTTCCGCTCCCTGCATATCCCCGATTTACGCTACATCGCCGGTGAGTGTACCCTCGCCGAGCTCCGCAATGCCCGGCTGACCCATCCCAGCCGCTGGCAGTTGCATATCGATACGCTGGTGATTAACACCGATTGCCTGAATAAACTCGCCAAAAACGAGGAAGCGAGTAGCGCGCCGCGTTCGCTGGCGCAGTGGCAGTCGCTGCTGCCTTACAGCTGGGTAACTGTCGATCGCCTGACGGTGTCGCCGTGGAAAACGTGGCAGGGCAAACTCTCGCTGGCGCTGACGCCGCAGGTTCAGGCGCTCACTTATCAGGGTGAACGCGTCGAACTGAATGCGCGCCTGCAGGGCCAGAAGCTGAACGTCAATCGCATGGCGCTAAAGCTGTTTAGCGATCAGCCGCCACTTACCCTTGGCGGTGAATTTACGTTGCCCAACGATCCGGCGGGCATCCCGGTGAACGGGCATATGGAGAGCACCTTAACGCTGCCGCAGCAGCCGCACATCCTCGATGTCGATCTCGACTGGCGCGATAACCAGGGGCAACTGATTGTGATGGCGCGTGGCGAAGGGGAGCCATTGCTGGATCTCCCCTGGCAGATGAGCGAAGAGCGCTTCGCCATCAGCGATGGGCGCTGGAGCTGGCCTTACCAGGGCTTTCCGTTAAGCGGCCGCGTCGGCGTGAACATCGATAACTGGCAGGCCGGTCTTGAAAATGCACGTATCAGCGGGCGGTTAAATGTCTTAACTCAGGGCGATGCCGGCAAAGGTAACGCCGTGCTCAACTTCGGGCCGGGACGCCTCAGCCCCGGCAACAGCGATATGCCGTTGCAGCTGACCGGTGAGGCGAAGCAGGGCGATTTGATCTTCTATGCCGTGCTCCCCGGCCGCCTCAGCGGTAGCCTTGAGGATCCGCTCCTGGCCTTCAGCCCCGGCGCACTGCTGCGCTCACGAGGGCGCATTATTGATTCGCTAAATATTGATGAGGTGCGCTGGCCGCTGGCGGGTGTCAGCCTGACGCAACGCGGCATCGACGGGCGGTTGCAGGCTATTCTGCGCGCCCATGAGAATGCGCTCGGCGACTTCACCCTCCATCTTGACGGTCGGGCGGAGGATTTCCTGCCGGATAACGGATTATGGCGCTGGCGTTACTGGGGCGATGGTCATTTCACGCCGATGCACGCTCGCTGGGATGTTGCCGGGCGGGGAGAGTGGCGCGACGAGGCAATCACCTTAACGGAACTCTCTACCGGTTTTGATCAGCTGCAGTATGGCGCCATGCAGATGAGTAAGCCGAGGCTGGTGCTGGATAAACCAGTACGCTGGCTGCGTAATGCGGTTAAACCGCGCTTTACCGGCGCTCTGACGCTGGATGCGGGCAAAACGACCTTCAGCAGCGGCAGCGTTTTACCGCCCTCAACCCTGCATTTCAGCGTTGATGGCACAGAGCCGACACGCTTCCAGTTCAAAGGCGCGCTTAACGCCGAAGCGATTGGCCCGGTACAGGTGAATGGTCGCTGGGACGGCGAGCGCCTGCGCGGCCAGGCGTGGTGGCCACAGCAATCCCTGACCGTGTTCCAGCCGCTTGTGCCGCCGGAGTGGAAAATGAATCTGCTCGACGGCTCTCTTTACGCGCAGGTCGCCTTTTCCGCCGCAGCCGATCAGGGGTTTGAAGCGGGCGGCCACGGCGTGCTGAAAAATGGCAGCGTCTGGACGCCGGATAACGAGATCCACGGCGTCGACTTTGTGTTGCCGTTCCGCTACCGCGATGCCAGCTGGCAACTCGGCACGCGCCACCCGGTATCGCTGCGCATCGGTGAAGTGGTCAATCAGGTGACGGCAAAAAATATCACCGCCGATTTACAGGGGACGTGGCCCTACAGCGAACAGGACCCGCTGACCCTTAGCGATGTCAGCGTCGATGTGCTGGGTGGCAAAGTAACGCTGCAACAGCTCCGCCTGCCGCAGCACGACGCGGCGCTGCTGCGCCTGAAGCATATTGAAGCGAGTGAAGTGATAAGCGCGGTGAATCCGAAGCAGTTCGCGCTCTCCGGCCCCATTGACGGCGCGCTGCCGCTGTGGCTCGATAACCCACGCTGGATCATCAAAGATGGCTGGCTGCATAACCCGGGGCCGATGACGCTGCGGCTCGATAAAAACACCGCGGACGCCATCGTCAACGACCATATGGCGGCGGGCGCGGCGATTAACTGGCTGCGCTATATGGAAATTTCGCGCTCGTGGACGAAGATCGATGTCGATAATCTGGGGCAGTTAACCCTGCGCGCGAAGCTTTCCGGCACCAGTTATGCCGAAGGGAAAAGCGGGCGTGTTAATCTCAACTACACCCATCAGGAAAATCTGTTCACGCTATGGCGCAGTCTGCGTTTTGCTGACAACTTACAGTCATGGCTGGAGCAACATGCGGCGCTGCCCGATACGCGCTGCAAAAAGGGCACGTCGTGCGAGGAAAAGAGATGAGAACCCTGAAAATCGTGCCAGGCCTGCTGGCGGTAACGCTGCTGGCTGGCTGTACGCCGCGAATTGAAGTGGCGGCGCCAAAAGAGCCGATCACCATCAACATGAACGTCAAAATTGAGCATGAGATCCATATCAAGGTCGATAAAGATGTGGAGAGCCTGCTGAAATCCCGTAGCGATCTCTTCTGAGGCGATGATGAAAAAACGAGTCATAGGAGCACTGCTCGCGCTAAGCCTGGTCAGCGGCATCGCTCAGGCGCTCACGCTGGATGAGGCGCGCAGCCAGGGCCGCGTCGGCGAAACGCTGAACGGCTATATCGCACCGCTGCGTCAGGATCGCGAGACGCTGGCGCTGGTTGAACGCATCAATAAAGCGCGTACCGAGAGCTATCAGCAGCTGGCGGATAGCAACAATATTCCGGTAGATGATGTCGCCAATATGGCGGGGCAGAAGCTGGTTGAGCGGGCAAAGCCGGGTGAGTATGTGCGCGGCATTAACGGTAAGTGGCTACGTAAACCGGGCGACCAGGGCCAGTGAAACCTCTGAAAAGCGCGCAGGTGAATAGCGCTTTTTACTATCATCAAAAGGTGCTCTTACCCGGAGATGATGCCCATGTACGCTTATAAAAAACCCGCACAGCCGATGCCTTCCGCTCGGCAAGAGCCGGAAGAGGAGGCGCCCGTCAGAAAGCACGCTGCGCTACGCGGGGGATTTGAAAGAATTATCTCTCCCTTTAGACGTCATTCATCTCAGGCAAAGAGCGGAGCAGGATCTGACGCAGATGAACGCTATCGAAAAGCGGAAAACCTGATCGCCACGGGTTCCATTGGCAGCGTTTATCACTATGACGATGAGTACGTGATGAAGGATTACAGCGGTATCGTCGATCCCGATCGCAAAGGGCGTTTGCGTAGCGCAATGAACAATGCGGCGGCGTTTAATCGTCTTTACGGCGCAGGCAGTGCAAATGTGATGATGAGAAAGACGGACAATCCTCTGCAGAAAGCGGTCTCAGTAAAACTCAGGAGAATCAGCGGAGCGTCGCTGACGGACATTCTGGCGCAGGGGGATATCGGGCTTGCAGAAAGGGCTGTCGCCAGATATGCAAAAGGGGATGTAGCCACGCAGCTAGCGAAAAAACTTGAACTCGCCGGGGTCGATCACAATGACATTAATCTCGGCAATATTCTCTACGATCCGCAAACAGACAGCTTTAGCCTGATCGACTTTGACAGCTCACACATTAATCCGCCGGGCATGCCGCTCAATAAGTTTATGGTGGAGGAGTTAGTACGCAAGATTAACTACTACTTCAGAACCTTTATGCGCGAAGTGAATGCGCTAAAACAGGCTTAATACCTCTCTTCCACTGGGGAAGAGAGGTATAACGCTTATGCGACGACGATGCTGTCGATCGCCGCTTTCGCGTCTTCCTGCGCTTTTGCCGCCACTTCCGGGCCGTAGGCGATGCCTTCAGCGAAGACAAAGTTAACGTCGGTGATGCCGATAAAGCCGAGGAACAGTGTCAGGTACGGGGCAACCAGATCAGACGGGGTATCTTTATGAATACCGCCACGGCTGGAGACGATGACCGCACGTTTGCCAGTAACCAGACCTTCCGGACCGTTTTCGGTGTAACGGAACGTCACGCCCGCACGCGCCACCAGGTCAAAGTAGTTTTTCAGCTGCGTCGGAATGTTGAAGTTGTACATCGGCGCGTTGATCACAATCACATCATGCGCCTGCAGTTCAGCAATCAGCTCGTCAGAGAGTGATAGCGCTTCCTGCTGACGCGGCGTCAGCGGCGCATCGCTCGGGCGCAGCGCGCCAACTAATTCACCGTCCAGCACCGGAATCGGGTTTGCAGCCAGATCGCGCACGGTGATCTCGTCATCAGCGTGCTTTGCACGCCACTGTTCAACGAAGTAATCAGAGAGCTGCGAAGATTGAGAATACCCTGCCAGAATGCTGGATTTAAGAACTAATACTTTACCCATTGGGTTGTTTCCTTTGTTGTATTTACGCTGGGTTGCCCCCGTGAATTCGTCACACTCTATTCACAATCCGCAATCATGAATAGCGCAATATATCGAAGCCCATGTTCGAATTTCTTGAACAAGAAAAGGGATGTTGCGATGTGCTATTCTACGCACATTGCAAACTGATCCAGTTTCCCGGCAGTGCTCTGCCCGATAAATCTATGACTGAACAACAAAAATTGACTATTAACGATCTCTACGCGCAGCTCGACACGCTGATGCTGCGCGATAAACAGCGCTTCGCCCGCCGTCTGCAGGGCAGCAAGAAAGTTAAAAATCCTGAATCTCACCAGGCCTTGTTACAACAGATCGCCGAAGAAGCAGCCCAGGCGGCGGCGAAAGTGGCGCAGCGCGAAGCGTCTCGCCCGGTAATCGACTACCCGGAAAACTTGCCGGTCAGCCAGAAGAAGCAGGCGATCCTCGAAGCGGTACGCGATAACCAGGTGGTAATTGTCGCCGGTGAAACCGGCTCCGGTAAAACCACACAGCTGCCGAAAATCTGTATGGAGCTGGGGCGTGGAATCAAAGGGCTGATTGGCCATACCCAGCCGCGCCGCCTTGCTGCGCGTACCGTGGCGAACCGTATTGCTGAAGAGCTGAAGACCGAGCCGGGCGGCTGCGTTGGCTATAAAGTCCGCTTTAACGATCATGTCAGCGACAACACCCTCGTTAAGCTGATGACGGACGGTATCCTGCTGGCAGAGATTCAGCAGGATCGGCTGCTGATGCAGTACGACACCATCATTATCGATGAGGCGCACGAACGCAGCCTCAACATCGATTTTCTGCTCGGGTACCTGCGCGAGCTGCTGCCGCGCCGCCCGGATCTGAAAATAATCATCACCTCGGCGACCATCGATCCTGAGCGCTTCTCGCGCCACTTTAACAATGCGCCAATTATTGAAGTCTCCGGGCGCACCTATCCGGTGGAAGTGCGCTATCGCCCGATTGTTGAAGAGGCGGATGACACCGAGCGCGACCAGCTCCAGGCGATTTTCGACGCCGTGGATGAGCTGGGTCGTGAAAGCGCCGGCGACATTCTGATCTTTATGAGCGGCGAGCGTGAAATCCGCGATACGGCAGAGGCGTTAAATAAACGCGACCTGCGCCATACAGAAGTTTTGCCGCTCTATGCGCGCCTCTCTAACAGCGAACAGAACCGCGTCTTTCAGCCTCACAGCGGGCGGCGGATTGTGCTGGCAACCAACGTGGCGGAAACCTCGCTCACCGTGCCCGGCATCAAGTATGTGATCGACCCCGGTACCGCGCGCATCAGCCGCTACAGCTACCGTACCAAAGTGCAGCGTCTGCCGATTGAACCGGTGTCGCAGGCCTCGGCCAACCAGCGTAAAGGGCGCTGCGGCCGTATCTCGGAAGGGATCTGTATTCGTCTCTATTCGGAAGATGATTTCCTTTCGCGCCCGGAGTTTACCGACCCGGAGATCCTGCGTACCAACCTGGCATCAGTTATCCTGCAGATGACCGCGCTGGGGCTGGGCGATATCGCCGCTTTCCCATTTGTTGAAGCGCCGGATAAACGTAATATTCAGGATGGTGTTCGCCTGCTGGAAGAGCTTGGCGCAATCGCCACCGACGAGCAGCAGACCGCCTATAAACTGACGCCGCTCGGCCGCCAGCTGTCGCAACTGCCTGTCGACCCGCGCCTGGCGCGTATGGTGCTGGAAGCGCAGAAACATGGCTGCGTGCGCGAAGCGATGATCATCACCTCGGCGCTGTCGATTCAGGATCCGCGCGAGCGGCCAATGGATAAGAAACAGGCCTCGGATGAAAAACATCAGCGCTTCCACGACAAAGAGTCCGATTTCCTCGCCTTTGTGAACCTGTGGAACTACCTCGGCGAGCAGCAGAAAGCGCTCTCCTCGAACCAGTTCCGCCGCCAGTGCCGCGTCGATTACCTCAACTATCTGCGTGTGCGCGAATGGCAGGATATCTACACCCAACTGCGCCAGGTAGTGAAAGAGCTGGGGATCCCGGTGAACAGCGAACCGGCAGAGTATCGCGAAATACATATCGCGCTGCTTACCGGGCTGCTGTCGCATATCGGTATGAAAGACGCCGATAAGCAGGAGTTTACCGGCGCGCGCAACGCCCGTTTCTCCATCTTCCCTGGCTCAGGTCTGTTCAAGAAGCCGCCGAAGTGGACGATGGTGGCCGAACTGGTAGAAACCAGCCGCCTGTGGGGGCGCATTGCCGCGCGCATCGATCCCGAGTGGGTCGAGCCGGTTGCTCAGCATCTGATCAAACGCTCCTGGAGCGAACCGCACTGGGAGCGCTCGCAGGGCGCCGTGATGGCGATGGAGAAGGTGACGCTTTACGGTCTGCCGATTGTTGCCGCGCGTAAGGTTAATTACAGCCAGATCGATCCGGCGCTGTGTCGCGAGCTCTTTATCCGCCACGCGCTGGTGGAGGGGGACTGGCAAACCCGCCACGCCTTCTTCCGCGACAACCTGAAGCTGCGCGCCGAAGTGGAAGAGCTGGAGCATAAATCCCGCCGCCGCGACATTCTGGTCGATGATGAGACGCTGTTTGAGTTTTACGATCAGCGCATCAGTCATGAGGTGATCTCGGCCCGCCACTTCGACAGCTGGTGGAAGAAGGCGAGCCGTGAAACGCCGGATCTGCTCAACTTCGAAAAGAGCATGCTGATCAAAGAGGGCGCGGAAAATGTCAGCAAGCTTGATTACCCAAACTTCTGGCATCAGGGCAACCTCAAGCTGCGCCTGAGCTATCAGTTTGAGCCGGGCGCGGATGCCGACGGCGTGACGGTACACATTCCGCTGCCGCTGCTTAACCAGGTGGAAGAGAGCGGCTTCGAGTGGCAGATCCCCGGCCTGCGCCGCGAGCTGGTGATTGCGCTGATCAAATCGTTGCCGAAACCGACGCGCCGCAACTTTGTCCCCGCGCCGAACTATGCCGAAGCGTTTTTAGGCCGCGTAACACCGCTGGAGATGCCGCTGCTCGACGCGCTGGAGCGCGAGCTGCGCCGCATGACCGGCGTGACCGTTGACCGCGACGACTGGCACTGGGATCAGGTGCCCGACCACCTGAAAATCACCTTCCGCGTGGTGGATGATAAGAATAAGAAACTGCTCGAAGGGCGCTCCCTGAGCGAGCTGAAAGAGCAGCTGAAGGGCAAAGTGCAGGAGACGCTCTCGGCGGTGGCCGATGACGGCATCGAACAGAGCGGGCTGCATATCTGGAGCTTTGGCCAGTTGCCGGAAAGCTACGAGCAGAAGCGCGGCAGCTACAAAGTGAAGGCCTGGCCAGCGCTGGTTGATGAGCGCGACAGCGTGGCAATTAAGCTGTTCGATAACCCGCAGGAGCAGCAGAATGCAATGTGGGCCGGTATTCGCCGCCTGCTGCTGCTGAATATTCCGTCGCCGATTAAGTATCTGCACGAGAAGCTGCCGAACAAAGCCAAGCTGGGGCTCTACTTCAACCCGTACGGCAAAGTGCTGGAGCTGATTGATGACTGCATCGCCTGCGGTATCGATAAACTGATCGATGAAGCGGGTGGCCTGGTGTGGACGGAGGAGGGCTTTGCCGCGCTGCATGAGAAAGTGCGTGCCGAGCTCAACGACACGGTGGTAGAGATCGCTAAACAGGTCGAGCAGATCCTGACGGCGGTGTTCAATATCAACAAGCGTCTGAAAGGGCGGGTTGATATGACCATGGCGCTGGGGTTGTCGGATATCAAAGCGCAGATGAACGGGCTGGTCTATCGCGGTTTCGTCACCGGCAACGGTTTCCGCCGCCTCGGCGATACGCTGCGTTACTTACAGGCCATTGAAAAACGGCTGGAGAAGCTGGCGGTCGATCCGCACCGCGATCGCGCACAGATGCTGAAAGTGGAGCAGGTGCAGCAGGCGTGGCAGCAGTGGCTTAACAAGCTGCCGCCCGCGCGCCGTGATGATGAAGAGGTGAAGGCGGTTCGCTGGATGATCGAGGAGCTGCGCGTCAGCTTCTTCGCCCAACAGCTCGGCACGCCGTACCCCATCTCCGACAAACGCATCCTGCAGGCGATGGAGCAGATTAACGCGTAATGCCTTTGTAGGCCGGACACGCGATGGGTTTGTAGGGCGGATAAGGCGCCAGCCGCCATCCGGCAGTTCGCCACGGCTTAGCAAACGGAATAGCTCGCCATCCGCGCAGTATTGCCGGATGGCGCTACGCTTATCCGGCCTACGGTATCGAATTTATCCGCATGCGATGGGTTTGTAGGCCGGATAAGGCGCCAGCCGCCATCCGGCATTTCACCACGGCTTAGCAAACGGAATAGCTCGCCATCCGCGCAGCATTGCCGGATGGCGCTACGCTTATCCGGTCTACGGTATCGAATTTATGGGGTTGTAGGCCGGATAAGGCGCCAGCCGCCATCCGGCAGTTAACCGCGGCTTAGCAAACGGAACAGTTCGCCAGCCGCGCAGTATTGCCGGATGGCGCTACGCTTATCCGGCCTACGGTTTTTACGAATTCACCCATGCCAGCGTAAAGCCATCCCATCCTTTGGTGCCGACGGTCTGCATTGCCGTCGCCGTCAGGTGCGGGTTGTCGCCAATCATCTCAATAAATTTGCGCACCCCCTGTACCCGGTCATCGGTGGAGGCGGGATTGGTGACTTCGCCGTCGCGCACCACGTTATCGCCAATAATCAGCGTGCCGGGACGCGAATAGTGCAGCGCCCACTTGAGGTAGTTCGGGTTATTGGGTTTATCGGCATCAATAAAGATCAGATCGAACGGCGGGCGCTCGCCAAGAGATTCCAGCGTTTCCAGCGCCGGGCCCTCTTTGACCTTCACCTGGCGGGTTAAACCGGCAAATTCGATGTTCTCCCTGGCAATCGCGGCATGTAACGCATCGAACTCCAGCGTCAGTAATTCACCATCGGAGGGCAACTCTCGCGCCATCCATACCGTGCTGTAAGCGCCCAGCGTGCCGATCTCAAGAATGCGTTTAGCGTGCGTCATCCGCACCAGTAGCGCCAGCAACTGACCCTGCATTGGCGAAACATCAATTTCAGGTAACCCGGCGCGCCGGTTATTGGCGAGGATCTGCGTCAGAACCTCATCTTCAGGGAGAAGCTGTTGTGCTAAGTACTCATCTACCGCGGACCATTTCTGCTGCATAGCATAACTCCTGGTGTTGTTGAGAATTACTGCATACCGGACCAGCCCCCACCCAGCGCGCGATAGAGATCCACCTGCGCCAGTAACAGATTATTTTTCACCTGCACGGCGTTGAGCTGCGCGCTAAAGAGCGTGCGCTGCGCATCAAGCACCGTCAGATAGGAGGAGTAGCCGTTCTGGTAACGATTTTGTGCAATGCGCAGCGTCTCTTCCGCCACCTGCTGCTGACCTTCCAGTTCTGTCAACTGCTCGCCGAGGCGGGTGATGGCATCGAGGCTGTCATTCACCTCTCTGAACGCATTGCGCACGGTACTTTCATAGCCATAGAGCGCCTGGTTGCGCTGCGACATGGAGACATCCACCTGCGCATTCAGCGCCTGGCGGTTCAGCAGCGGCGCCAGAATGCTGCCGCCGATGTTCCACAGCCGCAGCGGGTTATCGAGCAGGCCGGGCAGGGTGTCGTCCTGCATACTGCCGCTGGCGGTCAGGTTGAGCGACGGCAGCAGTTTCGCCTGCGATACCGCAAGCCCGGCATCGGCGGCAACCAGCTGGCGCTGGGCCTGCACGATATCCGGCCGCCGGTTAAGCAGCGTTGACGGTAACTGCGCTGGCAGCGACAGCGGCATCAGTGCCTGGAAATCGCCGCGCTGGATTGCGCCCGGGTTGCTGCCAAGCAGCACGCTGAGCGCATTCTCCTGCTGGCTAATCTGGTGCTCCAGTTGCGGGATTTGCGCCCGCGTTGCGCGTAGTTCCGAATCCGACTGCATCAGCTCCAGCCGCGAGGTATAGCCGGTTTCATACTGACGCCGGGCGAGCCGCCAGGCATCTTCCCGCGCTTTTAACGTCGAGCGCGTGACGCGCAGCTGCTCGTCGAGTGATAACAGGGTGAGATAACCGGAAGCGACATTGGTGGCGACGGTTAAATCGGCCGCCGCAGCCGCCGCTTTTTGTGCCTCCAGCGACGCTTCTGCCGCCCGCGATGCGCTGCGGCTGGCTCCCCAGATATCGACATCGTAACTGGCAGTTAAATTGCCCTTATAGAGGGTGCTGTGCACCGGTTGACCGGTGGCGGCAGATTGCGAGCGGGCGCGGGTGCCGGATAGACCGATATCCACTTCAGGAAATAGCGCGCCGTTGGCGGCATAGACCCGCGCCTGGTACTCATTAACCCGCTCGCGGGCGACCAGCACATCGCTGTTATAACGCAGGGCCTGATCGACATAGCGGTTGAGCTGGCTGTCGTGAAAGTTGCGCCACCAGACGCTGTCGACTTTACTCAGCGGCCCGCTTTCGCTGCGCCACGCCGCCGGGATCTGTAACGACGGCTGCGCGCGTTCCACATCAACCGACTGGCAGCCCGCCAGCAGCAGGCTGATTGCGATAAGCGTTGGATAGCGTCTCATTACTGCGCCTCCCGCGTATCAATATGCACCTGCACGGACATACCGGGGCGCAGACGGGCGATCTCATCGGCTTTGCCCTCCACCTGAATGCGCACCGGAATACGCTGGGCGATTTTGACAAAGTTGCCGGTGGCGTTGTCCGGGCTGATGGCGCTGAACTCCACGCCCGTTGCCGGGGAGATGCTCTCAACCCGGCCGTTAAAGCTGCGGCCATCAAGGGCATCGACACTAAAGGTGACCGGCTGGCCGACAACGACATCGGCCAGCTGCGTCTCTTTCAGGTTGGCAATCACCCAGCGCTGGGCAGGAACCAGCGAGGTAAGATGCGTTCCGGCAGTAACATACGCGCCGAGGCGCACGCTAATCTGCCCAAGCTGGCCGTCGCGCGGGGCGACGATGCGCGTGTTTTGCAGATCGATCTGCGCCAGTTCCAGCGCCGCCTGGGCGTTTTCCACATCTGCCTGTAGCGAAGCGCGATTGACGATCGTGGTTTGCAGATCCTGGCGCGACATCTCAAGGGTCGCCTGCGCCTGGGCGATATTGGCGCTGTTTTGCGCGGCGGTTGCCAGCGCGGCATCGCGCTCGCGAACAGAGAGGGAACCGTCCGCCGTCAGCGCTTTGACGCGTTTTAAATCCGCCTGCGCCTGCAGGTTCTGCGCTTTGGCGCTGGCGAGCGCTGCTTCATTACGCGCGATCACCGCCTGCGCGCTTTTGCGCTGTTGCAGATTATTTTCCAGCGCGGCGCGCTTCATCGCCAGCGTTGCCTTCGCCTGATCGACGCGCTGACGATAGATGCGGTCGTCAATCTGCATAATCAGGTCGCCTTTTTTCACATTGACGAAATCCTGCACCGGCACTTCGGTAATATAACCATTCACCTGCGGGCTGATAAACGTCGTCTGCCCGCGCACATAGGCGTTATCCGTTGACTGCGTATGGCGCGTAAACGGCGGCAACTGCCACGCGTAAAGGATCACCAGCACGCCGACGATGACGATCGCCGCGGCGGTAAAAAGGGACACCACGCGCACGTTGCTGCGGGTACTTGCCTGCTCTTTAGCGGCGTCCTGCTGGCTCATAGTAAGAACTCCAGTAATGTCATCATTATTATTTGTTACCCGTTGCCCGTTTCAGGGCCAGACGAGCGGTAATACGCAGGCGCAGCAAACGCCATGCAATCCATAATAGCGTGGCGGCAGCGACGCTCGCCGTCAGCATATAAGTGTCGTTATAAGCCAGTATCGTCGCCTGCAGCGTCGAGGCGGTCTGCAACTGTGTTACCGCCTGCACGCTGAGCAGGCTGCTGTCGCCGATCATGCTCTGGTACATCTGGCTGTAGAGTTGCAGGCGCTCATTGACCAGCGGGTTAAGAGTGGTGAGCTGATCCGCCAGCATGCTCGAGTGGTACTTTTCGCGCCACGTCTGAAAGGTGCCGAGGATAGCCGAGCCCATCAGCCCGCCGATATTCTGGCTCATGCCAAACAGCACCGAGAAGCTGACGAGGTTGCGCGGTTCGGCAATGACACCACCAATCCCGGCCAGCATCGCAGGGGCGATAAAAAAGGCGCTGGCAAAGCCGAAGAGGAACTGGCTAATCATCAACTGATCCGGGCGCGTCAGGCTGGTTGACTGGCTATCCATCAGCGAGGCGACAATCATCAGCGCCAGCGCGGTGAGAATAGGCCAGCCGAGGCGCTGCGGTTTGATGGTCAGGCAGCTGGCGACAATCCCGCAGATAATGCCGGCCAGAATCGACCACGCCAGCCGGGTCATCTGTTCGTTTTGCAGGCCAACATACTGCAACCAGCCAAAAACCCCGGTGTTCTGCTCGGCAAGCACAATGCGGATCAGCAGCATAATCAGGCCGAGGCGCACAATACTGCCGCTGGAGAGCCAGCGGGTGTTGAGCAGCGGGTTCTTCCGGTTGTGCTCAAACACAATCGCCGAGACGATTAACACCAGCGCACCGGCCAGCGCCCAGCCGAGCCACGGGGTTTCAAACCACCAGTCGAGACGCCCGAGGGAGAGCACCGCGCAGAGCAGCGCCATGCCGGGGGCCAGCAGAAAGAAGGTGATGAAATCCTTCTTCTCAAACACCTTTTTACGGTCGCCCGGCGGCAGTTTGAGGGCTATCACGCAGCCGAGCGAGATGAGCGCCAGCCCCAGTTCAAACAGATAGAGCCCGCGCCACTCGTCCAGTTGCAGCAGTTCGGTCGAGAAGAGGCGGGCAATCGGGATCGCCAGCGTCGAACCGGTAATGCCGATGGTCAGCGCTTTCAGGCGGTGCTTCGCCGGCCAGGCCTGAATTTGGTAGTAGATCCCAAGCGAGCTGAGCGCGGCGGCCACCATGCCGTGAGCACCGCGCACAAACAGCGCGGAGCTGAGATCGTTAATAAAGAGGTGGAAAAAGGTGACCAGCACATAGAGCACCAGAAACCCTTCGGTAAATGCCCGCAGGCCATACTGCTGGCGAAACTTCACTAACAGCAGGTTGATAGAGACGTTGGTCATCACGTACACCGCCGGGAGCCAGGCGATCTCCGTTGACCAGGCGGCAAAGGTGCCCTGCAAATTTTGCAGGTTCGCCGTCACCATCGCGTTACCCAGTGCGCCGGTCATGGAGACCAGCAAACCAACGATGCCATAGGCGATGCGCCGCGGCGTGCTGTGCCAGGGCGTTGAGGGAGAGCCGAGCAGCATCGGCTTTTCATGAGCGGCCCATTCACGCGGCGCGTAGGGGTCGCGTTTGGGTTCAGACATTACTTTTTGACCTCATGGGTAACGATAGACGGCAGATAAAAACATCGAGTGTGGTTATGCATGAAGACCTAAAGATTATCTTACTGAATAGTTAGGGGGCTAACGATTCTACGTGCGCCCATAAATTCAATGCAAGTGCATAAGAAAAATATAGATTACGCGCTGCATCGCAGTAGGGGAAGCGAGGAAAAATAGTCATTTAACGTGTGACGTTGTCACGAAAAGTGTTCTTTTTGTGCGGTGCGTAGGGGGTGAAAGCGCGATTAGGAGAGATCCTCTGTTCAGCTTCCGGCGTGCGGTTAGGCTTGAGACAGCAATGTGAAGGAGGTTTCCATGCTTAAAACAACATTTCCCGCTCTGCCTGAGCCGACGCTTGCCGCCGTTAATACGCTCGGTGAATGGCTGGCGCAAAATGACTTCACCGGCAAACCGTCGCCGGTGCGGGCAGATGTGGTGATCCTGGCGGGCAATGCCGTTATTCCGACCATTGAAGCAGCCTGCGGGCTGGCGGCGGCGCAAAAAACACCGCTGTTGATTAGCGGCGGTTTGGGCCATTCAACGACATTCCTCTATTCAGCCATTGCCCGCCATCCACGTTATAACGTGATTCGTACAACCGGGCGCGGCGAAGCGGCTATTCTCGCCGATATCGCCCGACAGTTCTGGAAGATTGATGAGAGCCAGCTACTGATTGAAGACCGCTCAACCAACAGCGGCGAGAATGCCCGTTTCAGCCTCGATATGTTGATAAGCCAGCACATCGCGCCGAAAACGGCGGTGATCGTTCAGGACCCGACCATGCAGCGACGCACGATGGCGACCTTTGCCCGCGCCAGCCAGCAGTGTACTAATGCACCGCACTGGTTCAGCTGGCCGGGCTTTACGCCACAGTTGATCAATACGCCGGATGGGCTGGCTTTCCAGCCTCGCGTACGCGGGTTATGGCCCGTTGAGCGTTACCTTTCACTGGTGATGGGGGAAGTGCCGCGCCTGCGGGATGACGCGAACGGGTATGGTCCTAACGGCCGCGATTACCTGGCGCATATCGAGTTCCCGCCGGAGATTGAGCAGGCCTGGCAAACCCTGCAGGCGGATTCTCAGCTCACCGAGGCCTTATCCCAGCGCGCGCTGTAAGGGCAATGCCCGTTTGCGTCAGCTGTGGCGCAAACGGGCAGCGCCATCTTCTAAACGCATAATTTTTTGATCGCTTTTCCCGCCGCTTTTTTGCGTTCCCTCACAAAAGTTGCTCCTGAGCCTCGGCATCGCCCGCTGCGGCGATAAATTTTTAACAACACGTTAGCTTTTTAAAAACAATGCCATTACAGGAGCAGATCATGACAGCACCCGTACAACACCCGATGTTTATTGATGGGCAATTTGTCAGCTGGCAGGGCGAAGGCTGGCTTGATGTGATCAACCCGGCAACGGAAGAGGTTCTCGCGCGTATCCCTGACGGACGCGCCGAAGATGCACGTAAAGCCATCGAGGCCGCCGAGCGGGCACAGCCCGGCTGGGAAGCGCTACCCGCCATTGAGCGTGCCGGCTGGCTGCGAAAAATCGCTGCCGGCATTCGTGATAAGGCCAGCGAGATCAGCGCGCTGATTGTCGCCGAAGGGGGCAAAATTCAGCAGCTCGCCGATGTCGAAGTCTCTTTCACCGCCGATTACATCGACTATATGGCCGAGTGGGCGCGCCGTTACGAAGGCGAGATCCTGCAAAGCGACCGCCCGAACGAGAATATCTTTGTCTTCAAACGCGCGCTGGGCGTGACCACCGGCATTCTGCCGTGGAACTTCCCGTTCTTCCTTATCGCCCGCAAAATGGCTCCTGCGCTTATCACTGGCAACACCATTGTCATCAAACCCAGCGAATTTACCCCGAGTAACGCTATCGCCTTCGCCAGAATCGTTGAGCAGGTTGGCTTACCGAAAGGGGTCTTCAACCTGGTGCTCGGACGCGGTGAAACCGTCGGCCAAGAGCTGGCGGGTAACCCGAAAGTAGCGATGGTGAGCATGACCGGCAGCGTCGGTGCGGGGGAGAAAATCATGGCGGCGGCGGCAAAAAATATCACCAAAGTGTGCCTCGAGCTGGGCGGTAAAGCGCCAGCGATTGTGCTCGACGATGCCGACCTTGAGCTGGCGGTGAAAGCAATTGTTGATTCAAGAGTGATCAATACCGGGCAGGTATGTAACTGTGCCGAGCGCGTCTATGTGCAGAAGGGGATTTACGACCGTTTCGTCAACCGCCTCGGCGAAGCGATGAAAGCGGTGCAATTTGGCGATCCGGCGCAACGCAGCGATATCGCCATGGGGCCGCTTATCAATGCTGCGGCTTTGCAGCGGGTGGAGGAGAAGGTGGCGCGCGCAGTCGCGGAAGGCGCGCGGGTTGCCCTTGGCGGCGAAAAAGTTGAAGGAAAAGGCTACTTCTATCCGCCGACGCTGCTGCTGGATGTGCAGCAGGAGATGGCGATTATGCACGAAGAGACCTTTGGCCCGGTGCTGCCGGTAGTCGCATTCGACACGCTTGATGAAGCGCTGGCGATGGCCAATGACAGCGACTATGGCCTCACTTCTTCGATCTACACCCGCGATCTCAACCAGGCGATTAAAGCGGTGCGCGGGCTGAAGTTTGGTGAAACCTACATCAACCGCGAGAACTTTGAAGCGATGCAGGGTTTTCACGCGGGCTGGCGCAAGTCCGGCATTGGCGGCGCGGATGGCCGCCACGGCCTGAATGAATATCTGCAAACCCAGGTAGTTTACCTGCAATCCTGATAAGCCTGCCCCCGCAGCGTGCGGGGGCGTTTTCACACCTTAGTTTCGATCCACGCCATCATCAACTCCGGCCAGACGGCAACCGGCAAGCCCAGCGCATCGCGAATACCAAACCCATGTTTTCCCTGCTCAAACAGATGCATCTCCACCGGCACGCCCATGCGGCGCAGCGCGGAGAACATCACCACGCTGTTTTCCACTTTTACCGCCGGATCGTCGACCGCATGCAGCAAAAATGTTGGCGGCGTCTGGCTGTTGACCTGCTCTTCGGCAGAGTAGCGGCGGATCTGCGCCTCATCGGGCGTATCGCCAATCAGCTGCTGGCGCGACATCGGGTGATCGATATCGGCATGCATCGTGATCACCGGGTAGACCAACGCCATAAACGCCGGGCGCGCGCTCTGCTCATCAATGGCATCCAGCGGTGTATAGACCGAATCGTTGTAACGTGTGCCGAGACTCGCCGCCGCGTGGCCGCCAGCGGAAAAACCCATCACGCCAAGTTTGTCCGCATCAAGCTGCCAGCGCTCCGCCTGGGCGCGGATAAGGCGCATTGCCCGCTGCACATCCGCCAGCGGCGCGTCTGCTCCCTCGGCATGGCCATCGCCGGGGAAGCGGTAGGTCATCACAAACAGGGTATAACCGCGTTCATTAAAGAAGGGGGCGAGGGCGCTGCCCTCTTTATCCAGCACCACACGGCGGTAAGAGCCGCCGGGCGTCACCAGAATGCCGACACCGTTGGGGTGCTGTGGCGCATAAACGGTGATTTCCGGTGCCCGCACGCCGGTCACCGAGCGATCGAACGGCGAGGGGCCGGTATGCTCTTTTTCCAACTGAAACTGTACCGGGCTGACCTTCGCGCCGGGCGCTTCGCCCTGCGGCCAGACGGGAAACGTGGTGGCGCGCGCGACGGCGTCCTCCATTAAACTCAGTAGTGTTTGCGGCGTCAGCTTATCCACACAGGCTCCTTATGTTTTGTACTTATTCAGTATTGCGTTGTCGGGTTTTACTGCGCAAACCACACGCGGTGCGTAAGCGCTAAGTGGCTGAAAAGTGATACGGAAAAGTTAATGAATTTTTAAGGAAACCCCGTTATGTTGAAGGCCGGTTCGTTCTTTCAGGGGTTTCTTATGCGTAGCAACTATTCCGGCCCGCAGATCGCCATCCACTGGTTGGTAGTGCTGCTGGTCGTCGGCGCATACTGCGCCATGGAGTTTCGCGGATTTGCGCCGCGCAGTTACCGGCCTTATTTCAATATTGTCCATGTCTCATGCGGTATCTCTGTTCTCGTACTGATGGTTGCGCGGCTACTGGTGCGGCTAAAACATCCGGCACCGCCTATTACGCCCAAGCCCTCCGCGATGATGACCGGGCTGGCGCACCTCGGGCATCTGGCGATTTATCTGCTGTTTATCGCCTTGCCGCTGCTGGGCCTGCTGATGATGTATAACCGCGGCGGCCCGTGGATCGCCTTCGGCCTGCCGATGCCCCACGCCGCCGAGGCTAATTTCGATCTGGTCGACACGCTCAAGGAGTACCATGAGCTTCTCGCCACGCTCGGTTACTTTATTGTTGGCCTGCATGCCGCTGCCGCACTGCTGCACCATTACTTTTTCAAGGACAATACGCTGCTGCGTATGATGCCGAAAAAGCGCGAACGATAACGCCTTCTGCCCGGTGACATCCGTGACCGGGCTGCACCCCCTGCGAAATTTCTTACCCGTTTTTGCGTAACTTGCCCCAGAATGCTGTGATCCCGCCTGATTTTTGTAAGAAAAAGCTGGGGAGAAATCACATTTTCTATCATCGCCTGTGGGCGAAATTCGAACAAGCAGTGTAGATAGTATATCTATTATAGAAACACTATCGAGAGCGGGAGAGGCAAATGACACAGCCAGTACAGGAATCACTCGACCGGGTGGCTGCCGATGCGCAGGCCGGCGGATCGCGCAAATTACGTAAAGTTCTGCTTGCCACCGGCATCGGGCATTTTGTGGAGTGGTTTGATTTCGGTCTCTACGGCACGCTGGCGGCAATTATCGGTCTGCAATTTTTTCAATCCTCCAGCCCCAGCGTTGCGCTGCTCTCATCTTTCGCGGTGTTTGGTGCCGGGTTTATCATGCGCCCGCTCGGTGGGCTATTCTTCGGCTCGCTGGGCGATCGCAAAGGGCGGCAGAAGGTGCTGGCAACGGTGATTTTGCTCACCTCGGGTGCAACTTTTGTGATGGGGTTGCTGCCGACCTATCACCAGATTGGGATCACCGCCACGGTACTGCTGGTGATCACCCGCCTGGTGCAGGGCTTTGCCGCAGGCGGTGAAAGCTCGGGCGCCACAACGTATCTGGCTGAGTACGCTCCGACCGCCAGACGCGGTTATTTCACCTGCTGGATCGACAACTTTGGTTTTATGGCATTTGTCGTCGGCTCCGGGCTGGTGTTTCTGCTCACCGCGACACTCGGCGAGAGCACCATGAACGACTGGGGCTGGCGCATTCCTTTCCTGATCGCCGGGCCGCTCGGCTGGGTCGGGCTCTATCTGCGCAGGCATCTGGAAGATTCGCCGGAATTTCTCGAGGCGATGAAAAGCGGGCAGATTGAAACCGCGCCGCTGCGCAAAGCGGTAACCACTGCCTGGCGCGCTCTGCTCTTCTGTGTCGGGTTTGTGGTGATCAAAGCGGTGGGGCACTGGACGCTACAAACGTTTATGCCGAGCTATCTCGCCACGGAGCTCCATTTCAGTAAATTAAACGCTTACGCCATCACCACCATTGGCCTCTTCTCCGTTGCGGTGCTGGTGCCATTTATGGGTTATCTCTCTGACAAGTACGGCCGTAAGCCGCTGATGCTGGCGGGTTGTGCGGGGTTTATTCTGCTGAGTTATCCGGCGATGATGATCATGGCCAATGGCGATGTGCTCTCAGCGGTGCTGGCGATGGTGATGCTCGGCGCGTTTATCGCGGCTTTTGATGGCGCCTGCACGGCGGCGATGGCCGAGCTCTTTCCAACCAACGTGCGCTACGGCGGCCTGTCGATTGCCTATAACTTTGCCGTCGCCTTCTTTGGCGGCATCACGCCGTGGTTCTCCGCGTGGCTTATCACGTCGACAGGCGATAAGTTTTCACCCGCCTTCTATGTCATGGGGGCTGCGTTAATCACCTTCATCACGGTGATGCGCGCCCGTGAAACGGCCGGACAACCTTTAAAACGTTAAAATAATGCCCGGTGGGGATTATCTCGCCGGGTTATAAAATGATCGATATATTCTCGCTGTGAAATATAATATATCCACTGCGAAAGCACTTAGGTGGAAAGTTTTATCCCATAGGGGCACAGCGGAAATAAGCATTCGTTTTGTTTATCACATTCGCGTAAAGAAATATTATCATTCCCTGGACATGAGCAACTATTTTTTAAAGTATTCCAGATGGTTGGGAAATAGGGCATGGTATGGATAACTTTGAATTCATGCATTCTGCCATCTATGATAATTCCTTTTGAATCAGTAACTAATATATTCCCCGGGCGCAGGAAATAGTGGCCCCGGTACCAGACGATCACCGCTTTGTCCTGCTGTGTCCTGGCTAAAGCAAATGCCGTGCCTGTGGCAGGGGAAACTAACATATCCGTAATATTCCAGCGCATACATCTTCCTTACATAATATCTACTCATTCGCCAGGAAGAATCTTAGCAAACAATATAGAAAGAACCTAAGCGAAACGTTAATTTAAGTTCAATATGCTAAACGAGAATAATATTTAAAAATTTTTACGCTAAGTTGTGCGCTGAAACATGCTAACAGGGAAAGTGTTCTGTGAAATTAATAACCTGAGTTAATATATGGTTATTTTGCTGGCAGGCCAAAACCTTCTTTAAACTATTATCTTTTGTGATGCTAGCGGGTTATCAATTCATAATTAACCCCTCTGAGGGTCAGGCGACGAGCAGGATAATTAACACCATTGGTCGCTCTGGCGCTTTAACAGCCATACTCGTTTTCTTCCCCTAAACGTTCGTTTGCATGACCATCGTCACTACGTTACCATACCCCCCTATAGTATCCAGGAGGTTCTATGCCCCATTCACCTGAAGATAAAAAACGCGTACTGACGCGGGTGCGGCGTATTCGCGGCCAGGTTGACGCGCTGGAGCGGGCGCTGGAAAACGGCGAACCCTGCATCGCAATTTTGCAACAAATCGCCGCCGTGCGCGGCGCAGCCAATGGCCTGATGGGCGAAATGGTTGAAATTCATCTGAAAGATGAGCTGGTTGCCGGCGAGACCACCGCCGATCAACGCGCAGTGCGGATGGCAGAAGTCGGCCATCTGCTACGCTCTTATCTAAAATAAGCAACACCGTATACATAAAAAGGAAAGCGAGATGAAATCACGTGCAGCTGTAGCCTTCGGGCCAGGCCAACCCCTCAAGATTGTCGAGATCGACGTTGCGCCACCCAAGAAAGGGGAAGTGCTGGTTCGCATTACGCACACCGGTGTTTGCCATACCGATGCCTTTACCCTCTCTGGTGACGATCCGGAAGGCGTTTTCCCGGCGGTGCTCGGTCATGAAGGCGGCGGTATCGTTGTGGAAGTGGGCGAGGGCGTTACCAGCCTGAAGCCGGGCGACCATGTTATTCCGCTGTACACCGCCGAGTGTGGCGAGTGCAAATTCTGTAAATCGGGCAAAACCAACCTCTGCCAGGCCGTGCGTGCTACACAGGGTAAAGGTCTGATGCCGGACGGCACCACCCGTTTCTCCTATAACGGTGAGCCGATTTATCACTACATGGGCACCAGCACCTTCAGCGAATATACCGTCTGTGCAGAGATCTCTCTGGCGAAAGTCAACGAAGCAGCGCCGCTGGATAAGGTCTGCCTGCTGGGTTGCGGCGTTACCACCGGCATTGGCGCGGTACATAACACGGCGAAAGTAAAAGAGGGCGATACGGTTGCCATCTTTGGCCTCGGCGGTATCGGGCTTGCGGCCATTCAGGGCGCGGTACAGGCAAAAGCGGGCCGCATCCTGGCAATTGATACCAACCCGGATAAATTCGCGCTGGCGAAAGAGATGGGCGCGACCGACTTTATCAACCCGAAAGATCACGATCGCCCGATTCAGGAAGTGATTGTGGAAATGACCGATGGCGGCGTTGACTACAGCTTTGAATGTATTGGCAACGTGAATGTCATGCGCGCGGCGCTTGAGTGCTGTCATAAAGGCTGGGGCGAAAGCGTCATTATCGGTGTGGCGGGCGCAGGTCAGGAGATCAGCACCCGTCCGTTCCAGCTGGTTACCGGTCGCGTATGGCGCGGTTCTGCATTTGGTGGCGTTAAAGGCCGCAGCCAGCTGCCGGGCATGGTGGAAGATGCGATGGCGGGCAAAATCCGTCTCGACCCGTTTATCACTCACCGTCTGCCGCTGGACAAAATTAACGAAGCCTTCGATCTGATGCATGAAGGTAAATCGATCCGCACCGTTATCCATTTCGGCGAAAAGTAATCTCCCTTCGCGCCAGCGGGCCCTCCGCTGGCGCAACCAAACTCCAAATCTGTGACCGCCGTTGCGCTTTTCACCATAAGAAAAATCCAATTATTGCCGATGCCTATATATCATTCCTTTGTACTTAGCAGACTAATACGAGAGTCGACGCCATGGATAACAAAGCAGCAATGCAACAAACACAAGGCATTGGTTTTATGCACAATATTCGCCTGGTTCCCCTGTTTTCCTTTATCCTTTCCGGCATTTTGGTGCTATTTGCCTTAAGTTCCGGTTTAGCGGGTTACTTCCTGATGCAAGCCGACCGCGATCAGCAGGATGTGACGCAGGAGATCCAGGTGCGCATGGGATTATCTAACAGCTCCAACAACCTTCGCGTCGCCCGAATTAAATTGATTCACGCAGGTGCTGCAAGCCGTATCGCCGAAATGGAGGATGTGAAAACCAACATCGCCGAAGCGGAAAAGCGTATTAAACAGTCGCAGGAAAACTTTAAACAATATATGGATCGCCCGGTGAAAACCGAGGCCGACCTGACGCTGGATAACGATCTTACTGCCCGTTTCGACGCCTACACTGCCGGGCTGCAGCCGATGCTGAAGTATGCCAAAAACGGCATGTTTGAAGCGATTATCAACCATGAAAGCGAGCAGGCGCGCCAGCTGGATGATGCCTACAACGCCGTATTGTTGAAAGCGATTGAGATCCGCACTGAACGCGCGCAGCACCTGAAAGAGGAAGCCCACAGCCGCACGCAGCTTGGCCTGATCTTTATGGCCGCCGCGTTTGCTTTTGCGCTGGTGCTGACCATCATCACCTTTACCGTACTGCGTCGTGTGGTCATCAATCCGTTGCAGCGCGCTGCCCAGCGTATTTCACGTATCGCCTCCGGCGATCTGACGCTGCCGGACGAACCGACAGGCCGCAGCGAAATTGGGCGTCTGAGCCACGATCTGCAGGCGATGCAGCACTCTCTGGTTACTACCGTCGCCACCGTGCGCCAGGGTGCTGAAGAGATCTACCGCGGGACCAGCGAAATCTCCGCCGGTAACACCGATCTCTCTTCGCGTACCGAGCAGCAAGCGGCAGCGATTGAAGAGACCGCCGCCAGCATGGAGCAGCTCACCGCAACCGTGAAACAGAACGCCGACAACGCCCATCACGCCAGCGGTCTGGCGCGCGACGCGTCGGGCAAAGCGACGAAAGGTGGCCAGATTGTCTCCGGGGTCGTGCAGACCATGGGCAATATCACCACCAGTTCGCGCAAAATCTCTGAAATTACCGCCGTGATTAACAGCATCGCCTTCCAGACCAATATTCTGGCGCTGAACGCCGCAGTGGAAGCTGCGCGTGCCGGTGAGCAGGGTCGCGGCTTTGCCGTCGTCGCCAGCGAAGTGCGTACTTTGGCAAGCCGCAGTGCTCAGGCGGCGAAAGAGATTGAAGCGTTGATCAGCGAGTCCGTAAGCCTGATTGAGCAGGGCTCCGGCGAAGTGGTTTCCGCCGGGGAAACGATGGATGAGATCGTGACCGCCGTTAAACGCGTGACCGATATCATGCTGGAGATTGCCGCCGCCTCGGATGAGCAGAGCAAAGGCATCACGCAGGTAAGCCAGGCAATCACCGAAATGGATAATGTGACGCAGCAGAACGCCTCACTGGTTGAAGAAGCTACCGCCGCCGCCACCTCGCTGGAAGAGCAGGCCGCACGTCTGACGCAGGCGGTTGGGGCATTCCGGCTGAACGGCGCAGAGGCGCAGCGCCAGAGCAGCGCCACGCCGACGGCAAAAACCTTTACCCCGCAGCGCCCGGCACTGGCGAGCGGCGATAACTGGGAAACCTTCTGACGTTGAGATGAATGCTGAGATAAAAAAAGAGGCCGGATAATCCGGCCTCTTTTATTTTGTCGTTAAGGCACGCCGTAACTTAGCAGGTGCCGACATTGATCGCGTTGATGACGTTGTTGTAATGCTGCATCAGATCGCGAACATCATTTCCCTGCGTAGATTGCATCATGTGGAACTGCTTCGGCTCATTCGCCTCTTTTTCGTAGGT
Organism: Kosakonia sp. S57; assembly: GCF_016516575.1. Taxonomy (NCBI): domain Bacteria; kingdom Pseudomonadati; phylum Pseudomonadota; class Gammaproteobacteria; order Enterobacterales; family Enterobacteriaceae; genus Kosakonia; species Kosakonia sp. S57. The sequence continues at coordinate 193,189 of NZ_JACVUL010000003.1, read as the reverse complement.
GCCATCTTCAGTGTGACTAATGACATCACGACCGGTAGAGAGATAGGAGTTAGCGGTGAAGATCAGGCTTGAACACCCTTTTTTGTTGCTCTCACGCATTTTGGCGTCATACGCAGTCAGTGCGTCGTTGAACTGATCGAGAGATTTCTTAAAGGCGTCTTTCTTATCGCCTAAACCTTCGCCATTAATAAAGCCGCTGGCGGCATCCATGCTCTCTTTCAGGTAGTAGATAGAGCCGATGCGGTAATAAGCAGCGGTATCTTTCGGCGTTTTCTCGTATTCGGCTTTAATACGCTCGCGGTCTTTTTTATCAATGGCATTTAAGAAATCTGCCTGCGCAACAACCACTTTCTCCATTGCACTAATAAACTTCGGCTGCAATTCGCGGCCTTTGTCACCGTTGTCGCTTTTATAGGTTTTGGAGTTGATGTAGTTATAGAGTTCGCGGTTAACGGGTTCAGCCTGCCCCAGCGCTTCGCTATAGCGAGTGGCCGAGTCATCGAGATCTTTCATCGCTGGCTCCATCGCGTGGGCTTTATCTAACAGATCCTTGACGCGAGGGATGGTGGTGTCAGAACCGGGGAAGAAGAGATCGCTCCGCGACTTTTCTCCGGAGAAGGCAGGAGCAATATATTTTTTATACTGCTCCAGCTGCTCAGCAAATGAGGAGGAGGACATATTAGCCGCCTCAATATAAGAGTTATATTTTGTGATCTCAGCTTGTTCTGCCGAGCTTTGCGAGGCTTGTTGAGGCTCATCTGCTTTTTTATCGTCACACGCCGACAGCGCAAACAAGCAGGCGGCAACTGCCAGCGATCGAGCAATTGTTTTTGCGAACATTCCCTTCTCCATATTCAGCATATGATGGTGTTTTTTAGAACCCACCCGGTGTGAGTGCTGCGTAGCGTAGCATCAATATATGATGCACTTCGCGCAGACTACCGGATCTGGTAGGGAGAGGGGCGAGCGGTGCAGAACAAGGCGAGTCTCTTGTCTGGCGTGCATTTACAACAGTGCAGGATGCAGCGAAGAGCCGGATAACACAGTGTTATCCGGCGCAGGAGGTGATTTAAAGGTTAAATAAAACTGTCGTCATCGTTACTGAAATCGTCACTGCCGAAATCATCATTTTGATAATCGCTCACGCTGTCTGCCTGGTAAGGATCGCTATTGTCGAGAAAGTGCGTGTCGGAAGCGTTATTAAATGCATCGGAATTAAAGGCATCATTTTGCGTGACATCGCTTGCGGCGGCGGCCGGCTCTTCAATGATATTCACAATCTCTTGCGGCTGAGCGTGGTGAAACATACTGGTCAGCATATCGGCGATTACCACACCGCCCGCCACGCCCGCGGCGGTTTGCAGTGCGCCCGCCATAAATCCGCTCCCGCGCGACGCGGTGGGTGCCGGGGAGGCATACTGCTGCGGTTGCTGCTGCTGGACCGGGGGCGCGCCCCAGTTTTGAGCGGGCTGAGCAGGCTGGTTTTTATTGCCGCCAAACAGACCGCTGAGGAAGCTGCCGCCGCCGGATGCGTGCTGGCTCTGCTGCTGCGCCAGCTGATTTTCCAGCTCCTGCACGCGCGCCTGCATGCGTTTTAATGCCGCTTCCTGGATCAGCATCGATTGCGCCATATAGTAGGGCGCAGCCGGCTGCTGTTTGACCAGTTCGGCGATCTGGCGCTCGGCTTGCGCATCGCGCTGGCCGTTTTGTTGTTCAGCCTGTTTCAGGCGCTGAAAAAGCCCATTGATAAGCTGCTGTTCATCATATTGCATAACAATGATCTTCCTCTTGCTGTCGTGAGTACCTTTGAGTCTATCAGCGCCTTTCGCTGGCGTCCTCGTGCTGAAATGTTTGTTTAAGATTGGTTTCAGGTAAAGGTAAACAAGCCTCTTTCACAGCAGATTTAGAGCAGAGAAACATTAATCGGGCAGCGTTTTACGGATATAGCTGATTAAGGTAAGCACCGCCGGAGAGAGCGGGGCGTCGACGCGGGTGATAATGCCAATCGGATCGCCGATGCCCAGCGGCGGAATAGGCAGCGCCACCAGGGAGCCGAGGCGCAGATCGTCTTTCACCGCCCCGGATGGAACAAACCAGACATAGTCATATTCAACGGTCAGCTGTCGTGAAAGAGAGGCAGAAAGGGTTTCAATACAGCCGGTCGGCAACGTGCAGTTCTGGCTAGCGAGGAGTTCCTCGGCGTTCTGCCGCGGCACCGTGCCCTGCGGCAGCACGACTACCGGCCACTCCAGCACCCGGCTAAGGGTGACGGTGCTCTGCAACAGCGGGTGACGCGGGCGCACCACCAGTTTAAGCGACTCCAGGAACAGCAGCTCATAGTGTAAGCCGCACATCAGGTCCGGATCGGACATGCGCCCGATACCGACATCCAGCTCGCCGGTCTTCAGCCCGGCCAGCAGCATCGGGTTATTGGCGGTCGCCACCTGAATGGTGATATCCGGTTGCTGCTTGTGCAACTGACCTATCACTGCCGGTAAAATACCCAGCGCGGCGGTGGGAAGCGCGCCGACGCGAATCAACTCACAGTTTTTCTCTTCCTGATCGCTTAACGACTGCCCGGCAATATTGACCGCGTCCAGCACCCGCACCGCATGGCTTAAAAACTGCTCGCCAACGTGGGTAAGCTGCGCGCCCATGCGTCCGCGTTCAAACAGCCGCTTGCCGGTAAGCTGTTCAAGTTCATTTAAGGTCTTTGAGAGAGCAGGCTGGCTCAGGTTAAGAGTTTCAGCAGCGCGACCCAATGTTCCTTGTTGCGCGACCGCGACGAAAGTATGCAGGTGGCGCAGTCGGATGCGCTGTGAAAAGAGAGCGTTTTTTTCCATAAGATAATGTTAAAACCGAGTGGCGAAGGTGGCTCGCAGATTTATTTAATTTTGATAACCAGTTTGCAAAATATTATTAACATCCAATCCTTTTGAGTTACAAACACATTCTGCCCGCAATGTGACGAAACCAGCATGTTTCCAGGGTTTTGTTCGCGCCGCGTTTCATAATCTTTTGTTATGTTCGAATGCGAGCGGAACACGCGCGTTTTTTGCCACGATCACACTTTGTAAATTTCCCCGCACGGGCGCGGGCAGCCTTCTCTACACTCCAGAGATAACAGCGTGGAGAGAGAAGACTATGACGTACAGCATCACGGCAGATGAGATCAGGGAACAATTTTCGCAGGCGATGTCGGCCATGTACCAGCAGGAAGTCCCGCAATATGGCACCTTGCTGGAGCTTGTGGCTGATGTGAACCTCGCTGTACTGGAACACAATCCGCGTCTTCACGAACAACTAGTGAACGCCGATGAGCTTGCCAGGCTGAACGTTGAACGCCACGGCGCGATCCGCGTCGGTAGCGCGGAGGAGCTCTCCACCCTGCGGCGCATGTTTGCCATTATGGGGATGTTCCCGGTCAGCTATTACGACCTCTCCCAGGCCGGTGTGCCGGTTCACTCCACTGCTTTTCGTCCGATTGACGATGAGGCGCTCTCACGCAATCCGTTTCGTATCTTCACCTCGCTATTACGCCTGGAGTTGATTGAAAACCAGACGTTACGCGACCGGGCGGCAGCGATTCTGGCGAAGCGCGACATCTTCACGCCTGCCTGTCGGCAACTTATTGTAGTACATGAGCTGAACGGCGGCTTTACTGCTCAGCAGGCAGAGCTGTTTGTCAAAGAGGCGCTGGAGACGTTTCGCTGGCACCGCCATGCCACCGTCGATGAAAAAACCTATCAGGTGCTGCATGACGAACATCGTTTAATTGCCGATGTGGTCTGTTTCCCCGGCTGCCATATCAACCATTTAACCCCGCGCACGCTCGATATTGACCGGGTGCAGGCGCTGATGCCGGAGTACGGCATTGAGCCAAAAATCCTGATTGAAGGGCCGCCGCGCCGCGAAGTGCCGATCCTGCTGCGCCAGACCAGTTTTAAAGCCCTTGATGAGCCGGTGCTGTTCAGCGGCGAGCATCACGGCACCCACACGGCGCGCTTTGGCGAGATTGAACAGCGCGGCGTCGCGCTGACGCAGAAAGGGCGTGAACTGTACGACCGGCTGCTGAACAGCGCCGGGACGGGCAAAGATAACCTCACGCATCAGCTCCATTTGCAAGAGGTGTTTAAAGCGTTTCCCGACAGCGAGATGCTGCTGCGCAAGCAGGGGCTGGCGTGGTTCCGCTACCGCCTGACGCCGACCGGGGAGGCGCACCGCCAGGCGATTCGCCCCGGCGACGATCCGCAGCCGCTGATTGAGCGCGGTTGGGTCGTAGCGCAGCCCATCATCTATGAAGATTTCCTTCCCGTCAGCGCCGCCGGGATTTTTCAGTCCAATCTCGGGAATGCCACCCAGGCGCGCAGCCACGGCAACGCCAGCCAGCAGCAGTTTGAAGCCGCACTCGGCTGCCCGGTGCTTGATGAGTTTGCCCTCTATCAACAGTCTGAAGAGCGCAGCAAACGCCGTTGCGGTCTGCTGTAAAAACGGTAATCTGCCAGAATTCAATACGTTCTGGATATCATTATGGAAAATGCATCAACCCCAATTGTGAATACCCGACAGGGCAGCGTAATGGGGTGTCGCGAAGAGGGAATTGACGTCTGGCGCGGCATTCCCTTTGCCGCGCCGCCCACGGGCGATCTGCGCTGGCGCGCGCCTCAGCCGGTTGAGTGCTGGCAGGGCGTGCGCGACGCGACGCGTTTTTCCGCCTCAAGCTAGCAAAACAAGGAGTTCTGCCGCCTGCTCGGCGGTGGCGATCCCGGTACTTTCTCGGAGGATTGCCTCTATCTCAACGTCTGGTCACCCCGTTCATCTGCGCAAAAAAAACCGGTAATGGTCTGGCTGCACGGCGGCGGCTTTGCCATCGGCGCGGGCGGATTGCCGCCTTATGATGGTAAAGCGCTGGCAGCGCGTGGCGTGGTGCTGGTTACCGTCAATTATCGTCTCGGTCATCTTGGCTTCTTTGCCCATCCGGCGCTGGAGGCAGAGGCCGGAGAGCGCATCTACAACTTTGCCTTGCTTGATCAAATCGCCGCATTGCGCTGGGTTCAGGAGAATATCGCCGCGTTCGGCGGTGATGCCGACAATGTGACGCTGTTTGGCGAATCGGCCGGGGCGCGCAGCGTGATGTCACTCATGGCTTCGCCGCTGGCAAAAGGGCTATTTCATAAAGCGATTGTACAGAGCAACTACACCTTACCGGATACGCCGCGTAAGGCTGCGCTGGCAAAAGGCGAAGCGATTGCGGCGCACTTTGGCCTGGAAAATGCCAGCGCGGAACAGCTGCGAGCGATCCCGGCGGAGGCATTCTGGCCGCTCGATACCCCGTTTAAAATCGATCCTGTCCCTATCGCTGGCGACATCGTACTGCCGGAACCATCCCTTGATACCTTCTTTGCCGGGCGTCAGCACCCGATGCCGGTGATTGTCGGTTCGAACAGCGATGAAGCGAGCGTGATGGCGGAGTTTGGCGTCGATCTGGCGGGGAAAATTGGCGAGCTGCGCCGCAAACAGCGTTTCGGCCTCGGGCTTATCCGGCTGCTCTATCCGGGCGTGCGCGGCGACACAGAGCTTGGCCGCCAGGTGTGCCGTGATATGGCGTTTACCACCCTCGGCCTGGTGGTGATGCAGGCGCAGCAGCAGGTGAACCAGCCCTGCTGGCGTTACTGGTTCGATTACGTCGCCGAAGCGATGCATGACACCTACATCAACGGGGCCTGGCACGGCAATGACGTGCCCTATGTGTTTGACAACCTGCGCCTGTCGGAGCCGTCATGTGATTATGTCAATGAACGCGATCTCGCCTTTGCCGCGCAGGTTGCCGATTATTGGGTCCATTTTGCCACCCATGCCGGTTCGGCAACCACAGCGTTGCCCGGCCCGGTGACGTGGGAAGCCTGCACCAGCGGGCGCGATCGCCTGCTGCGCATTGGTATTAATAAGCAGGCCGGTTTTCGGCTGGAGAAGCGCTTTATGCGCGCGCGGTTAAGCTTTTTTAGGCGGGTGATGCGCCACCATGTCAATCTCGATTGATCGCCGTGCAACATGTTCATACACAACTTTACGCATTTTTCAGGCTGCTCCTAAAGCCTGGGAAAATTTCGCGATTTGCTCAGATAATCAACGGCCAACAATTGGATTCTCAATGAATTTTGTCTAGAGTGGTGCCTTCATCAGTCATACGCTTTTGCCGCTGTTTCGCGATATCGCGAAATGCCATTTTACGACCAGAAGGACGTGTTACCAGGCATGAACCGCAGACGATTTATTCAAGCATCCATGGCCCTCGCGGCAACTTACGGCACCACTGGCGTTGCCTCGCTCTTTTCGCGAGCGGCATCTGCAGCGCAGACCGATATTGCCGATGGTCAAAGCCGCCGTTTCGACTTCTCCGTGCTGCAATCCATGGCGCACGATCTGGCCGAACAGCCATGGGGAGGCGCGCCGAAAGCGCTGCCGCCGACGCTGGCTAACCTGACGCCGCAAGCCTATAACAGCATTCAGTATGATGCGCAGCACTCGTTATGGAATAACGTTGAAGGCCGCCAGCTGGATGTGCAGTTCTTCCATGTCGGCATGGGTTTTCGCCGCCGCGTACGCATGTTCTCGCTGGATCAGGGGACTCACCAGGCGCGTGAAATTCACTTCCGCCCGGAGTTGTTCAACTACCACGACGCGGGCGTTGACACCAAACAGCTTGAAGGGCAGAGCGATCTCGGTTTTGCCGGCTTCCGCGCCTTTAAAGCCCCTGAGCTGGCACGCCGCGACGTTGTCTCGTTCCTTGGCGCGAGCTATTTCCGTGCGGTAGATGACACCTTCCAGTACGGCCTCTCCGCGCGCGGCGTGGCGATTGATACCTTTACCGATACGCCGGAAGAGTTCCCGGACTTCACCTCCTTCTGGTTCGAAACGGCGAAGCCGGGCGATACAACCTTTACCGTCTACGCGCTCCTCGACAGCGCCAGCCTGACCGGTGCCTATAAATTCGTCATCCACTGCGAGAAGAGCCAGGTGATTATGGAGGTGGACAACCGCCTCTACGCCCGTAAGGCGATCAAACAGCTCGGCATCGCGCCGATGACCAGCATGTTCAGCTGCGGCAATAACGAGCGCCGCGTCTGCGACACCATCCACCCGCAGATCCACGACTCCGATCGCCTGGCGATGTGGCGTGGCAACGGCGAGTGGATCTGCCGCCCGCTGAATAACCCGCAGAAGCTGCAATTCAATGCTTTCCAGGATGAGAACCCGAAAGGCTTCGGCCTGCTGCAGCTCGACCGCGATTTCAGCCACTATCAGGATGTGATGGGCTGGTACAACAAACGCCCGAGCCTGTGGGTGGAGCCGCGCAATAAGTGGGGCAAAGGCGCGGTCAGCCTGATGGAGATCCCGACCACCGGCGAAACGCTGGATAACGTGGTCTGCTTCTGGCAGCCGGAAAAACCGATCAAAGCCGGAGACGAGCTGGCCTTTGAGTATCGCCTCTACTGGAGCGCGCAGCCGCCGGTGCGCTCACCGCTGGCAAACGTCTATGCGACGCGGACCGGCATGGGCGGTTTCCCGGAAGGCTGGGCACCGGGCGAGCACTATCCTGACAAGTGGGCGCGCCGTTTCGCCATCGATTTTGTCGGCGGCGATCTGAAAGCCGCCGCGCCGAAAGGGATTGAGCCAGTGATTACGCTCTCAAACGGGGAAGCAAAACAGGTGGAGATCCTCTACGTCGAGCCGTTTGACGGTTATCGCATCCAGTTCGACTGGTATCCAACCAATGCGTCGACCGACCCGGTAGAGATGCGCATGTTCCTGCGCTGCCAGGGTGAGGCAATCAGCGAAACCTGGCTCTATCAATACTTCCCGCCCGCGCCGGAGAAGCGGAACTACGTAGACGACCGCATCATGCGCTAAGCTTTTTAATCGCCCCCGAATGGGGGCGATGTTTTTCAGGAGGAACGATGTTACAGGAACCGACTTGCCCGGATGCGGTGATTAAAGTTGACGAGCAGCTCACCCTCGAAATGATTGATGAGTGCTTTGTTCACGACCTACATCAGTTAATTGTCAAAAACCGCGACAGCTTACAGCGCTATCTCGACTGGCCGCAGTATGTCACATCCATTGAGACCACCCGTAAAACCGCCCAGAGCAACCGGCTGTTACACCAGCGCGGTTACGCGAAGATGTTCCTGATCCTGCGCGATCACCTGCTGGTCGGCGTTCTCTCCCTCAATGCAATCGAGCCGACCAACAAAGCGGCCTACATCGGCTACTGGCTGGATGAAGCGGCACAGGGGCAGGGGATTTTGTCCCGCGCGATGCAGGCGATGATGCGCTTCTACGTCCAGCGCGGCGATATCCGCCGCTTTGTTATCAAATGCCGGGTCGACAACGAGGCCAGTAACCGCGTCGCAGAGCGTAACGGCTTCACCCTCGAAGGCTGCCAGAGAGAGGCGGAGTTCCTCAATGGCCGCTTCGACGATCAGAATATCTGGGGCAAAATCGTCACCCTCAATGATGAATAAGCCTTAGCTGTTCGCCTGAGAAACCGCTTTTCTAAGCCCGTTTACCGCCGGAGAGTTCAGCGGCGTAACCAGCGCATAGTTGTAGTGGTCGTCGCTCCAGTACTGCGTCATCACATCCTCGGCCTTACGCTCACCGTGGGGTAATTTCCCCGGGCTTAAGGGGCGGATATACCAGCCAACCCGCGTGCCGCGCGGATCCTGATACATAATCAGCGCCGCCGGGCCTTGCGCCGTCGCCACGAGCCGTGCGCCGACTAGCGTAAAGCCATACTGCTCCAGATTTGGCGGCTGATTGCCGTTGATAAAGTAGCGCCCGACCCAGTGGGTCAGCTCCGTTTGCTGCGTCGTCGCCACATCCATCGGGGTGATGGCGGTGTTATCAAACAGCTTGTAGGCCTGCACTGCGTCCTCCATTGGCGCATGCGCCAGCACCATCTGTGACTCTTTCAGCTGCCAGCCGGTAAAACCGCCGACGCCGAGCGCCATCACCAGCGCGAAGGCGGTTGCCAGCTTCCACTGCCGCAGCTGGCGCTGCTGGCGGCGCAGCGCGCGGGGTTCCGGCATCTCAAGCGTAGCGCTATGGCGATCCATTGCCTGGCGCAGGCGCTGCGCATCCTGCCGCCAGCCTGCAACCTCGCGGGCGGCCTGCGGATTCTGCGCCAGATAGTGTTCAATGCGCGCTGAGGTCGCCTCATCGGTCTCGCCATCAAGCCAGGCGTGCAGATCGTGTTCATCCGGTGGCAACGTCATTTCAATCTCCTTAACGCTAACGGCGTTGGCTGGCCTTCCAGTTTTTCATGCAGCATTTTGCGCGCCCGTGACAGGCGTGACATCACCGTGCCGGGCGGAATGTCGAGGGTTTGCGCCACCTCTTTATAACTCAGCCCTTCAACGCTCACCAGCAGCAGCACAGCGCGATACTCCGTCGGCAGCGTGGCAAAGAGGGCGAGCGTATCGTCGGCGATAGCCAGCGACTCAGTGGTAAAACCGCCAGGCTCTTCGCCGGTGAAAAAGGCGAGCACTTTCAGATAGCGTTTGAGCCGCCGCTCACCATCGACAAACTGACGATAGAGAATGGTGAAGAGCCAGGCGCGCAGGCTCTGTTCGTTATCACGCTGCCGCGTCAGGGCTTTCGCCAGGCAGCTTTGCACCAGATCCTCCGCGGTGTGCGGGTTACGCGCCAGCCACAGGGCAAAGCGGTAGAGATGCGGCATCACCTCGCGAATTTCATCATCATTCATCGTCTGCGGCTTCCCGACATGCTCTCAAACACCCCATCGCGCAGCACCAGTGCATGCAGCAGCGCGGCGGCGAGGTGCGCCATTACGGTGACAAACAGCGCCAGCGCTACCACAGAATGCAACGGACGCAGCAGCGCATACCAGTCATTATTCACCGGGACTATCGGTGGCAGCACGAATCCACAGCCGAGCGTCACCGGATAACTGGCCGCCGAGAGCATCGCCCAGCCAATTAGCGGTTGTGCCAGCATCATTGCATAGAGCGCCCAGTGCGAAAGATGCGCCATCGCGCGTTGCCAGACCGGCAGCGAGGCAGGCAAGGGTGGCGTGGCGGTATAGAAACGTAACCACAAACGCACCAGCGCCAGTAGAAGGATCATCAAACCCAGCGGTTTATGGATCGTCACCAGCAGGCTGTGCTGGGAGGAGACCGTAGAGACCATCACGACACCGATAAACAGCATCGCAATAATCGCGATAGCCATCAGCCAGTGAACCGCGCGCAGTAGCGGGTGAAAGTAAGCGACCTGTTTCATCAGTGGGCTCCGGCTTGTTCGCGGGTGCGAAGATTATAGGATTTGGCATACGCGGATGAACGGGCATTCAGCTGCGGGTCGTTCGAGGCAGCGATACCGTCCGGCAGGATCAGCGGGTCGTAATTGATGTCATTGCAGTCACCCTGCGCCTGTTCAACGGCGCGGTTCAGCACCAGCGTGCCGGCATTGATCGTTTGCCGCCCGGCAGGCCAGGCTCGCGAGGCATCGCTGCCGTCATCCTGCGCGCTGGCGACGGTAATGACCAAATCCCACTTCAGCGGGGCCTGATCGAGGCGCTGGCGCAGATCGTGCTGTAAAAAGTTTTTATCCTGCTTCTGCTCTGCGCTGATGGGTTGATAAGGCGTCTGCGGCACCATGCTCCAGCGAACCAGCTGCTCGTTGCCGGTTTTGTCGATCATGCGAAAGGCATTGAGGCTGTTAAAGCGGTCGCTGGCCCAACTGCTGGAGGGCACGTTCGTTTTTGCCCATGCGAGAAAAGGCGCGGCTTCCGGGTGCTTCTCAAGAAACGCTTTTACCTTTGCCGGGTCCGGTTTGCCGGTGGCTGGATCGGGACGCGTTGCCAGCTGCATATCATAAAAACCGTCGACGCCGCGCACCGGGAAAAAGGGCATCGCGTTCATGCCGGTGCGCCACTGCTCGCCGTCCGGGAGTTCAAAGGCCAACGCCAGGCTACGCACCGGTACGGCGTAATCTGGCGCGGCGGGGTTGCCGCCCGCAATGGCAAAACGACCAATTACCGGCGTGCTTCCCGGCGCAAACAGCGCGGCGCGCGAAAGCATGCTGGCCTTGCCGCTGGAGATAAACTCGCCGCTGACGCAGATCCCTTTGGCGTGGTTGCGGCGAAAACCGGGATGCTCACCACCGGACTGCTGTAACACGTTAACGAGCTTGTCCGAGGTGAGCCGCTCGGGCGTCAGCCAGCCGCCGCCCCAAAGAAACAGCAGCATAACCAGAAGCGGCAGCAGGCCAACCAGCGCGATGCGCACCGTTAGCTGCGTGGAGGTTAAAGGAGTGTTGTTCATCATTCGCTCATCCTGCTCATAGTGAGCAGATAAGACGAAGGGCGCGGCGCTTTATTCCCGGCAGATGAAAAGAAATTTATGGATGACCGTCAGAGCGAGCCGACCAGCGGCGTGCGGGTGATGTGTTGATCGCCGTTGACCACTTTCGGGCCGCGCAGCAGCAGGCTGTCACTCTCAGCGGCGATGATCACAGCATTGTCGGCAATCTCCACCTCGTGGGCGATAAGCACATTCCCCTCGATGCGCGCGTTGCCCTGAATCACCACCTTTTCATCGAGCTGTAGTGGCCCGCCGCGTAGCTGCGCATGGCCGCCAACTAATACGTGATGTTTCAGCACACAGTTGCCCTCGACGCGGGCATTTTCCGCCACCTGCGCACTGTAACGAAGGGTCGGGATCTCATCCTCTTGCCGCCCGGCAATCACCCGGGCGTGACCATAGACTTTGGCGCAGTCGCACACCCAGACATCGTTAATCTCATTGCCGTCGAGGAGGGCAAAATCAAACACCTCGGCGCGGTGCTCAATAAAGGCGTAATTGACGATGGCATCGCCATAAATTTGCGCCTGGTGAACCACACGCGAATGGCTGACCGTCGCGCGATCGTAAATTTGTAGCACCTGTTCGCGCTCCTGGGTTAATCCGCGCGCGGCAATGATGTCGCAACCGCTGAGGATGCGCGCCTCACCGCGTAGCTGGCAGACGCCGCGCACGGTGGAGGATTGCACCGTGACGTTGTCACGTAAAATCGCGCCGTGGCTTAGCTCGCAGCCATCTACCCAGGCGTTATCACTGATTTCTACATTCAGGCAGATGACGCACGATCCCGTAATGCGCGCGTTACCGCGGATGCGGCAACCATCGAACACCATGCTGTTTTCGTCGTATATCCAGCAATTCCCTGCCTGATCGAGCACCTGTTCATCATCAACCCAGCCGCCCGCGCTGCCAGCGGTGACATCATTAAAATCGCGCAGGGCGATAATCTGGCGCAGCGCGACGCTCTTTTTCTCGCCGCCGAGCGGGTAACTGAAGAGGCGCGTCTCATCACTGAGGCGGTATTTGCTCATGCTTATCTTCTCCGGATGTTCTTACTTAACCGTAGCAAATATTTGGACGCTGGCTATCAACGGGTGAAATTCATAAAATGCATGCAAAATACCCATTAAGGCTGTGAATAATGACTATGCGTGATGAGAACTACTTTACTGAAAAATATGCTATGACCCCGACACACTCGGAAGTGCTGAACGCGATGAACTACATCACGCCTGGCAAGGTGCTCGATCTCGGCTGTGGTAACGGACGCAACAGCCTCTACCTGGCGAATAAAGGCTTTGATGTCACGGCCTGGGATAAAAACCCCAACAGCCTGAGCAATCTGCAGCGCATTCGTGACGCGGAAGGGCTGAATAACCTGCATATCGACAGCGTTGATTTAAACAGCCTGAGCTTTGAGGGCGAATATGATTTTATTCTCTCCACCGTGGTGATGATGTTCCTCGAGGCGAAAACCATTCCGGGGCTGATAGCCAATATGCAGCGCTGCACCAAACCGGGCGGCCACAATCTGATTGTCGCGGCAATGGATACCGCCGATTACCCGTGCAACGTCGGATTTCCGTTTGCCTTCAAAGAGGGTGAGCTGCGTAACTACTACGCGGGCTGGGAGCTGCTGAAATATAACGAAGAGGTGGGGGAACTGCACCGCACCGATGAGCAGGGCAACCGCATCAAACTGCGCTTCGCCACGCTGCTGGCGCATAAACCGGCGTGATAAAAAAAGCAGCCCGTTGCCGGGCTGCATTATCTTAACGGGCCGCCAGCAGGCAGAGCTGCAACGCCACGTTGTAGGAGGCTTCAAACGCGCGCAGGGGTAAAAACTCAAAGCGCGAGTGGAAGTTGTGCGCGCCGGTAAAGAAGTTTGGCGTTAACAAACCCTTAGCCGAGAGCGCCGCACCGTCCGTACCGCCGCGCATCGGCGTCGGTTTTGGCGTAATGCCGAGCGTCTCCATCGCCTCGAACATCAGATCGATGGCGCGGCGGTCTTCACCAATCGCATTACTGATATTGCTGTAGATATCGCTGACGCGGTACTCCACTTTTGCCGTCGGGTATTGCGCGGCAATCATCTTAGCGACGTCGCCAATCTGCGCTTTGCGGCGGGCGAAACTCTCTTTATCGAAATCACGAATGCTGGCGCTCAGGCTGGCATGTCCCTGAACCGCTTCCATGCCGTTAAACCAGATATAGCCTTCACGGCCCTCTGTATTTTCCGGCGTCTGCTGGCGGTCAAAATGGCTGATGTAATCCATCGCCATTAGCAGCGGGTTAACCAGCACGCCTTTGGCCGACATCGGGTGCGCGGTGACCCCGGTAAAGTCGATCTGCGCGCTGGCGCCATTGAAGTTCTCGTAAACAATCTCGCCCAGCTCGCAACAGTCGATAGTCCACGCGAAATCGACGTCAAAACGCGCCAGATCCAGCGCTTTCGCGCCGCGCAATCCAACCTCTTCATCGGGAACAAAGGCCACCACAATATCGCCGTGGCGCTGTTCGGTCGTCAGGTTCTCCAGCAGCGTCATCACCACCGTTACTGCGGCTTTGTTATCCGCGCCGAGCACGCTGGTGCCGTCACTAAAAATAATCTCTTCGCCGGGATAGGCGAGGATCTCCGGGTGCTCCCGCACGCGCAGCCAGATATCTTCTTTGGCATTCAGGCAGAGATCTTCACCCTCAAAACGCAGGATTTGCGGATGAATATGCGGCGACAAACCAACATCAACGGTATCGATATGGGTGATAAAACCGATGCGCGGCGCGCCATCAACGTTGCCTTTTTTCACCGCCGTAACGGTGGCGCGATCGTCGATAACAATCTCCTCAAGACCGAGGGATTTCAACTCGTTGGCCAGCTCGCGGGCCATATCAAACTGGCCGGGCGTGGTGGGAAGGGTGGTGGCATTTGCGTCGCTTTGACTGGTGATACTCAGGTAGCGAAAGAAGCGCTGCGTTAATTGACTGGCTAGCGGCGAGGGCATAGTGATTCCTTCTTTATTCGTATTATCAGGTGTTTGCAATTTCACTTTAATGTTATTTATGAGCAGGCAAACAACAAGCATTAAAAATAAAACAACAGGAAACACTATGATTAGCAAACCGACAACACTTGCTCTGGCGTTGGCCACGTTGATAGTCACTTCTTCTGTGGCGGCAAAAACACTGGTTTATTGCTCTGAAGGCTCACCGGAAAACTTTAACCCGCAGCTTTACACCTCCGGCACCAGCGTGGATGCCAGCGCGGTTCCGGTCTATAACCGGCTGGTCGATTTCAAAGCCGGCACCACCGAGTTACAGCCGAGCCTCGCCGAGCGGTGGGAGGTTAGCGAAGATGGCAAGGTCTACACCTTTCATCTGCGAAAAGATGTGAAGTTTCAGAGCAATAAATACTTCAAGCCGACGCGGGACTTTAATGCTGATGATGTGATTTTCTCGTTTATGCGGCAAAAAGATCCGAAAAACCCCTACCACAACGTCTCTAACGGCACCTACTCCAACTTTGAAAGCCTCGAATTTGGCTCACTGATTACCGCCATCGATAAAGTGGACGATCACACGGTTCGCTTTACGCTGGCGCACCCTGAAGCGCCCTTTGTCGCCGATCTGGCATGGTACTTCGCCTCGATCCTCTCCGCCGAGTATGCCGATGCGATGTTGAAAGCCGGTACGCCCCAGCGCGTCGACAGCGATCCGGTCGGCACCGGGCCGTTCCGCCTGGCGCAGTACCAGAAAGATTCCCGTATTCTCTTCACCGCTTTCGATGACTACTGGCAAGGGCGTTCGAAAATCGACCGCCTGGTGTTCAGCATCACGCCGGATGCCTCGGTGCGCGTGGCGAAGCTGGAGAAAAATGAGTGCCAGGTGATGCCGTTCCCGAACCCGGCCGATCTGCCGCGCCTGAAAGAGAACAAAGAGATTACGTTGATGAGCAAAGCGGGGCTGAACACCGGCTTCCTCGCCTTCAACACGCAGAAAGCACCGCTGGATAATGTGAAAGTGCGCCAGGCGCTGGCAATGGCGATTAATAAACCGGCGATCATCAAAGCGGTCTTCCAGGGCACCGGCACGGCGGCGAAAAACCTGCTGCCGCCAGGCGTCTGGAGTGCGGACAGCGAGCTGAAAGATTACGACTACGATCCGGAAAAAGCGAAGGCACTGCTGAAAGAGGCCGGTCTGCCGCCGGGCACCACCATCGATCTCTGGGCGATGCCGGTTCAGCGCCCCTATAACCCGAACGCCAAGCGCATGGCGGAGATGATCCAGGCGGACTGGGCAAAAGTGGGCGTGCAGGCGAAAGTGGTGACCTACGAGTGGGGCGAATACCTGAAACGGGTGAAGAGCGGCGAACACCAGGCGGCGTTAATGGGCTGGACCACCGCCACCGGCGACCCGGATAACTTCTTCGGCCCGCTTTTCACCTGTACTGCGGCTAACGGTGGCTCTAACTCAGCTAAGTGGTGCTACAAACCGTTCGATCAGCTGATTGCCGAGGCGAAGGCGACCACCGATCACGACAAACGCGTCGCGCTCTACAAACAGGCGCAGCAGATGATGCATGACCAGATGCCGGCGGTGATGATTGCCCACTCGACGATTTTCGAGCCGGTGCGCAAAGAGGTGCAGGGCTATGAGGTCGACCCGTTTGGCAAACACCTCTTCTGGCAGGTGGATCTGAAAAAGTAAATGTTTAGCCGCCTGAATCCCAGGCGGCATTCTCTCAACAGAGTGACGCTTTGCGCCGCACGAACCACGTCTCCGGGCGGGTAAACATCACCAGGTTGCCCGTCAGGATCAACCCCAGCCCCAGCACGCCCTGCGCATGCCACTGATAGCCTTCATAAAAGGTTGAAACGGTCAGCGCCACCAGGGGAAAGAGCAGGGTGCTGTATGCCGCTTTGCCGGGGCCGATGCGCCCAACCAGCGTAAAGTAGGCACCGAAGCCAATCACTGAGCCAAACAGGGCAAGATAGACCAGCGCGCCAAGATAGCTGACGCTCCACAGCGGCGTGAAATCCTCGCCGCGCAGCAGCGCAACCGCTCCCATAATCAGCGTGCCGTAGAGCATCGCCCAGCTATTGGTGGTGGCGATCTCAAGCCCGTTACGCTGATGGCGCAGGCTGATCATATTGCCAAACGAGAAGCCGAGCGTGCCGAGCGCCGACAGCGCAATGCCCAGTAATACGCTACTGCTCCAGCCGCTGGCCACCAGATCTTGCCAGAAGAGAGTGACGATCCCGGCCAGCCCCATTAACGCCGCGGCAAAAAAACGCGCGGGCGGTTTCTGCCCGAAGAAGAGGAAGCTGTTAACGGCGTTAAACAGCACCGCCATCGAAAAGATCACCGACTCCAGCCCGGTGTTGATCCATGCCGCAGCGGTATAAAAGCACCAGAAGTTGAAGCCAAAGACGCACGCGCCCTGTAACAGGCAGAAGAGGTGATCGCGGCGCGACAGCGCACGCAGTTTGCGCCGCGCCAGCAGCACCAGCATCATCACCGTGGTCGCCAGCGCGAAGCGCCAGAAGATCGACACCGGTGCCGCCACCGGCCCCTGCTGCAGAAAAATGGCAATCCACGTTGTGCCCCAAATCACCACCACCAGACTATAAAGTAATGCGTTCATATCGCTTCCCGTTCCCTTTCATGAACGCCCATTGTCATCTGGCGCGGCAAGGCTGGCTTGCACCTGCTTGCGGACAACTTGCATATTCTTGCGCTTTTCTTTACACAACGCTGGCTTCTGCGATTCGCTCTTCATAGACTGGGGATCTGATTGAGAAAGGATAAGTACCGCGAATGTCTGATAGCTATGACGCCTTTGAAAACCTGCGCAAACACAACGCCGTGTTGCATAACTCGGTGGCGCTGCACGACGGGATTCAGCTGGCGGCGTGGTCCAACAAACGCGATACCATCACCCAGTATTGCAACCACCATACCCTCAGTCTTTATATTGCCGACGGTTATGAGAGCTACCACAAAACCGCCTCCGGCTGGAAAAACGGCGGCGGGCCGGATCGCTTCTGTTTGATGCCAAAAGAGAGCGAGTCGGTGTGGGATATTCGCGACAATCTCGCCTTTGTGCACCTCTACTGCACCGATGAGCATCTGCGTGAGGTGGGGGAGAAAGTGTGGGATCGCAGCCCGGCAAACTTCACCCTTGATGAAAAGACCTTCTCCCAGGATGCGAGCATCACTGCGCTCTACCGCCAGTTTCTGCTCGGCTGCGACTGGCAGCAAAACGCCAACCAGCTGACGCTCAGCACCGCCTCGACGCTGCTGCTGACGCACCTCGTTCAGCACTACAGCAATGTGCAGTGGCAACTGCCGACAATTACCGGCGGACTGGCGCCCGTCGCCCTGCGCAATGTGCTGGAGTATATCGAGGCGCACCTTGGCGAGCCGCTGCTGCTCTGCGATCTTGCCGCGCAGGTTTCGCTCAGCGAGTACCACTTCGCGCGGATGTTTCGCCAGTCGATGGGTGTGGCGCCGCACCAGTTTGTGATGCAGCGCCGCATGGCGCGTGCGAAAGCGCTGCTGCTAAGCAGCAACAGGTCGCTGACCGATATCGCGCTGGCCTGCGGTTTCAACTCCGCCAGCCACTTCAGCAACCGCTTTAAAGCCGCGAAGGGCATCACCCCCTCGCAGCTTCGCGCGACGCAAAAACGTTAATTCGCCGCCTGCGCCGCAGGCGTTAACCCGCGCCCCGGCAGCGTGCGGCAGGCGCCACCTTGCGCCGAGGGTGCCGCATCCGGGTAGATCTCATCCGGCGTGATATAGACCTGGCTTGTCGCCACAAATCCATCGCTGAAGGTGGCTTCCACAAATGTCGCCTGCCAGCCCGTTTCCGGCGGCCTCAATGCCAGGCTGAGCGTGTTGCCGGACATCGCAGGCGGCGGCGAGGCTTCGTATCTCACGCCGCAGGCATAACGGAAATCCCGTGCCAGCGGATTATTCGCGCGCCAGACCACCACTTTTTCCGGCTGCCCGGAGAAATGGAGCACCAGCTTATCTGAACCCTGGCGGCGCTCGGCGATGGCGGGCAGGGCTTTACGCGCCTGGAAACGGTTAACGAAGGCAATCAACGATGGCTCAGCGACGGAAAGCACCGCCTCATGGGATGCGTTCGCCACGACCCGCAGCGACTTCTCGCCCGGTAAGCGCGGGTAGTAGAACCGGCTATTATCCGGCGTGTAAAAATCATCTCCGCTGGCATTAATCACATACTTCTTTATCTTCAGCCGCTCGCCCGCTTTGCTGCGCAGATAGGCCATCGGATCCAGTACGCGCATCAGCCGGGCAAAATTATCGGTGGCGATCTGCTGGTCGATCTGCTGGCGATAGTAGGGGTAAAAGGCGACAGGCCAGTTGTTGCCATAAGAGCGATACATATGATCCAGCGCGGCGCGGGTATTAAGCAGATCCACAGCAAACGGCACCACGGCGACGACCTCCGGGTCGGATATCGCCGCAAGCCACGCAGCCCAACCGCGCTTTGACGCGCCGGTGACGATAAACTTTGCGATTTTCTGTTGCGAAAGCTCCCGTTTCACCAGCCGGAACGCCTGCGATACCGATGCAGCCATCGGGATCTGCAATGGCGCATCGCCACTCTCGAGGAAGCGTTTCCAGCTGTAAGCGACGCTGTCATCTTCCGTCAACGGCGTTGAATTGCCCTGATAGTGCAGCGGCTGGTTCGGCACATTGCTGATCGAGACCACCACGGTGTGGGTGGCAAGCGCAATGCGCGCCAGCGATGCTTCATTGAAACTGGTCGCTCTGCCGGCATCGTTATTCACCACCATCAGCGCAACGGTCGGTTTGGCGGCATCAGGAAGATAGATATCCACCTGGTGCTCCCAGCGTATCGGGCGTACCGCATCTTGCGGTGACCAGTTTTGCGAATGGAGCACATAGCGCTGCACCCTGGTGCCGGGCAGTTCGCGGGTGTCCAGCCGCACATAATTGACCGGGTGCGACGCAAGTGACTGACGATACTCAGCAAGGGTGTCAGCGAGCGACGAGGGCAGTGGCGCCGTAAGCGCGATCATAAACAACAGGTAGGTGGCAGTTTTCACCGAAAGACTCCTTTCATTAATTCATTACAGATCCGCTGTAGGGTGAGGTCATCCCATAACTAAACGGAATGCCTCTGTACGAATTATGATCAGGAGTGATTAAAAAGTCACCTGTTTCGTTGCTCAGGTTTTATGCACACGACTGAAGATAAAGTAGCAGAGACCGCCGATAACCAGCCCCCAGAAGGCCGATCCCACACCGAGCACGGTGATGCCGCTGGCAGTGATTAAGAAGGTGACAATTGCCGCATCGCGTTCGCGCGGAGCGTTCAGCGCCTGGTGCATGCTGCCGCTGATGGTGCCGAGCAGCGCAAGGCCTGCCAGCATCTGCAACCAGCTTGCGGGCAACGCCGCCAGCAGCCCGGTAATCGAGCCGCCAAATACTCCGGCAAGCAGATAGAACACCCCGGCCGCCGCGGCGGCTAACCAGCGCTTGCTGGCATCGGGATGTGCATCCGGGCTTTGGCAGATCGCCGCGGTAATGGCGGCGATCGACACCGAAAAGACGCCAAACGGCGAGAGCAGCAGCGCCAGCACGCCGATAAAGATCATCAACGGTGACACCGAGGGCCTGAAGCCTGCGGCCTGCATGGTGGCGAAACCGGGTGCATTTTGCGACGCCATGGTGACCAGAAAGAGGGGCAGGCCAATGCTCACTAGCGACGCCCAGTGAAACACCGGCGCGGTAAACTGTGGCGCAACGGGAGCAAGGCTGATGGCCTGCGGCGTCACGTCCCCGCTTAGCCAGGCAACCAGTGCGCCAATCAGCAGCGTGGCGACAATTGCGTAGCGCGGCGCAATGGCTTTGGCGATAAGCCACGCCAGCAGCATCGAGCCGCCAAGCACAATATCTCCCTGAAGGTGCGAAAACGCCTGCAAACCAAAACGCAGCAGGATGCCCGCCAGCATCGCAGCGGCAAGCGTCGGCGGAATAACTTTCATCAGGCGGGCAAACAGGCCAGTCACGCCGCACAACACAATCAGCCCATTGGCGAAGATAAAGATGCCAACCGCCTCATTAAGTGAAACGCCCTGCAAACTGGTTGCCAGCAGCGCTGCGCCCGGCGTCGACCATGCGGTTAACACCGGCATGCGATACCAGACGCTCAGCACCAGCGTGCTGACGCCCATTGCCACGCCGAGGGCGGTCATCCAGCCAGCGATCTGCTCAGGCGTTGCCCCGGCAGCGGAGGCCGCCTGCCAGATAATGGCTGCCGAGCTGGCATAACCGACCAGCACGGCGACAAATCCCGCCAGTACCGTGTTAAAGGGAAGAGAGGAGGAGAGTGAAAGTGTGGCCGGGCGCATGTGGGTGCCTTGTGCGTTATAACATCCGCACAAGGTAACACCGTGCGCTATAGCGCACAAGATGGCGGGCAGGATTTTGTCCATGCGCCAGAGGTAAAAATGTGAGCCATCTCCGCTCCTGATGGCGATAGCAGATTTCTCAATGTTGCTAGCAGCTAATTTCATCCGCCCCGGAATTTTCTGCGTTATGTTTCCGGTAACAATGAGGAGAAGCTGATGGATAAATTACTGTTTGGTGCCGCCTATTACCGCGAATATTTGCCGATGGAACGCCTGCACGAAGATATTAAATTGATGAAAGAGGCGGGTATTAATTATGTGCGCATCGCCGAGAGCACCTGGAGCACGTTTGAGCCGCAGGAAGGGGAGTTTGATTTCAGTTCGGTGCTTACGGTGCTGGATGAAATGCATAAAAACGGTATTGCCGTGATTATCGGCACGCCGACCTATGCCTTACCGGCATGGCTGGCAAAAAAATATCCGGATGTGATGGCCACCACCAGTAGCGGGAAAAATGTCTACGGTCACCGGCAAAAGATGGATATTACCCATCCAGCTTTTTTATGGTACGCCGAGCGCATTATTCGCGCCTTATTAACGGCAACGGCGAACCATCCGGCAGTCATTGGCTTTCAAATCGACAACGAAACGAAATATTACGACACCTGCTCAGCCGGGGCGCAAATCGAGTTCGTGAAATACCTTAAAAAAGAGTTCAACAACAGTACGCAGGAGTTGAATCACGCTTTTGGGCTGGATTACTGGAGTAACCGCATTGATGCCTGGGAAGATTTCCCGCCGATTGAAGGGACGATTAATGCCAGCCTCGGCTGCGCCTTTAAACAATTTCAGCGTTCGCTGGTGACGCGTTTTCTCGGCTGGCAGGCAGAGATTGTGAAAGGCTATAAAAACGATACGCAGTTTATTACCCATAACTTTGATTTTGACTGGCGCAACTGGTCGTATGGTATTCGCGCCGAGGTCGACCATTTTAAAACCGCCAGCGTGCTGGATATTACCGGCGTGGATGTCTACCACCCGAGCCAGTTTCAACTCACCGGCGCGGAAATTTCTTTTACCGGCGATCTTGCGAGGGTGACAAAAGATCAGCCCTATTTTGTGCTGGAAACCCAGGCGCAGGCCTTTAAAGAGTGGACGCCTTTCCCGGGGCAGTTGCGCCAGCAGGCCTGGAGCCATGTTGCCAGCGGCGCAAGGCTGCTGGGGTACTGGCACTGGCACTCGATTCACAACTCATACGAAACGTACTGGAAAGGGTTGCTCAGCCACGATCTGCAACCTAATCCGGTCTATCACGAGGCCTGCGCGATTGGCGCCGAATTTAATCAGCACGCGGCAACCGTAACGCGTTTCTCACGCCGCAGCCGGGTGGCGCTGGTGATCAGTAATGAATGTTTAACCGCTATCGACTGGCACCCATACCACGGCCATCAGTTTAGCCGCGATGCGCTGCACCAATATAACGACCTGTTCCGCGACTATTACGACACGCTCTATAAGATGAATATCGAAGTGGATATTATCGCCGTCGACGATCCGCGCCTGTTCCGTTATGAAATGCTGATCTTCCCGCTGCTCTACAGCGTCAGCGACGAGCGCTTACAGCAGATTAATCGTTATATTGCGCAGGGCGGCCATGCCATTTTCTCCTTTAAATCCGCTTTTGCCGACGAGCATATGAAAGTGCGCACCTGCGCACAGCCGGGAATTATCAGCGAAGCGATCGGCGCCCACTATCAACTCTTTGTTGATCCGGACCGCACCTTATTGCATTCAGATAGCCTCGATCTTTCTGCCGACGAGGTGCAAATCAGCGACTGGATGGAGTTAATCACCCCTGATGAAAACACCGAGGTGCTGGCGCGTTACGACCATCCTTACTGGCAACAGTATGCGGCAATCACGCACAACCGCTACGGGCAGGGAACCGCCAGCTATATTGGCTGCCATATCACCCCCGCAGCACTGGAAAAAGTGTATCGCCATGTCCTGCGTAATACCCTCTATCAACACGACGCTATGCCGACAGAAACTTTCCCGGTGATTATTAAGCGCGGCGTTGATAAAGATGAAAATATCCTCCTCTACTACTTCAACTACAGTAGTGAGCCGCAAACCGTCACGTTTACTGAGCCCGGCGGGCAACTGCTGTTTAGCGGTAAAACCCTCAGGCAGAATGAGGTAATAACGCTCAAGGATTGGGATGTGCAAATTATTCTCGTGGAGAGTACAAAATGAGTGCATTAACGATTGAAGAGCAGCAAAGCGAGACCAGCACGCCCGGTTTTCGCGAACGTTTCGCCTTTGGCCTGGGTGATTACGGCACGAATTTAACCTATACGCTAATGGTGACGTTCCTCGCCTATTTTTATACCGACGTGGTCGGTATTTCAGCGGTGCTGGTCGGGTCGCTGATGTTTTTCGCCCGCGTTATCGATGGCGTTATTTGTGTCTTTGTCGGGATCCGCATCGATAAAACCGATACCCGGCTGGGTAAAGCGCGCCCGTGGGTGTTATGGACCGCCGTACCATTTGGGTTGTCAGCATTTTTAATGGCGACGGTGCCCGGCATCAGTGATAGCGGCAAGATTATCTATGTTTGCGTCACCTATTTGCTGGCGAACATCTTTTTCACCGCCAACAATATTGCCTATGGCTCGCTGCTGGCGTTGATAACCCGCGATACCTATCAGCGCGGTATTTTGAGCGTCTTCCGCAAAGGCTTATCAACCTGCGGTTCGCTGACGGTAGGCGCATTTACGCTGCCGCTGGTCGCTGCCTTTGGAAATAGCCACACCTCATGGGTAATTGTGTTCGCCATTTTTGGTTTCTTTACTGCGTTGTGCCTGTTATTAACCGCCGCCTGGACACGGGAGCGCATCAAACCGGTCAATAAGGAGAATCGCAACAATATCCGTACGGGGGTCGTCGCCGCCTCGATGCTGAAAAACCGCTACTGGCTGATGATCTTCTTTTACCTGCTGATCACCTTTACCAGCTTAACGGCGCTCTCGACCACCAGCGTCTACTACTCGCGCTATATTTTGCAGGATGTCTCAATGATGTCGTGGATTAGCGTGGCGCAATACCTGCCGGGGCTGATCACGCTATTGGTTATTCCTTATCTCATCAAGCGGCTGGGTAAACGCAATTTAGCGCTGCTCGGGCTGACCATTTGCAGCATTGCCTATTTACTGCCGTTAATTGATAAAACCAGCTCGCTGTTTGTCATTCTTGCCACCGTGGTGCGCAGCATCGGTTTTTGCGGCATTGGTGCCACGATGTTCGCCTTCCTTGCTGACACCATTGATTACGGCGAGTGGAAAACCGGGCTGCGCATCGAGGGGATCTTATTCAGCGCCGGAACGTTAGGCCAGACGCTCGGCATGGGGCTGGGCAGCGCGAGCGTGGGCTGGATCCTTGGCGCGGCTGGTTTCGTCAGCGGCGGCAACGTCCAACAGTCAAAACATGTGCTTGATATGATTGAGTTCTTGTTTATTTTCTTCCCGTTTATCCTCGCCATGGTGAATATGGTGCTGATCTGGTTTTATAAACTGGATGGTTTTTATGACCGCGTGGCGGCCGATCTCTCGCGTGGTGTATTCGCCAAATAAATGACTCGCCGCAGGCGGCTGCGGCTTTTCCTCTTTGCCTGTGCTAGCGTAAGGACGTTCAATAATGTGGCCGCAAACACTTCCCATGAATGACGTCGATGATGAATTGCTGATCTACTCGCCTTTAATGCGTAGCTTTACCTTTAACGCCTATCTGGTGGCGGGTTATACGCCTATCGTCAAAGGCAATAAGCTGGACTTTTTTATTAATCGCCAGCAGGGGATGAAAGGCTATATTTTAAATATTACCCTGCGTGGCGCAGGGGTAATTCACCGTAATAACGAGACGTTTATCTGCCGGGAGAACGATATTTTGCTTTTCCCTCCCGGTTGCCCGCATCACTATGGCCGTGAAGCGCAAACTACTTACTGGGATCATTTGTGGATCTATTTTATTCCACGACCTTACTGGATTGACTGGCTGAAATGGGATCGTAACTGGCATCAGATTGGCCTGACGCAAAGCGCCGATTCGGTTTTCGTCGAGCAGCTAAAAACAGCGGTGAAAGAGGTGATTCGGCTTAATTCGTCGCCAGACCGCGTGGATAAGATCCTCGCCATGAATAGCCTGGAGAAAGCGCTGCTTTACTGTTTCAAACAGCAGCCGGCGAGTAATCGCGCCTCGGTCGACCCGCGCATCAACGCTATTTGCCAATATCTTGATGAGAATCTGGCGGCTAAACTGACGATTAGCGAACTGGCGGCGAAAGCCTATCTTTCATCCTCGCGGCTGGCGCATCTTTTTCGTCAGGAAATCGGCATGACAATTTGGGGCTGGCGGGAAAAGCAGCGCATGAGCCGGGCAGCGATGTTATTACAGCATACGCAGCTGACTATTTCGCAAATCGCCCAGGTCGTGGGCTATGACGACGCGCTCTATTTTTCGCGTCTTTTTCATCAGCAATACCATGTCGGGCCGCGGGAATACCGCAAACGGTATGAGCAGTTACATTCGCTTTAGTTTCGCTCTCTAAAATAGAAACGCTGCGCTATACTCGCTGCGTTTTAATTTCCCGGAGACGGTATGAATATCGCGGATTATCTGGCAAAAACCCTGAAAATGCTGCGTCAGGCGCGGGGCTGGAGCCTTTCAAAACTCTCAGAAGAGACCGGCGTATCAAAAGCGATGCTCGGGCAGATCGAACGCAACGAGTCGAGCCCGACGGTGGCGACGCTGTGGAAAATCGCCACCGGCTTAAATGTGCCGTTCTCAACCTTTATTGCGCCGCCGCAGAGCGACACGCCGCACGCTTACGATCCCGATCGGCAGGCGATGGTAATCACGCCGCTTTTCCCGTGGGATGAACAGCTCCATTTTGATCTCTTCTCCATTACGCTTGCGCCCGGCGCGCTGAGTGAATCCACGCCTCATGAAAAAGGGGTGATTGAACATGTGGTGGTCATCAATGGGGTGCTGGATATGCAGCTTAACGGCGAGTGGCAGACGCTGGAGGCGGGGAGCGGGGTGCGTTTCGCGGCCGACCAGGCGCATGCTTATCGCAACAGCAGCGCGCAAACCGTACATTTTCACTCGTTAATCCACTATCCAAAAGAAAAAGCCGCGAGCGAACCCGCGGCAAAAAACGACGACGATTAATACCCCATAACATCCACAACGTGACGATTTCTGTTCCTGTCACCACACTATCGCGCCAGCGCCGCCGGGGGAAATAGCGATTTCGGCATAGCATTGTCGCCTGGCGCAAATTCCCGGCACGACAGGTGGTGTAACGCCCCGGTTCTGACTACAATAGCCGCCATTTTGCACATAATGGATAACGACGATTGTATGCGCCTGCACCCTCATCATCTTGAACTGCTCAGCCCGGCTCGCGACACCGCCATCGCCCGTGAAGCGATCCTTCACGGCGCGGACGCGGTCTATATTGGCGGCCCCGGCTTCGGCGCCCGCCATAACGCTGGCAACAGCCTGCGCGATATTGCCGAACTGGTGCCGTTCGCCCATCGCTATGGTGCGAAGGTGTTTATCACCCTCAACACCATTCTTCATGATGATGAACTGGAACCGGCGCAGAAACTGATCGGCGATCTCTACCAGGCCGGTGTTGATGCGCTGATTGTGCAGGATATGGGCGTACTGGAGATGGATATCCCGCCGATTGAGCTGCATGCCAGCACCCAGTGCGATATCCGCAGCGTTGAAAAAGCCAAATTCCTCTCTGACGTCGGCTTCAGCCAGATTGTGCTGGCGCGCGAGCTGAACCTTGAGCAGATCCGCGCCATTCACCAGGCGACGGACGCGACCATTGAGTTCTTTATTCACGGTGCGCTCTGCGTGGCTTACTCCGGGCAGTGCAACATCTCCCATGCACAAACCGGGCGCAGCGCCAACCGTGGCGACTGTTCACAGGCCTGCCGTCTGCCTTACACCCTGAAAGACGATCAGGGCCGCGTCGTGGCCTATGAAAAGCATCTGCTGTCGATGAAAGATAACGATCAGACCGCTAACCTGGCGGCGCTGATCGACGCGGGCGTGCGCTCCTTTAAAATTGAGGGGCGTTACAAAGATATGAGCTACGTGAAAAATATCACCGCTCACTATCGCCAGATGCTCGATGCGATTATCGACGATCGCCCGGAGCTGGCGCGCGCCTCCGCCGGGCGCACCGAGCACTTCTTTATTCCTTCGACGGATAAAACCTTCCATCGCGGCAGCACCGACTACTTTGTTAACGCGCGCAAAATCGATATCGGCGCGTTTGACTCACCGAAGTTTGTCGGCCTGCCGGTGGGTGAAGTGCTGAAAGTGGGCAAAGATCATCTCGACGTGGAAGTGACCGAACCGCTGGCCAACGGCGACGGGCTGAACGTGCTGGTGAAGCGTGAAGTGGTTGGTTTCCGCGTTAACGTGGCAGAAAAAACCGCCGAAAACCGTTACCGCGTCTTCCCGAACGAGATGCCGGATGCGCTGAAAACACTGCGTCCGCACCACGCGCTCAACCGCAACCTCGATCACAACTGGCAGCAGGCGCTGCTGAAAACCTCCAGCGAGCGGCGCATCGGCGTTGATATTGAGCTGGGCGGCTGGCAGGAGCAGCTGGTGCTGACGCTGACCAGCGAAGATGGCGTCAGCGTGACTCATACGCTGGATGGCCAGTTTGACGAAGCGAATAACGCGGAAAAAGCGCTCGATAACCTGAAAGATGGCCTGGCAAAGCTGGGGCAAACCCGTTACTACGCGCAGAAGATCGACATCAACCTGCCGGGGGCGCTGTTTGTGCCGAACAGCCTGCTCAACCAGCTGCGCCGTGAAACTGTCGAGATGCTGGAAGAGGCGCGTCTGGCGAGCTATCAGCGCGGCAGCCGTAAAGCGGTGGCGACGCCCGCGCCGGTCTACCCGGAAACCCATCTCTCGTTCCTCGCCAACGTCTACAACCATAAAGCGCGTGAATTCTATCACCGCTATGGCGTGCAGCTGATTGATGCGGCGTATGAAGCCCACGAAGAGAAGGGCGAAGTACCGGTGATGATCACCAAACACTGCCTGCGCTTTGCCTTTAACCTCTGCCCGAAACAGGCGAAGGGCAATATCAAAAGCTGGCGCGCGACGCCTATGCAGCTGGTACACGGCGATGAGGTGTTAACCCTGCGCTTCGATTGCCGCCCGTGTGAAATGCACGTGATCGGCAAAATGAAAAATCACATTCTCAAGATGCCGCTGCCGGGCAGCGTGGTGGCCTCAATCAGCCCCGATGATTTGCTGAAAACCTTACCGAAAAACAGATAACCCGCAGGGTGGCGCAATGCCACCCTGTTTTGTTTATGGCGTTGCGGTGTAGCGCCAGTAGGGCGGCGATCCGAAACTCGCCAGCAGAAAGTCGATCACCGTGCGTGTATTCAGCGACGGGTATTTCCCGCCCGGATAGAGCATCCACAGCGACTGCTCGCCCGGCGAATAGGAGGCAGTGTACTCCGGCAGCAGGGCAACCAGCTCGCCGCGATTAAGCAACTCGCCCACCTGCCAGTCCGGAAAAAGCAGCATCCCCGCGTCGTTGCGCGCCGCCTGCAACAGCAGCTCTGCATTATCCGAGAGAATTTTCGCCTGCGGCGAGAAGGCGTAATCCTGCTCGCCGCGCTGAAAACGCCAGCGCTGCAACCCGGTTTTCCCGCGATAAGCCAGCAGGCGGTGCGTCAGCAGATCTTCGGGCGAGGCGGGCGCGCCGTACCGGCGGAGATAGTTCGGCGTCGCCACCAGGTGGCAGGTCTGTTTTGCAATCAGCCGCCCGTGCAGCTCCGAGTTTTTCAGCGAGGCGATACGCACCAGCAGATCGGTGCCGTCGGCAAAGGGGTCGATATAGTCATCGTTAAGATTGAGTTCAATCTGCAAGGCGGCGTAGCGCTCGCTCAGTTCGCTGATGCGTGGCCCGATATGGTTCAGGCCAAAGGAGATGGGGGCATTGATGCGGATACGCCCGCCCGGTTCGCCGCGCCGCTCGCCGACCTGCGTCTGCGCATCGCTCAGTTGCTGCAACATCGTGCGGAAGGTCTGGGCATAAATATGCCCGGCGTCGGTGGCGATCACCGCGCGGGTGTTGCGATAGAGCAACTGGGTTTCCAGCGCCTGCTCAAGTTGCTGCACCACGCGCGATAAGGACGAAGCGGCAAGCCCCTCGTTGCGGGCCACTTCCGAGAGATTGCCTTCGCGCACGATGGCAAGAAAGAGGTGCATCGATCGGGCGCTAATCTGGCTGAGGTTTTTCATCTGTGCGTAATCCGCAAAGGTCCATGGCGCATTGTAGTGTTTTTACGCACGAAGTTCATCGTTAAGATACGCCGACACTCAGCACGGAGACTATTTATGAGTACGCCTGTTTTAGCTTTCGATGAAACCGTCCGCCAGCGCACCTCGGTACGCGCCTTTTTGCCCACGCCGTTGACGGATGAGCAGATCCACGCCGTTCTGCAGGATGCGCAATACGCGCCCTCCAACTGCAACACCCAGCCCTGGCATGTGCATGTGGTTTCCGGTGAAACCAAAGATCGCCTTGCGCAGCTAATGATTGAGAATGATATTGCCGGTAAACAGACGCCGGATTTCACCTTCGCCTATGAGGATTTCCACGGCGACTATTTTGACCGCAGCCAGCAGCAGGCGAAGCTCTATTACGAAGCGCTGGGCATTGCGCGGGATGATAAAGAGAAGCGCCGTGAATACTACCTGCGCAACTATCGCTTTTTCGATGCGCCGCACGCGGCGTTTCTGTTTATGCCGACCGTTGGCGATAACGTTCGCGTGGCGTCGGATATGGGCATGTACGGGCAGACCTTTTTGCTCTCTTTAGCCGCCCGCGGCTTTGCCGGTATTCCGCAGACGCTGCTCGGTTTTCATGCCGATCTGGTGCGTGAAGCGTTGGGGGTATCAGATGAGTACCGCCTGTTGTTTGGTATCTCGTTTGGTTACGCCGACACCAGCAATATCGCCGCGACGCTGCGCATGCCGCGCATTCCGGTGGAAAGCAGTGTGGTGATGCACAAGTAGCGGTTATTTGCCGGATGGCGCTTGCGCTTATCCGGCCTACAACACCGCTCGGTCTGCGTAGGCCGGATAAGGCGGAGCCGCCATCCGGCAAAAAAACACTAAAAAGGCCGGAAACAATCTGCCGGATGGCGCTTGCGCTTATCCGGCCTACAACACCGCTCGGGCCGCGTAGGCCGGATAAGGCGGAGCCGCCATCCGGCAAAAAAAGCGATAAAAAAGGCCGGAAACATTAACCTGTTTCCGGCCTTTGATCTTAATGGGACTTAAACCCGGCGGCTGACATCAACAGCCGGAACACCATGCTGACGGCAGCCAGCGCCAGTACGCTTCCGCCCCAGATGACGACCAGCCACATCAGCCGTTTCCATAGCGGTTGTTTCATCAATGATACCCCTCGCCATGCTGGATTTTGCCGCGGAACACGTAGTAGCTCCAGAAGGTGTAAACCAGAATGATGGGGATGATCAACAGCGCGCCAACCAGCATAAAGCCCTGGCTCTGCGGCGGTGCCGCCGCCTGCCAGAAGCTGATATCCGGCGGGATAATGTTGGGCCAGATACTGATCCCAAGGCCGCTAAAGCCGAGGAAAATTAACCCGAGCGTCAGCAGGAACGGACGTCTGTGTACCTCTTCATTGCCGAGGCAGCGCCAGAGCCAGATGCTGAGCGCAATCACCAGCAGCGGCACCGGCGAGAAGAAGAGCAGGTTCGGCATGCTGAACCAGCGATCGGCAATCGCACCGTGAGAGAGCGGCGTCCACAGGCTGATAACGCCCATCACCACCAGTAACGCCAGCAGCAGTTTTTTCGCCGCCGCGCGCATCTTGCCCTGTAGCGGTTCGCCGCTCTTCATCACCAGCCAGCTTGCACCCAGCAACGCATACGCGATCACCAGGCCAAGGCCGCAGAAGAGGTTAAACGGCGTCAGCCAGTCAAGCGCGCCGCCGCTGAAAGTGCGGCCGGTCACTTTAAAGCCATTGATAAACGCGCCAACCACCACGCCCTGCGAGAAGGTCGCCAGCAGCGAGCCGGACAAGAAGGCTTTATCCCAGAAGGGACGGTGCGCTTCAGTCGCTTTAAAGCGGAACTCAAAGGCCACGCCGCGGAAGATCAGGCCAATCAGCATCAGCGTCAGCGGAATGGTCAGCGCGTCGGTAATTACCGCATAAGCCAGCGGAAAAGCGCCAAACAGCCCCGCGCCGCCCAGCACTAACCAGGTTTCGTTCCCATCCCACACCGGCGCGACGCTGTTGACCATCACATCGCGATCGTGGCCGTCGCGCGTCACCGGGAAGAGGATGCCGATACCCAGGTCAAAACCATCCATCACGATATACATCAGGGTCGCAAACACGATAATGACAAACCAAATTAACGGAAGATCGATACCCATTATTTATCCTCATCAGCCGGAAGATGTTCACCTGCCGCTGAAAGCGGACGTGCCGGAGTGCCCTGCGTGGCGTTTTCATCGTGCGGCTGCGGCCCTTTGGTGATCAAACGCACCATATAGAGATAGCCGACGCCAAACACCGAGCAGTAGACGATAAAGAAGGCCAGCAGGCTGAGGCTCATCTGCAAGTCACCGTGACCGGAAACCGCATCGGCGGTGCGCAGCAGGCCATAAACCACCCACGGCTGGCGACCCACTTCGGTGGTCACCCACCCGGCAAGAATGGCGATCAGCCCCGCAGGCCCCATCCAGAGGGCAAAGTGCAGGAACGGCCGCGACGCATACAGCCGCTTGCGATAACGCAGCCACAGCGCCATCACGCCAAGACCAATCATCAGCATGCCCAGCGCCACCATAATGCGGAAGGACCAGAAGACGATCGGCGAGTAGGGACGCTCATCTTTGGGAAACTCCTTCAGCGCCGGGACCTGCTTATCGAGGCTGTGAGTCAGGATCAGGCTGCCGAGCGCCGGGATCTCCACCGCGTAGCGAGTGCGCTCCTGCTCCATATCCGGCAGGCCAAACAGCAGCAGCGGCGTCGCTTCACCCGGCGGGTTCTCCCAGTGGCCTTCAATAGCGGCAATCTTCGCTGGCTGATGCTCAAGCGTATTCAGGCCGTGCATATCGCCGACCATCGCCTGAATCGGTGCCACAACCAGCGCCATCCACATCGCCATGGAGAACATTTTGCGGATCGCTGGCGTATTATTGCCGCGCAGCAGGTGCCAGGCCGCAGAAGCACCGACAAACAGCGCGCTGCTGAGGAAGGCGGCAATCGACATATGGAACAGGCGATAAGGGAAGGAGGGGTTAAAGACCACCTTAAACCAGTCCACCGGGATCACCTGGCCATTCTCAATGGCAAAGCCCTGCGGGGTATGCATCCAGCTATTGGACGCGAGGATCCAGAAGGTCGACATCAGCGTGCCGAGCGCCACCATACAGGTGGAGAAAAAGTGCAGCCCTGGGCCAACTTTATTCCAGCCAAACAGCATGACGCCCAGGAAGCCTGCTTCAAGGAAGAAGGCGGTTAACACCTCATAGGTGAGCAGCGGGCCGGTAATGCTGCCCGCAAATTGCGAAAATCCGCTCCAGTTGGTGCCGAACTGATAGGCCATCACCAGACCAGAAACTACCCCCATGCCGAAGTTAACGGCAAAGATCTTCGACCAGAAGTGGTAAAGGGTTTTCCAGTCCGGGTTCCGGGTTTTCAGCCACAGACCTTCCAGCACCGCGAGATAACTGGCAAGGCCAATGGTTATCGCCGGAAAGATAATATGGAACGAAACGGTGAAGGCGAACTGTATCCTCGCCAGGTAAAACGCATCTAAACCAAACATGCACATCCTCAGAATCAATGGTGTGGCGTCAATGTTAATGACTACGCCCGCCGACTTGCAGAGACAGTTGACAGCAATTTACATATAACAGTCCTTTACAAGGGTACGGCAGGTTGCAGGATAGTCCAGGCGAAACGGGAAATATTCACCAGAAAGTCATGGTTGTAACTGTCTATAACAGTTCGACGCATTGCGCACTTTTTCTAAACTGATATAGCGAGATCGCCATTAGCGTGCCATCATGACGTACTCTTCGGTCACGTGAACAACCATGAAAAAATATCAGCGCCTGGCGCAGCAAATCGTTGAACAAATTGAACTTGGCGTCTGGCGGCCGGGTGAAAAGCTGCCGTCGCTGCGTGAACAGGTGGCGAGCAGCGGGCTGAGTTTTATGACCGTCGGGCATGCCTATCAGCTGCTCGAGAGCCAGGGGCGGGTGATTGCGCGCCCGCAGTCGGGCTATTTTGTCGCGCCGACGCCAGGCATGACGCGCGCGCCTGCGCCGCAGGTAATGCGCGACGAAGCGGTGGATATCAACACCTATATATTTGATGTCTTGCAGGCGAGCTGTGATGCCTCGGTGCTGCCGTTTGGCTCCGCGTTTCCCGATCCGAAACTCTTTCCGATGCCGCAGCTTAACCGCTCGCTGGCGAAGGTAAGCAAAAGCGCAGGGGCGATGAGCGTGATTGAGAACCTGCCGCCGGGCAACAGCCAGTTACGCCATGCTATCGCCCGGCGTTACGCCCGCCAGGGAATGAATATCTCACCGGATGAGATTGTGATTACCGCCGGTGCCCTCGAGGCGCTAAACCTCAGCCTGCAGGCCGTCACCGAGCCGGGCGACTGGGTGATCATTGAAAGCCCCTGTTTTTATGGCGCGCTACAGGCCCTGGAGCGGCTGAAACTGAAAGCGCTCTCGGTACCGACGGATGTGAAGGCGGGCATCGATCTCGACGCGCTTGAGCAGGCGCTGACCGAATACCCGGTGAAAGCCTGCTGGCTGATGACCAACAGCCAGAACCCGCTCGGCTTCACCCTCAGCCCGGAGAAGAAGGCGCGGCTGGTCGAGTTGCTGACCGCGCACAACGTCACGCTGATTGAAGATGATGTCTACAGCGAGCTCTATTATGGTCGCGAACAGCCGCTGCCCGCCAAAGCCTGGGATAAGCAGGATATGACTCTGCACTGTTCATCTTTTTCAAAATGCCTTGTCGCCGGCTTTCGCGTCGGCTGGGTAGCGGCCGGGCGTCACGCGCGGCGCATTCAGCAGCTGCAATTAATGAGCACCTTATCCACCAGTTCGCCGCTACAGCTGGCGCTGGTTGATTATCTCTCCACTCATCACTACGACGCGCACCTGCGCCGCTTACGCCGCCAGCTGGCGGAGCGCAAGCATCTCGCCTGGCAGGCGCTGCTGCGCCATCTGCCGCCGGAGGTGAAAATCTACCGCAACGAGAGCGGCTATTTTTTATGGCTCGAGTTGCCGAACGGCCTGGATGCGGGCGTGCTCAGCCAGCAGGCGCTGGCGCACCACATCAGCATCGCGCCGGGCAAGATGTTTTCCACCTCCGATAACTGGATCTCCTTCTTTCGCTTTAACTGCGCCTGGGCGTGGGGCGAGAAAGAGGAGCGGGCGGCGATGCGCCTCGGCGAGCTGATCCGCCAGATGATGCAATAACCTTTTGCCGCTGCGCTGAGCGCTATTCATAGGAAATGTGAATAGCAACACAGTTCAGCACTGGCTGCCCACCCGTTCTTTCTGCGCGCCGTCTATTTTTAATAGCGTGGGGGCCTTGCGGCTAATCCGTAAACAGACTTATTGACCGGGCAGAGGGAACGCGATGCAACATCAACTGTTTATTAATGGCGAACTGGTTAACGGCGAAGGTGAAGAGCAGGCGGTCTACAATCCCGCCACCGGCGAAGTACTGCTGTCGATCGCTGAAGCGTCACACGCACAGGTCGACGCAGCCGTCGAGGCAGCAGACCGGGCCTTTGTCGAGTGGGGGCAGACCACGCCAAAAGCGCGCGCCGATGCGCTGCTGCAACTGGCGCAGGTGATTGAGGATAACGCCGAGATGTTCGCGCGCCTCGAGTCGCTCAACTGCGGCAAGCCGCTGCACTGCGTATTAAATGATGAACTTCCGGCGGTGGTGGATGTTTTCCGCTTCTTCGCCGGTGCCGCGCGTTGCCTGAACGGGCTGGCGGCGGGCGAATATCTGGAGGGCCACACCTCAATGATTCGCCGCGATCCATTAGGCGTGGTGGCCTCTATTGCACCGTGGAACTACCCGCTGATGATGGCGGCGTGGAAACTCGCCCCGGCGCTGGCGGCGGGAAACTGCGTGGTGATCAAACCCTCCGAAATTACACCGCTGACCCTGCTGAAGCTGGCGGAGCTAGCGCAAGGCATCTTCCCGGCAGGCGTATTGAACGTGCTGTTTGGCCGCGGGCAGAGCGTCGGCGATCGCTTAACCGGCCATCACAAGGTGCGCATGGTCTCGCTGACCGGCTCGATTGCTACCGGTGAGCACATCATCTCCCATACCGCTTCCTCGATTAAGCGCACCCATATGGAGCTCGGCGGCAAAGCGCCAGTGATTGTGTTTGATGATGCCGATCTCGATGCGGTGGTCGAAGGAGTGCGCACCTTTGGTTTCTACAATGGCGGGCAGGATTGCACCGCTGCTTGCCGCATCTATGCGCAAAAGGGCATTTATGATGCGCTGGTTGAGAAGCTCGGCGCCGCCGTCGCCAGCCTCAAGATGGGCGAGCCAAACGATGAGTCTACCGAACTCGGTCCGCTTAGCTCCCAGGCGCACCTTGATCGCGTAGCGCGCGCCGTCGACGAGGCGAAGGCGCTCGGGCATATCAAGGTGGTGACCGGCGGCAATAAACAGCCGGGCGCAGGTTATTACTATCAGCCAACCTTGCTGGCAGGCGCAAAGCAAGAAGATGCCATCGTGCAGCGCGAAGTGTTTGGCCCGGTGGTCAGCGTTACAGAGTTTGATGACGAAGCGCAGGTGCTCGGCTGGGCCAACGATTCGAACTATGGCCTCGCCTCATCGGTATGGACCAAAGATGTCGGACGCGCGCACCGCATCAGCGCGCGGCTGCAGTATGGCTGCACCTGGGTCAACACCCACTTTATGCTGGTCAGTGAAATGCCGCACGGTGGACAAAAACACTCCGGCTACGGCAAAGATATGTCGATTTACGGCCTGGAGGATTACACGGTAGTTCGGCATGTGATGATAAAACACTGAGAAAGGTTTAAGTGGCTGTAATGCAAGATTATTGTGTTGCAGCCACTTTCTTTTGGAGCACGGATGGGGCAGTGAATTCAAAGTTACTGTTGGGACAGGGAAAGGTGTGCCCAGGGACGAAGCGGCCGGGTTAGACAAAAAATCGGGCATGAAAATGCCTGGCCGCTGCGCTTGTATCAGGTTCTCATAAAACGTTTCAAAGTGTCTCCGTGTCACAAAAGCGTCAATTTACAGGACTAGCGTCATGCGCAGGCAAGGTTATTGTTTGAATAAAAGGATAAAAAATGAAAGCCCGTATGACGCTGTTAACCGCTTCCCTGCTGCTAGCTCATCAGGCGATGGCGAAAGATGTCCCTTTGACTGCTGCACGCGACATTGCGAATACCACTACGCCGGCGTCGGTAAGCCAGGCATTTGATAGCCTGGAAAGCCAGTCTCTGTCCGCGCTGCGTGACGCGCTGAAAGGCGACAGTGCAAAAGTGGAGCGTGGACAACTGGAGAAAGCGGCGCAAAGCGCAAAACAGGCCGATACCGCCTGGCTGAAAGCCAGCGGCTATGACTTCAAAGTGAAAGACAACCAAAAAGCGGGCATTGAACTGCTCTCCGCGTTCAGCAAGCTTCCTGCACCGGTGCTGGATCAGAACCTGAAAACTGTTGAGACGATTAACCTCGATGCTACCCAAGGGCTGCGCCATCAGGCGCTGGCGGATGCTGAAGGTATCAGCTACCTCTATTTTCTCTCTGACGCGCTCGGTCCTCGTCTGGGTAAAGCGTTTATCGCCGCCTATGATAAAGGCGAATTAAGCAAAGCCGCAGCGCTGATCAAAAGCAGCGAAGTCAGCACCGGCGCGGCGAAGAAGCACTTTGACTACAAACGTCCATTTCTGATTCAGGGCAATACCATTCACCAGGTCCCGGATGATGTGGTAGTGAAGGATAACAAACCATACTCGGCCGACGGCGGCTCCTTCCCGAGCGGTCATACCAATACCGGTTACACCGATTCTCTGCTGATGGCGGAGATGATCCCGGAACGCTTTGACTCGCTGGTAGAGCGCGGTGCGCGCTATGGCTATTCACGCATCGTGCTGGGCGTGCACTATCCGCTGGATGTGATGGGCTCAAGAATGGTGGCCCAGCGTAACGTGGCGCATTACCTCAATGACCCGGCTTATCGTAAGTTGTTTAACGAAGCGCGCGATCAACTGCGTACGGCACTGGAAAAAGAGTGCGGCACCTCCCTGGCAGAGTGCGCGAGAACGGCTGGCAAAGACGATCCGTATCGTGACCCGGCGATGAAAGAGTTTTACCGCTTCACCATGACCTACGATCTTCCGCAGCAAAAAGGCAACGTGCAACCGGTGAAAGTACCGGAAGGGGCGGAAGTGCTGCTGGAGGCGGCGTTACCGAATCTGTCGGCGTCCGCACGTCGTGACCTGATGGTGAAAACGGCTCTGCCGGGTGGTTATCCGCTGTCTGGCGAAACCGCCGATCAGAACTTCTGGCAACGTCTGAACCTACCAGAAGCCTATGCGATGGCGCATAAAGCGAAGTAAGTTTTCGCAACGGTTCTGGCACGGCCGGCACCGTATTGTTGTCAGAAGCTAAACGCGCCTGATAATCAAAAATTAATATTTATCGTCACCAGGGACGGCAGTAAATTACTTACAAATAATGTCATTACCCCGTCACAAAAAGCAGTAATAATAGCTGGCTTTTTGAATAATCAGGCAGGGGAATTAAATCATAATGAGTAAAATCGTAGTCGTACTGATTCCCGGGCGGGCTGCCGAGTTTTTGACGGTGGATGACGGCGACACAACTATCTCTTCAACACTCTCATATGGCGCAATGCCGATTGAAAGCTACTGGTGTGAAGGAGAGGAGTTTTATTTTGCCCGTGCGCCGCTCGCGCTAACAATGGAGTGTAGTGTAGCGGCACAGTAATAAAAAAAAAGGGGCTCAACTGAGCCCCTTTTTTATCGCATAGCTTAACGGCGCAGAAACACCTCGTTTTCGCGCGGTGCCCAATCCTTCTCTGAAAAATCGTAGGTAGGTAGCGCCTCATCTTTAATGCCCTGCGAGCGCAGTATGGCGCGGACTTCTGTCGGTAAGTTTTCGTCGCGGAACAGCTCGGCCAGCACAAACAGCGTATCGATAAAGGAGAGCTGTTTCACTTCAAACGGCTTCCAGCCGGTGCGTTTGAAGATGAGATGGTAGAGCGCCTCCTCACCGGCAAGGGGAACAAAGTTACTG
The DNA here is from genome assembly GCF_016516575.1 of Kosakonia sp. S57. NCBI lineage: Bacteria > Pseudomonadati > Pseudomonadota > Gammaproteobacteria > Enterobacterales > Enterobacteriaceae > Kosakonia > Kosakonia sp. S57. The sequence goes on along the minus strand of NZ_JACVUL010000003.1, from coordinate 154,955 downwards.
GCATACTTGTCACGATGGCGCGCCAGCAGGACTTCGAGGATAAATATTTGCGCAATGCGCTGCCTCGCGGCATGGCCCCGCACGCTATCCGTGGTCCAATCGTTAAGCGTGATGTCATTATTTTCACGTACCCGAACTTCAATGGCTTGCCACAGATCGTCATATTTCTGCATAAACTTACCTTGTTTCACCTTTTCTTTGCCTGTTAAAAACAATAACAGAGAAGATTCTGGCTCGCCAAATATAGCAGCACTTAATTACTGCCTTTCGATATTAATAATCAGACTTAAGTTAAATCTCATGCAGAAATGCATCTGAATAAGCTGAGTGGTTTTTAATCAATATTGAGCCGGAATAATAAGAATAGTTTTGTGATTCATACCTTCACGGGATAAAAAAATGAAAATAGCGATATGGTTAGCAGGTGTTATTGTGGCTGCCAGCGTGGTGATGGCACCGCAGGGAATGGCAAAAGGGCCGGCGCTGAGTGATGCGCAGGTCAAACAGGCAATTATTGAAGAGTCTATCGCCGAGTATCCGGGCACTTGCGCCTGTCCGTTTAACCGCGTGCGGAACGGCAGTTCGTGCGGGCGGCGCAGTGCCTGGAGCAAAGCAGGAGGTTATGCGCCCATCTGTTACGCCAATGAAGTGACAAAGGAGATGATTAAAGCGTGGCGCGAGCGCCAACAATAATCAGAAAAGAGACGTCCGCTGGCGCTGCGTTTATCCTCCCCATCAAGGATTACTCCCGGCGGACGTTTATGAATAGATTCAGCCCGTTAGATCAAAAATGCGGCATATGGCCTGTTTTGAGAAACTATTTAAACTTGATAAAGGTCAATTAAAAGAGCATATTGCGCACGTTTTGTTACTTCTGGGTTAATGCTTGTTATGTCGTTATACCAAAAAATGTTGGTGTTCTATTGTGTCATGGCGTTGATCTGCGCCTTTATCACCTGGTTTCTGTCGCACGATCGTAAACGCATCCGCCTGCTGAGTGCTTTTCTGGTCGGTTCCACCTGGCCGATGAGCTTTCCGGTCGCGCTGCTGTTCTCCATTTTCTGATCTCTGCCTGCTGCTAAAGCAAAGCGTGACCGCCCCGACAGCATGCGGGCAAGAAAGAGAGCAGCATAGGCACTGCACGTTGGCCTATGGACAGGAGAAAGCGGATGGACCTCTACACAAAACTGCTGATTTTTTACGGGGTAATGGCGACGATTTGCGCGCTTGTCACCTGGTTTCTCACCAAAGAGAAGCGCACCATGCGCTTATTGAGCGCGCTATTAGTCGGTGCAACATGGCCGATCAGCTTCCCGGTGGCGCTCCTTATTTCACTCTTTTGAATTCGCTCGCAATCTTGCGCTGAAATGCTGTATAAAATACCAGTATCACGCACGAGGGGAAGCAGATGGACGAACTCAATTCACACCACGCGCAGTGCCGCGTTCGCTGGCACGCCTTACCGGGCGAAGGCGACCCGGTGGTCTTTATTCACGGCCTGGGCTGCGCATCATCCTTTGAATATCCACGCATTATTACCGACCCTGCACTCGCCGGACGACGCGCCATACTTATCGATCTGCCCGGCAGCGGCTACAGTGAACGACCCGCCAGCTACGCCTATCGCACCACCGATCAGGCAAACGTGGTAGTGGAAGTGCTCGATCATCTTGGACTGGAGGCCTTCTGGCTCTACGGTCACAGCATGGGCGGCAGCATTGCCATTGAGGTTGCCTCACAAGTTAACGCACGTCTTAATGGTCTTGCCGTTTCCGAGCCTAATTTTTACCCCGGCGGTGGGCAGTTCAGCCGCGAGGTGGCAAGCATGGACGAAGGGGATTTTGTCACCTGCGGCTATGCGGCGATGCTGGCGCGGGAGACCTCGCCGTGGGCGGGCAGTTTGCAGAGCACGGCGCCCTGGGCGATGTGGCGGGAAGCGAAAAGCCTGGTTGAGGGCATCACGCCCGGCTGGATGAGCCTGTTTGCCGACCTGCCGCGCCCGAAGACGCTGATTTTCGGCGCGCATTCGCTGCCGGATAAAGACGCCGATGAAGTCCGCCAGCAGGGGATCGATCTGCGGATTATCGCCGACGCCGGGCATTCCATGTCATGGGAGCAGCCAGCGGCGCTGGCGCAGGCGATAGGGTCGTTTATCGCGCAGCACGAATAAAAAACCCGGCGGAGTTTGCCGGGTTGTGGGTTAAGGCAGCAGCGCTTTTAGCGCCGCTCGCGCCTCGGGGGTAACATCGAGCGGGTGGCGGTAGCCGATGTTTTCAATCGCCCGGTTGTAGAGCGCGACCAGCCAGTCGTAGACGTAGCGGGTTGCGGCGTGTACCGGCTGATCGCCGAGACGCGTTAACCGCTCGCCGCCCACTTCAATCGGCGCGGTAGCAAAAATGGTGCTGCCTTTCTGCACGCGGCTGGCCGGGCGGCTCTCCGGCGGGAGATCGGCATAGCCGAGCCAGGCGACAAAGTTGCCAATGGCGGCATGAAGCTGCGCTGCGCAGGCGGTATCGCGCTGCATAATCTTCTGCAGGGTTTCCGGCAGACGCAGGCGGTAGCTGCTGATAATCACAATCTCGGCCATCTGGCGCAGCGTCGCCGGGCTGACGCCCAGGCGCACGGCATTGTCATCATCGCGGCTCCACTGGCGCACGTGGTTGACCCACAGCGCGTGCGCCTGCTGACCGACATCTTTCGCCATTGCCTGCGGCTCGGCGCTCTCAGCCGATTCAGCAAACAGATCGATCGACTCGTTAAACAGGCCGCTCACTTTCTCTTCACGCGGCTGCTGTACCTTCCAGAGCGTATCGAACTGCTGCATATCCGGCATCAATCCTTCCAGCAGTTCACCGTGGCGTGAAGCCTGAACCTGCAGTTCGCGCACCACGGACTCCGCCCGCTTACGCTGCTCATCCGCATCCTGTTCCGGGCTGACGACCCATGCCTGCAACAGATCGCGCAGGGCGCGCTGCTGGCGGTCGCTCAGCGCTTTCAGCCGCTGCTGGCGCAGGGCGGGCGCGGTGGCTTGCGCCAGCCACTCGAGCAGACGCTGCAAACTGCTGGCATCCAGCGCCTGCAATGTGCCCCAGTACTGGCCCGGTTTGCCAATCAGTTGCTGGACGGTTTCATCCAGATTTTGCGCCAGCGTAAAGCGCGCATCCTGCGGCGTGATCGCCCAGACCAGCCCCGGCAGCGCCGACTCCTGGCCCGACTGCGTCTCTTTCACCCAGTTCAGCAGCGCGCGTGCGATTGTCGCGGTCTCCGCGCGATCGAGCGTGGCGTTGCAGATCATCAACACATCCGGTTGCAGGCGCTGGCGGTAGTTCTCCAGCAGCCAGCGGCATTTGCTGCGCCACAGCGGCTGGCCTTCACGCGGGCCGGGAGCGGGGATATCCAGAATATCGACGCCAGGTAACAGGCTGTTTTCCACCGGCAGCACCAGCTCGCGGGTGATCAGCGCCAGCGTTGCCAGCGGAATGCTGACGGCGTTTTGTAACTGCTCATTGGCCCACGGGTGGACTACGACTTCATCCTGGATCGCCTCTTCCTGCTCAACCGCCGGGGTTAAAAAGCCGTCGGTCGGCAGCGCGAAGGTATCTACCAGAATGCTCAGCGGTGCGGCGATCTCGGTGGCGTTACCGGTCTGGTGCAGGGTATGCGCAAGGGCAAACCACTGCTGGGTCAACTCTTGCTGTTCGCCCCACAAAAGCGACCAGGCGCTGGCGCGCGCGCTCAGATCAAGGGAGGGCAGCAGGGTGGAGAACTGATACCAGAGCGCATCATCCATCTGCTGCTGCGCGGCGGGTACCACCGAGCGCCAGAAGCGGGCGATAGCGCCAATCTCTTCGGCGGTGATCCCCGGCACAGCGTTAGGCTGGCGCAGCGCGCGCCATTTCGCGACCCGATCTTCAATTACCGCTTTATCAACCGCACGCAGGTCCGGCTGCTGATGCGCATGGGCGATAAACAGCTGGACGAGCTCCGCTTCGCTGAGAATGCGCAGGCAGAGCGGGAAACCCTCATCCATAAACGGCAGGCGCTGGCTAAAACGCAGCGCCATGCTGGTGAGGGCGTGACCGGGGTTAATGTGACTGAAGTAATCCAGCGTCTTTTCGCCGGGACGCACATGCATACGGCCATTGCCGCTGCCGCACAGGGCGGCGAGCAGATGCGCTTTTGCCGCCTGCGAGCGACCATACAGCCCGACGGTGCAGGGAGCGTCAGCCACCTCCGCCAGCGCCTGTTCATCAGCCGCGGCAGCGGTAACGCGCGCCAGCAGGGCATCGGCGTCATCATCGAGCAGCGGTGAGTGCTGACGGTTGTTGGTGATCCATGCAGTTAAGGCTTGGGTGGTTTTTACGCTCGCACTCATTTCAGGTACACACTCCCGCTGTCGATCCAGTAATGGCTTCCGCTGTGTCGGCGGTCGGCCAGCGTATTCAATTTAAACGTTAACGCATCGGCAGGAACCGGGGTGCCATCCTGCAACCAGGCTTCACTCAGGGTAAACGCCTCCGGGCCGTGGTGTTTATTGCCGCCGCTAAACTGTAGCCGCACATTCAACACCCCGTCACCGGCGATGGTTTTCGCCAGCTCCTGCGAGTTAATACTCAGCGTATAGAGCGGCGTGGCCGGCCAGCGGGCGTTCGCCAATTGGCGGAAACCGAGCGTCACATTGCCACGCAGCGGGAAGTGCAGCCGCGCATCCAGCTTGGCGCCGGGTTTATCGAGATCAATATCGTGATACCAGATGTTCTCATCGCGCAGGGTGTTCACCACGTTATCGAGCACGCCGAGGTAGCGCACCGTCGAGTAGGCGCCAATATCCGCCGCTTTAAAGTTAAAGCGCGGCAGGCGCAGATCGAGCGCCAGGCTGCACAGCATCGCGCCAACGGCGGCAGTCGATTTCGGGTTACCGATTTTGCCCTGCTGGCTGAAGGGGTACCACTCATGCACGCGGTACTTATCCAGCCACACCATGCGGTTGACCGGCACCGGTTGCAGATGGCGAATCAGCGCCTGCACGCCCGGCAGACAGCCCGGACGACCGGTAATCAGCAGCACGTCGCAGCTGTAGTGGCTGATCGCTTCGCACACCGCGTGCAGCGGGGCGGTGAGCGTAAACTGCCCGGCCAGCATCGCCTCTTGCAAATCGCGGAAGGTGATTTGCAGCGGTACTGACAGCACATCAAACTCCGCCGAACCGGCAGGCAGGGCATGATCAATTGCCTGCTTCAGGTAGTTCATCACGTTGCGCGTCGGCGTCTGCTTCAGCAATTCGCCAAAGGTCGCATAAAGGCCAGCCAGCGGATCGTTAATGTCGCTCTCTTCCCAGGCCGCCAGAATCGCATGGCCAACCGGCATAAAGAGTTGCAGGGTGGTTTGCTGGCGCAGCACCGCCTGGGTGTCGATACGTCCTGAGTCGCCAAACAGCGTCGCCATGATCGCCGCCGCGTCGGTAATGCCCGCTTTCTGCATATGTGTTTGCAGCGCAGGCAGCACGCAGCGCTGGATCACATCTAACAGAATGTCATCGCCCGCCACTTTAAACCCTTCACGGAAGAGCAGTTGCGGGGTGATTTTGACATTGCTGCCGGTGCCGTCGTCCAGCTGATAGTGGGTGATCGCCATATCGGTGGTGCCGCCGCCGATATCGACGGAGGCCACGCGCAGCGAGCGTCCCGGCACTGCGCCCGGCGCTTCGGTGCGATCCGGGCGGGCGAGAGAGGCAAAAAAGGTTTCGGTCTGTCCGGCAAAGCGGGAGATCGCTTCGTTATAGAGCCATACCAGCTGGCCGCAGCTCGCTTCGTCCCACTCCATCTGGATATAGGGCACCGGCACCACGCTCTTTTCCTGCTGCTTACGCTGGGCAAAATCCTCATCCTGCGGATGCCAGCCCATCGCTTTCCACACCAGGGCAATCGCTTCAAACATGCGGCGGCGGAAGATCTCGCGCTCCTGCTTCGGCATCGCCGACGGCAGGGTGAGAATAATGGTGCGCAGCTGGCGCGGCGAAGCCGGGAAGCCAAGGCGCAGGCGGGTCGCGACGCTATTGATCTGCCCGAGCGCCTGCGAGAGCAGCTCGCACAACATATGGGTCATCAGCGTGCTGCGGCTGTACTGCGGCGAGAAGACCGGCAGACGCTCATCAAGCGGCAGGCTATAGAGCGGCTGGCCTTCGTCATTCATCAGATTCATCAGCGGGAAGGCGGTCGCCAGCGGTTCACGCTGGGTTTTGCTGTTCATCTGGCTGAAACGCCAGTCCTGCAACACCGGGGTTTCATCCCACAGATAGCGACGCGGGCTGGAGATGCCGCTGTTGCCTTCGGTACCGATACGCTGCATTGCCAGCTTGCGTGCTTCATCGCCGACGCGGACGATCGACGGCCAGATAAAGGCATCTTCACGTCCGCTTTCGACAGAAAAGTGCTGCTTGCCGAAGCGCGCTTCAGAAAACTCAAGCCGGCTGGTAAACAGCGGCTCGTTAAGAAATTGTGGCTCGCTGAGCGAGCGGACTTGCAGTTCAGCGGTCTGTCGCAGGCCATCGTTTGCGTCGCCATGATCTTCAATAATCACGCCGCAGGTGTGCGTATTGCCCACATCGAGGATGAGATCGACCGGAATAGCCGGTGTGCTGAGCGTATGGGTGACGATTTTCACTTCCGGCACCTGAATCTGCATGCCGAGCAGCGACATCACGTTCAGCCAGTGCGCCTGGTACTCAAAACCGCGCAGGGCCTGGTGGATTTCGCGCTCGCTGCGGCTTTCATGCTGGGTAATAAAGTGCAAAAACGCTTCGCGCAGCCAGCCATCAACCCACGTCTGATCGAGAAAATCGGCCACTTCATCATCGCGCCAAGCGAGCGAAAAGCGGGTGCCGTTGAGAATGTCATTCTCCTGCGGCGCAAGGGCGGCGGGCGAGTTGCCGTTGATCTGGCTGTCGAGAGCCAGCGCCACGCGGTGCGTGTTTCCGGCGCTGTCCGGCTCGGGAAGTTTGCGGATCTGCACGCGCGCCCAGTTATCCGGGCCTTCAACGAAGGTGCGCGGCGGGTTGAAGCGCAGAAACGGGATCGGCAACCAGACGCCGTCGAGGATCGACAGGGAGTATTGCAGCGGGTGAGTGCTCTCGGGTTTGACCACTTCCGGCTGACCGCCGTCGCGGTTGGGCAGGGTGTAACGCTCATTCACCACGTCGAAATCGAGGCGCAGCAGCGGCCCGTTCGCGGTTTTACGCACAAAACGGCCGCTGTTCGCCGAGTCCTGTGGCGTCAGGCCGAAATCGAGAAACTGCACGCCGCTATTGGCGATCAGCGTGACGCTCTGTTTGTAGTCGCAAAGATTAACCAACATAAATCAATCACCTGTGTTTCTGAACGTCACCGGAACGGTGGTTTTTGCGTCAAAACGCGCGCTGCACTCCGCCACGTCGTTGGTGCCTGCTTTACAGGAAATATCCGGCATCGGGTAGCGCGTCCCGTCGCTGCAACGCGCATTACCGCGGCTCTTGATCAGCAACTCGCCCGTCTGATGCAGGCCGGAGAAGAGATCGGCGCGACAGGTGACGTTCTTGCCCATCACAATGCGGGCGCTGCCTTTATTATTCTGAATCTGATAACGCACGTTCGGCGCTTTGCCGGTGACCGGATCTTTAATATCCATCGCCAGTCGCCAGCTGCCGTTGAGGAATTTGGTCGAGCCCATTTTGACCTGCTGGGCATCCATCACCATTGCCCCTTTCGGGATTGGCATAATCACCACCGGCTCGTTTTCCGCCGGTTTCTCTGCCGGGGCTTTCTCTTCAGCCGGTAATACCGCGGCCTGGTGCAGCGGCAGGTTGGCGGAAAGCGCCGGGATCGGTTCTGCCTCAATCGGCTTCGGTGCAATGGCGACCGGTTTTGCCTGCTCGGCAACCGGCGCGGAAGCGGTTTCTGCCTTCTGCTGCTGTTGTTTGAGCACAACCGGCACGGCAACGGCGGCGGCGACAGCGGCCGCTATCGGCAGCAGCCACAGCGCGGTGCGGCGACGTTTTTTCGTTTTCGGTGCGGGCGCGGCAGCAGGTTCTTTTGCCGGAGCAGGCTCCTGATCGGCATCCTGCACCGCCTGATAGATCGGCGCGACATTCACTGGCTGCGGTTTAACCGGCGGCGGCGGGGTAGTTAAGAGCGGAGCATCGGCCTGGCTGAAGCTCGCTTCCGCTGCAGGTTCACTCTGCGCTTCTTTTTCCGGCTCTGGCTCAGGTTGCGGCTCGGGCTCCGGTTCCGGTTCGATCACAATCTCCGGCACTTCCGGCTCAGGCTCGTAGAGGCACTCAAGCACGTTTTCGCGCGCGCTTTCATTAAGATTGACGAAGCCCCAGAAGGTGATGACCGGTTTGCCATCAACGAGGAAAACATGGTTTTCGCCGGGGAATTGCAGCGCTTTTTCCAGCAGCGAACCGAAGAGTTGCTGGGCGGTTTTGGGCGACTGCATACATTTACGGCTCAGGGCGGCCGCGCTATCAAGCGTGCTTTCGAGGAAACGCAGGGCGCGGGCGCGCGCCTCCGGCTCAGCCGCTTTCCACGAGCGGGATTGACCGTCGATGGGCGAGTACCAGTCGACACGATCGCCTTCATCATTAACCTGCGGTATTGCCAGGCAATCCACTAACGCCTGCTGTTTACGCAGACGCAGCGCTTCCCGAATTTGTAGTGCCGAATCGAATACGGCCTGACCGCCGCCGCCAACGGCCTGGAAATCATCCAGATCGCCGCTGCGCAAGAGTGTTTTTGCCACGTTTTCATCCCATAGACTTCTTCACGCGTCTACTATACGCGTTCCCGTCGCCAGTAAAAGGCAGAGGAAAGCGCAAAACCATTGAATTCTCGACGCATTGAGCGCATCGAGACCTTATGACGGTCAAAATACGCCCTACAGTAAATTTTCTTATTAAGCATGGTGGATATTTCAGCAAAAACAACCGCTTTAGCATAACTTGATAGAGATTGGTTATTTGCCAGTTCGCCCGGCCTGTGCTGAGATTACCACTCCATATAAAAAAAGAAGGCTCCTGCACATGACCACAGGGAAAACACTGCTCGCGCTGGCGTTGAGCACACTCTTACCGGCAAGCGCCGCGTTTGCGGCTTCCAACGACACACTGATCTACTGCTCCGAAGCCTCCCCGGAGTCTTTCAACCCGCAGATTGCCAGCTCCGGCCCGTCGTTTGTCGCCAGCTCGCAGGTGCTCTATAACCGCCTTGTCACCTTCGATCCGGTGAAAAATATTCCGGTGCCGTCGCTGGCGACAGAGTGGAAAGTCTCCGACGATGGCAAAACCTGGACCTTTACGCTGCGCCAGGGCGTTAAATTCAACAGCAACAAATATTTCAAACCGACGCGCGACTTTAACGCCGATGACGTGATCTTCTCCGTCATGCGCCAGATGGATGCTAAACATCCGTACCACAACGTCTCAAAAGGCAACTACGAATACTTCACCGATGTCGGGCTGGATAAGCTGATTAAAGAGGTGAAGAAGGTCGATGATTACCACGTTCAGTTCGTGCTCAATGAACCGAACGCCGCCTTCCTTGCCGACTGGGGCATGGATTTTGCCTCGATTCTTTCGGCCGAGTATGCCGACGCGATGCTGAAAAAAGGCACGCCGGAAAATGTTGATAACTGGCCAATCGGAACCGGCCCCTACGCGTTGCAGCAGTACAAAACCGATGCGCTGATTCGCTATATCGCTAACCCGAACTACTGGGATGGCCCGGTGCCGACTAAGCACCTGATCTTCTCCATCACTCCGGATGTGCAGACGCGTCTGGCAAAACTGCAAACCAATGAGTGCCAGATTATTCCCGCCCCGGCACCGGTGCAGTTTGAGCAGATCAAAAAGAATAAAGATTTAACTCTGCATACTGTTGAAGCGCTGAACGTCGGCTATCTGGCGTTTAATACCGAGAAAAAACCGTTTGATAACGTGCTGGTGCGCCAGGCCCTGAACTACGCCACCGATAAAAAAGCGATTGTGAATGCGGTGTTCCTGGGCTCTGCCAGCGTGGCGAAATCGCCGCTGCCGCCAAATATGCTCGGCTACAACAAAGACCTGCCGGAGTACAGCTACGATCCGGAGAAAGCGAAAGCGCTGCTGAAACAGGCGGGGCTGGAGAAGGGCTTTGAAGCGACGCTCTGGTCAATGCCGGTGCAGCGCCCCTACAACCCGAACTCGCGCCGTATCGCCGAGATGATCCAGAGCGACTGGGCAAAAGTGGGCGTGAAAGCGAAGATTGTCTCCTACGAGTGGGGTGAGTATCTTTCCGGCATGCGTAAAGGCGAGCACGACACCGCGCTGTTTGGCTGGATGTCCGATAATGGCGATCCGGACAACTTCGCCGATACGCTGCTCGGCTGCGACAGCGTGAAGACCGGCTCCAACGCCGCGCGCTGGTGTGACAAGCCTTATGACGATCTGGTGAAAAAAGCGAAGCTGGTGAGCGATCCGGCCGAGCGTGCGAAACTTTACGGCCAGGCGCAGGAGATTTTCTATAAGCAGGCACCGTGGATCCCGCTGGCAAACGGCAAAACCTTCTACGCGACGCGCAGCAACGTCACCGGCTACAGCGTCAGCCTGATGGGCAGTGATTTTTCCAAAGCGAAGCTCAATTAAGGAGAGCGTATGTCACATCTTGATGAGGTTACCGCCCGCGTCGACGCCGCCATTGCTGACGGGGCAATTATCGGCATGAACGAGCTGCTGGTTATCCTGAGCGATGATGGCGAACTGAGCCGCGAAGCGCGTTACGAGCAGCAGCAGCGCCTGCGTAACGCCATCGCCCATCATGGACGCCAGCATAAAGAGGATGCGGAAGCGCGGCGCGAGCAGCTCACCAAAGGTGGCGAGATTCTCTGACAGTGCACTGACAAAACGGGCCAAATGGCCCGTTTTTTTTATTCTTCAAAACTGCCGCCGGGCGACCAGCCAGGCGCCGATCACCAGTAACACCGCGCCGCACACCGGGCCAATCAATGCCCGCAGCGCCACGCCTTCGCTCTTCACCACATCCATCACCAGTCCGCCAATAAGCTGGCTGGCGATCAGCACGGCGATAGTGGTCGCCGCGCCGACGTTTTGATAGCCGCTGATGCTGGCGAAAACAAAAAAGGAGCCGAGCAGGCCGGGGATCAGCGTCCACCATTTGACGCTGCCAACCAGCTCCTGAAAACCGCCGACGCCCTGTTTGATCAAAAGAATAGAGACAAACAGCACAATGCCGACCAGCGAGTTGAGCAGCATGGCGATCAGAATGGTGGAGGAGGACTGGGTAATGCGCACCATCAGCGTGTTCTGGATAACCAGCCCAATACCGGCGGCAACCAGAAAAGCGAGGGTCAGCGACTGGTTCATACCGCCGCGTCCGGATCGCTGCGGTTATCGAGCTGAAGCTGCATAAAGGTGAGATCCAGCCAGCGGCCAAACTTGGTGCCGACCTGCGGCATCTGCCCGGTAATGGTAAAGCCGAGCTTCTGGTGCAGATGAATCGACCCCTGATTTTGCGCTTCGATGCCGGCAACCATCACATGTTTACCGATGCGCTTCGCTTCCTCAATCAGCCGCGCCATCAGCGCCAGGCCAAGGCCTTTGCCCTGGTGTTCCGGATGGACATAGACCGAGTGTTCAACCGTGTGGCGAAAGCCGTCGAACGCGCGCCAGTCGCCGAAGGAGGCGTAGCCCGTGACAACGCCATTTTCTTCGCTCACAATCACCGGATAGCCGAGCAGGGCGCGCGCCTCAAACCACGCAATGCGGTTATCGGCATCTACCGTTTGATCATTCCAGATCGCCGCCGTATTGATCACGGCGTGGTTATAAATAGCGGCAATCGCCGCGCAATCCTCTTTCACGGCATAACGAATCGACATGGTTGAACCCCTGATCTGTACACTATAGTATGACGTTATGAATACTATCTCAGACAATATAAATCAACGGATCAGTGCACGAATTCGCCTCGAGCGCGAGTCGCGCGGCTGGTCGCTGACGGAGCTCGCGGAACGCGCGGGCGTGTCGCGGGCGATGATCCACAAAATCGAGCGGGCAGAGAGCAGCCCAACGGCAACGCTGCTGGCGCGCATCTGCGGCGCGTTTGCCATCAGTATGTCGACGTTGATTGCCCGCGCCGAGATGCAGGAGGGCAAACTGCTGCGCTTCGCCAGCCAGCCGGTGTGGCGCGATCCGCAAACCCACTATCTGCGCCGCCATGTCTCGCCGCGCAGCGACCTGCCGATCGATCTGGTGCAGATTGAGCTGCCGCCCGGCAGCGATATCCCGATGCCTGCCTCCTCTTATGCGCTGGCACGCCAGCTTATCTGGTTACAGGAAGGCAGCCTGGTGTTTCTCGAAGGCGAAACGCGCCATGAGATGCAGCCTGGGGATTGTCTGGAATTGGGCCCGCCGAACGACTGCCGATTTATCAACGAAACCCTTGCGCCGTGCCGCTATCTGGTGGTGCGCCTCAATCATGCCGCCACGTAATGCCAACGCGCGGGCGGCGTTAACCGTCTACTATCATTAGTCAGTCCATACTGCACAGGAGAGCAAAATGAACCAACATTCACACCGCAACCGCCGCTGGGTACTGGCTTCGCGTCCGCATGGCGCGCCAACCACAGAGAATTTCCGGCTGGAGGAGGATGAGGTCGCCTCACCGGGCGAAGGCCAGGTGCTGCTGCGCACGGTCTATCTCTCTCTCGATCCCTATATGCGCGGACGCATGAGCGACGCGCCATCCTACTCGCCGCCGGTAAAAATCGGTGAAGTGATGTGCGGCGGTACCGTCAGCCGCGTCGTCAAATCGCAACACCCGGACTTCGCCGAGGGCGACTGGGTTCTCGCCGGCAGCGGCTGGCAGGATTACGACATCGCCAGCGGCGATGATCTGGTGAAACTCGATAGCAACATTCCGCACCCCTCCTGGGCGCTGGGTATTCTTGGCATGCCGGGCTTTACCGCCTATATGGGCTTGCTGGATATCGGCCAACCGAAAGAGGGCGAAACGCTGGTCGTCGCCGCAGCAACCGGGCCGGTTGGCGCAACGGTTGGTCAGATTGGCAAAATTAAAGGCTGTCGCGTGGTAGGTGTTGCGGGCGGCAGCGAGAAGTGTCGCCATGCCGTGGAGGTGCTCGGTTTTGATGAGTGTATCGATCACCATGCCGACGATTTTAGCGACCGTCTGGCGAAGGCCTGCCCGCAGGGCATCGATATTTACTATGAGAACGTCGGCGGCAAAGTATTCGATGCCGTGCTGCCGTTATTAAATACCTCGGCGCGCATTCCGCTCTGTGGTCTGGTGAGTGGTTATAACGCCACCGACCTTCCGGAAGGCCCGGATCGCGTTCCATTATTAATGGCGACGATTCTGAAGAAGCGTATTCGGTTGCAGGGGTTTATTATCATGCAGGATTATGGTCACCGGCTGCATGAATTCCAGCAGGAGATGGCAAGCTGGCTGAAACAGGATCGCATTCATTACCGCGAGCAGGTAACGGAGGGTCTTGAGCAGGCGCCAGAGGCGTTTATCGGCTTACTGGAAGGGAAAAACTTCGGTAAAGTTGTGGTAAAAATAGCCTCAGAAAACTAAATAAAAAAATGGCGGTAAAAACCGCCATTTTAAATTGGGCATTTCTGTGAAAAACAGCTTTAATTATACATGCATAAGGAATTGTTGACCTTGTGGAGGCAGTTCCTGGTGGTCGTGCATAATAAATAACTTTTTGTTCTAACTTTACGCAATCATCCAATACCAGGCATGCACTTATAAAATATATCTTTAGGCATAACCATATGGACACGCTACCAGGCTGAGAAAATAAAGAATTTATACAGGATGCAAACATGCTTGATTTGGAGAAAGCGCAGCGAACGAGTCTCACCATGCAGGTCGAGGCAAGTTTAAAGAGTGCGCTTATTGTCGGAGCCCTGAGACCCGGCGCCCGGCTTATCACGAAGGAAATCGCCGATCAGCTGGGTACGAGCATTACACCGGTTCGTGAAGCGTTACTGCGATTGGTTTCCGCAGGCGCGCTGCACGCCACACCGGCGCAGGCTTTTCTCGTGCCGGAGGTCAGTGCGGAACGCTATAACGAAATAAATCAGATTCGTAAAAACCTCGAAGGCATGGCCGCGCGAGCCGCCAGCCAGAACATGACCAGCGATAAGCTGCGTGAGCTGCGCACGCTGGCAATTAATGTTGATGAAGCGATGAAAAGCGGCAACACCGAGCAGGCGTTACAGGCCAACCGCGTGTTTCGTTTTAGCGTTTATGCCCACGCTGGCATGCCGACGCTCAGCGCTTTAATTGAGCAGCTATGGGTGCGTATTGGCCCTTGCTATAACTACTTATATCCATCATCTGAACACCTGATGCGCGTACAGCATTATCACGACCTGCTCTGTGCATTAGAAGAGGGTGATGCTTTTGCCAGTGAGCGCGCCGTCTGGCGAGCAATTGACGAAGGCTCAACTATCGTGCACAGACAGTTTGAACGCTAAGTGATAATTCACTGACTCGATAATTCATGAAAAATATTGATGCACCCCGGTAATAATTTGCGAATGGGGCGCATCAATATCACACTTTTAATCTATAACCTCCCCGCAACCTGAATCTGCTTATTTTCCTGCCGATAACTTGTCGCGTGCGCAGTCGGGCACTCACTATGGACGTTAGACAAGGGGAAAAAATGTCAATTAGCCAACGGGTAAGCAATATAAAAATTAGTCGAAAGCTGTCGGTCGGATTCGGTGTGGTTCTTTTTCTGGTCGCGTTTGCCACCATTCTCAGCGTGCTGCGTTTTAAAGAAATTCGCGACGTCTATGTAAAAACAAATTTGATGTACAACATCAATATTGAAGTATTCCAGGCAAAAATTAACCGCCTTAAATACTTTTATGGCGATGATAAATCAGGCCAGGTGATGGCGAACTATGTCCGTCACGCCTCCGAACTGACCGCCAGCGCCGACGCGCTCAGCTGGTCAAGCAACGAACGTAAAATCATTGATGATGTCGCCCGCAATTTAGCAATTTTTCAGGCCAGCATTGGCGAGATGCAAAAAGCGACCGGCGATCTGCGCGCGCTGCGTGAAAGCCTCGATAAACTGAGCACGGAAGATCTCTCCGCTCGCTATACCACGCTGGTACGTACCCCGGTGGCCGACCCGGCGGTGATGGCACAAATCTATGAGCAGCTCTTTGCCATCAGCGGCGTGCGCGATGCGGCGCTGGTTGTGCGCTACAGCCCGGATGCAGCCACGCGCGATCGCCTTGAGCAGCAGTTCGCCGCCACAGCAAGTAGCGTGCAGGCGCTGAACAGCCAGTTGACGGGCGAACTGCAAGCCCCGTTACAGGCCATCTGGGACAACACCGTCAGCTATCGCACCCAGGCGCTGAATTACTTTACCGCCTGGCAGGCGCTGAAAGCGGCGGAAGATAAAGTCAAAGTGGGCGGCGACGCCAGCAGCGCCTCACTGCGCGACATTATCGCGCTGGTGAAAGCGCATAACGAAGAGCTGGCCTACACCTCCAGTTCAATTGCCGCCATTACCGGCGCGATTGCCATTCTGCTCGGCATGCTGGTCTCCTGGTGGGTGATTCGTCAGATCACCCGGCCAGTGCACCGCAACCTGGCGCTGGCGGAACGCATTGCCAGCGGCGATCTGAGCTCACAAATCCGCGCGCAAAGCCGCGACGAGCTGGGGCAGTTAACCGGCGCGATGGGGCGGATGAATGACCGGCTGCGCGATATGATCCATGAAGTACGCAACAGCGTTACGCAGCTCTCCCGCGCGGCAACCGAGATTGCCGATGGCAACACCGATCTCTCCTCCCGCACTGAACAGCAGGCCGCCGCCGTAGTGCAAACCGCCGCCAGCATGGAGCAGTTAACGGCCACGGTGAAAAACAACGCCGATAATGCGCGCAACGCCAGCAGCCTGGCCGCGCAGGCGTCGAAAACGGCCAGCGAAGGCGGCACGGTAATGCGCCAGGTGGTGGATACCATGGGCGATATCAACACCAGTTCTAACAAAATTGCCGACATTACCGCGGTGATTAACAGCATTGCCTTTCAGACCAATATTCTGGCGCTGAACGCGGCGGTGGAAGCGGCAAGGGCGGGCGAGCAGGGGCGCGGTTTTGCGGTGGTTGCCGGTGAAGTCCGCAGCTTGTCCCAGCGCAGTTCGCAGGCGGCGAAAGATATTGAACAGCTGATCAACGAATCGGTTTCGCGCATTAATATTGGCAGCAAACTGGTGGTCAAAGCGGGCGAGACGATGGATCAGGTGGTGCAGTCCGTCACGCGCGTCAACAATATTATGGGCGAGATCTCCTCCGCTTCCGAAGAGCAGAGCCGCGGCATTGAGCAGATTGCCCGCGCGGTTGGCGAACTTGACAGCACCACCCAGCAGAACGCCTCACTGGTGAGCGAGTCCTCTTCCGCCGCGGGTTCGCTGGAGGAGCAGGCGCGCCTGCTGGAAGAGCTGGTTGCCGCCTTCCGCCTCGCCAGCGATGAGGCAAAACCGGCGAAGATTAAGGGCGGTAAAAGCACGCTTGTGCCGCCGAAACCGCGTACAGCGGCGCTCGCTGAAGAGGGCTGGACCACATTTTAATGGCCTGAAGCGATAAAAAAGCCCGGCGCATGATGGCCGGGCTTTTTATTGCCTGCGGTGTGGCTTAGTTAAACTGGTAGGCCACCGATAAGCCAACGCCGTAGTTACGCCCCGGAGCCGGTTCGTAGTAACGGTTATTGGATTCGTTGACGATCACCGACCCGACATAGTTACGGTCGAAGAGGTTATCGACGCGGCCAAAGAGATCCATCATCCAGTTGCCGTAGTTGAACTTATACCCGGTATTCAGCCCGGCGACGGTGTAGGAGGGGGCTTTGGCGCTGTTCTCATCATTAGCCATGATGTTGCTCATATAACGCACGTCCGCGCCAGCATACCAGCCTTCCTCCGGCATCCAGCCCAGTGAAGCAAAGCCCATATTGCGCGCGATGCCCGGAATGCGGTTGCCTTCGCAGGACGCGTCACCACACACTTCGCTGCGGTAGGTTGCGTCCAGCCAGGTCCAGGCCGCTTTCGCGCGCCAGTTCCCGGCGAACTGCTGATCGACAGAGAGTTCGACACCCTGGCGCCGCGTTTTCCCGGCGTTTTTATAGCTGGTGCGTCCGCCGCTGCTGCTGTCGGCAACAATTTCATTATCAGTATCGGTGCGGAACAGCGCCGCGGTCAGCAGACCGTTACCGATGCGGGTTTTGCTGCCGATCTCCAGCGTGTCGTTGGTGGCTGGTTTCAGCGCGAAGTTCAGCCCGCTCTGATCGCCGGAGCGGTAGGAGAGTTCGTTGATGGTCGGCGTTTCGAAACCGCGTCCGGCAGCGGTGTAGATATTCCACGCCGGGGTGACAGCGTATTTCAGCGAGGCGGCCGGGAGCCACTTGTGGTAGCTCGCATCACCGCTGTCATCGCCATTCTGCGCGGTCACATAGTGATCGTTGGAGTCAAACCAGACCGAGCTGTAGCGCACGCCCGCATCCAGCGACAGTTTTTCAGTAAGCTGCCAGGCGGTTTGCAGATAGGGGTCGACGTTCCACATCAGGTTGCGCTCGTTACGGCGCAGGTTGCCTTTCTGCCCATACTCCGGTGTGGTGCCATTCATGATGAAGTTTTCATAGCCTTTACGCTCTTCACTCATGTTTTCGTAGTTCAGACCGGCGGTGAAGGTCATCGGCACGCCCAGTTCGCCTTTGTGCGTCCAGCGCGTATCGATGCCCTGATAGTGGCGGCTCAGATTGATCACCCCGCCAGCGTGGGTCGGTTTGAGCTGCGGCGCGCGGGGAATCGACTGATACTGTGTGGTTTCACGCTCACCGGCATACATCATCACGCTCAGGTCGTCGCGCTCGCTCAGTTGACGCTCATAACGCAGGCCCGCCTGGGTCTGCTTGATGGTTTTGCGCGTGTGAAACGCATCAGCGCGCGGCGACTGGCGCGGATTGGCCCGCCACTCTTCGCGGCTCAGCCCGCCCGCATCGTCCGCTTTAATATCAACGCTGTTAAAGATGAGGTTCAGCTTGCTGGCGTCATCGATGCGCACGCCCAGCTTGGCGTTAGCCAGATTTTTGCGCGCACCGCTGCGGTCGCGATAGCCGTGGGTAACAAAACGGGTGGTCGAGGCGGTGTAATCCACATCGCCCGCGTGGGTGCCGTCGCCCATGGCGCCGGTGGCTTTCATACCATAGCGCCAGCTGCCAAAGCTGCCGTAATAGCTGCTCGCTTCCACGGTGGCGGGTTCGCGCCCGGTCTGCGTCGTCACGTTCATCACGCCGCCGGAGGCATTACCGTAGAGGGCAGAGAAGGGGCCGCGCAGCACATCAATATGCTCGACGCTATTGAGATCGATATTCGAGGTCTGCCCCTGGCCATCCGGCATGGTGGCAGGAATACCATCGACATAGAGGCGAATGCCGCGCACGCCATAGGTGGAACGCGAGCCAAACCCGCGAATGGAGAGTTGCAGATCCTGGGCGTAGTTCTGTCGGTTCTGCACCTGCAACCCCGGCACGCTGCCCATTGATTCAGAGAGGTTCACGCGCGGCGCGGCCTGGCGAATATCATCGCCCTGAACCACGCTGACCGCAGCGGGGCTATCAAGCTCCGAGACCGCCTGCGGCGCAGCGCTGACGATAATGGTTTGTTCACCAGAGGCCGCCCAGGCGGAGGTAGAGAGTGCAACAGGCAGCAGCAAAACGGGCAGCGTGACCTTTGTAACTGAAATGATTTTCATGACGGAACCGAGTTGAAAGAGGAGCAAAAAAAGAAAAATGCGGCAACATGTTAATGGATATGTAAATTATTTGAAAATGTTGAACGCACGTTAGGTTAAGAATGAGTCTATATGGCGGCAGGAAATTTGCCGTGATCAACGATTAAGACTCCACTTTACGAACATAAATGATTACTATTCTCACCTACAACAATAAGCGAAACCGCAGTTTCGTGCACTGGATGCTTGTGAATAGGTAATCATAATTTCAACAAAGGGAGTCGTTATGTCTTTAGCTCATTTTTCTCCGTCGCGCCTGCACCGCGCGCTGTTCCTCGGTTCGTTGCTGCTGGCAGGCTCATTCAGCGCCCACGCAGCCGAAGAGATGCTGCGCAAAGCGGTCGGTAAGGGCGCGTATGAGATGGCCGTCAGCCAGCAGGAGAACGCCTTATGGGTTGCCACCTCGCAGAGCCGCAAAACCGATAAAGGCGGTGTGATCTACCGCCTCGATCCCGCCAATCTGGATATCACCCAGGCCATTCACAGCGATGTGAAACCCTTTGGCGCGGCGATCAACCAGCAGACGCAGACGCTCTGGTTCGGCAATACCGTGAATGGCTCTGTCACTGCCGTCGATGCAAAAACCGGTGATATCAAAGGCCGCGTAGTGCTTGATGGGCGTAAACGTTCCGACACCGTGCGTCCGCTTAGCCCACGAGAACTGGTGGTAGATGACACCACCAATACGCTTTACGTGACCGGCGTGGGTAAAGAGAGCGCCATCTGGGTGGTCGACGGCGCAGCGATGACGCTGAAAAGCACAATTGCGAACACCGGCACATACAGCACCGGGCTCGCGCTTGATGCCGCCGCGAAACGTCTTTACAGCACCAACGGTGATGGCGAACTGCTGACCATTGATACCGCCACTAACAAGATTATTGACCGCAAGAAGTTGCAGGATGACGGGAAAGAGCACTTCTACCTTAACCTGAGCCTTGATACCGCCGGTCACCGCGCCTTTATCACCGACTCGAAAGCGGCGGAAGTGCTGGTTGTTGATACCCGCTCCGGCAAGGTGATGCAACGCGTCGCCGCCCCGGAATCGCTGGCGGTGCTGTTTAACCCGGCGCGCAACGAAGTCTATGTCACGCACCGCGAGGCGGGCAAAGTGAGCGTTATCGACGCGAAGAGCTACAAGGTCGTGAAGAGTTTCGACACGCCGACGCACCCGAACAGCCTCGCGCTGTCGCCGGATGGCAAAACGCTCTACGTCAGCGTAAAACAGGCGTCGAGCCGCGAAAAAGAGGCCACCCAGCCGGACGATATCATCCGTATTGCGCTGTAACAACCACAGGCAACAAGCTCCCTGCGGGGAGCTTTTTTTTCACCGATCCTCAACCGTTTCTACGCCGATAAAATTGCTGACCCGACCCTGCGGGCCGATGTCGTGAAGCATCAGGGAGACGGGATCGGTAATCGGCGGCACGTTTTTCTCATCCAGCAGCAGCGGATTTGCCGGGCAGATTGAGCCGCAACAGTAGGCGGCCACACCGGCGAAGGTCGATGCCATCGCGCGGTGCACATGCCCGCAGCAGATCGCCAGCGGCGGGTGCGGCAGGCGGTTAATCAGCGCCGTCAGCGCCTCACCACCTTCGCACATTGCCGTATCCAGCGGCGCAATACCGCTCGGGAAGAGGTGCTGATGCAAAAAGAGCATTGCCGGGTGCGCCACCTCGCGCAAAGCCTGCTCCAGCCACGGCAGATGGGGGGTAATATCGCCGCCGCTCTTCCCGGCAACCGTCACATCGACGCCAATCAGCGAAATCCCTTCAACCGTTTCATTGAAATGCAGCGGTTCTTCAGCGGAGTATGCCGCCAGCTGCGGCATCATCGCGCACATCACCGTTTTATCATCGGCGTTACCCGCCAGCAGCAGGGTGCGGCAGGGCAAACGGCTAAGCTGTGCGGCGATATCGCGATACCCCTCAGCCCAGCCATCATCTGCCAGATCGCCGCTTACCACCACGATATCGGGCGGGAAGGCGAGAAGCCACGCAATGGCGGCACGTAGGCGGGCGAGGTTGTCATTATCCGCTGCGGCGTGAATATCGCTAAGTTGAGCAATGCGCATCGTGTCCCCGGATGAAATGAGTTTTCACTCAGCAGTATGGCAGCGCTGCGCCATCAGGCATAATCCGGCAGATATAATATTCACCGCTTAACAAGGATTATCGCTATGCATCTGCCTGCTAAATCATTTCTCGCGCTGCTCCTGCTCGGCGCGTCAGCCGCCAATGCCGCCACCATCGATGCGGCAACCCTCACCGCCATTGCCCGTTTGCAGGAGGAGAAGCTGCACGCGCGCATCGGTATCGCGGTGATCGACACCGCCTCGGGTAAGAGCGTCAGCTACCGCGGAGATGAACGTTTTCCGCTCAACAGTACCCATAAAGCGCTGCTCTGCGGCGCGCTGCTCAGTAAGGTGGATCGGGGCGAGTTCGCCCTTAGTGACACCACGCAGTTCAGTAAAGAGACACTGGTGGACTATTCACCGGTAACCAGCAAATTTGTCGCGCCAAAAAGCATGAGCTGGCAGCAGGTGTGCAGCGCCGCGATTGAATACAGCGATAATACCGCCGCTAATCTGGTGGCGCAGAAACTGGGCGGCCCGCAGAAGGTCACCGCCTTGCTTGCCGGTTTAGGTGACAACGTCACGCGAATGGATCGTAAAGAGCCGGAGCTTAACAGCGCCGTGCCCGGCGATCTGCAGGACACCACCACGCCGCTCGCCGTTAGCCACACGCTGGAGAAACTGACGCTCGGCGACGCGCTCAAACCCGAAAGCCGTGCGCAGCTGGTGCATTGGATGAAGGATGACAAAGTTGCCGATGCGCTGCTGCGCGCGTCGCTGCCGTCCGGCTGGAAAATCGGTGATAAGACCGGCGCAGGCGCCTACGGTTCGCGCTCAATTATCAGCGTGGTGTGGCCGAAAAAAGGGCAGCCAATAATCGTGTCTGTCTATATCACGCAAACAGAAGCGACGCTGGCGCAAAGTAACGATGCCATTGCACGCATTGGCAAAAGCATATTTGAGGCAACGCGCTAAATAAACGGGCAGGGATAAAACCGGCTTAAGTTGAATTTTATCTCTGCCTCGACAAGATGAACGACGGCCCGTTCCCGGAACATGACGACCCCATCAAATTGCCGATTGGCACCAACCCGCTGCACCCGCAAGTTGCTTCCTGCCCGGCGGCAAGGATCTTTGCCAGTGACCGAAACAACATGGGCAACGCGGAAACATTGCCCTATGTCGCCACCACCTAGTCGATAACCAAGCTGTTCCGCCACTGGACGATGATGCTCGCCTTTTTCCTCATGCATATCTACATGGCCTTCTGGGTGAAAGGCTCGATCACCGGGATGATTGAGGGGAGAGTGAGCCGCCGCTGGGCTAAAAAGCACCATCCGCGCTGGTATCGTGAGGTCGAAGCGCAGGAGGACAAGCAGAGACAATAACCGCCATCGCCTGGTATACAGCGCTGTACCGGGCGACGTACACCTCCGACCTGCGCCCATCGGGTTGCCAATTATCGTCTATGATTGTTCATCGTGGCATCGTGGAGAGGTAATTGCATGGCGACCAAAACGTTTTCAAAAACATGGGGTGCAGAGCGACTGGCCGACGGCGCGGTTCGCTTCCGTTTATGGGCCACCGGTCAGCAGAGCGTAACGCTACGTCTTGACGGGCAAGAGAAGCCGATGACGCGCAGCGAAGAGGGGTGGTTTGAAACCACCGTCTCCCGCGTGAATGCAGGCGCGCAGTATCAATTTGTCCTCGCCGACGGTATGGCGATCCCCGATCCCGCCTCGCGCGGCCAGCTGGCAGAGGTTAACGGCCCGTCGCTGGTTGTCGATCCGGAAAGCTATCAGTGGCAACACGCTGACTGGCAGGGCCGCCCGTGGGAAGAGGCGGTGGTTTACGAATTACACATTGGCACCTTTACGCCGCAGGGCACTTTTCAGGCGGCGATCGAAAAATTACCCTATCTCGCCGAGCTTGGCGTCACCATGGTTGAGGTGATGCCGGTCTCGCAATTTGGCGGCACCCGCGGCTGGGGCTATGACGGCGTGCTGCTCTATGCGCCGCACTCCGCCTACGGCACGCCGGACGATTTCAAAGCTTTTGTTGACGCTGCCCACGGCTACGGCCTGTCGGTGGTGCTCGATATCGTGCTTAACCACTTTGGGCCGGAGGGCAACTACCTGCCGCTGCTGTCGCCCGATTTCTTCCACAAAGAGCGCCAGACGCCGTGGGGCGCGGGCATCGCGTATGACGTTGACGCCGCGCGCGCCTATATTAGCGAAGCGCCGCTCTACTGGCTGCATGAGTACAACCTCGATGGCCTGCGTTTCGACGCCATCGACCAGATTGAGGACACCAACGAGCCGCATATCCTGGTCGAGATCGCCAAACGCATTCGCCAGGAGATCACCGACCGCCCCATCCATCTCACCACCGAAGACAGCCGCAATATCGTCTCGCTGCATCCGCGCGATGAATCCGGTACCGCCACGCTCTTTACCGGCGAGTGGAACGACGATTTCCACAACGCGGCACACGTCTTCGCCACCGGCGAGACCCATGCTTATTACGAAGATTTTGCCGACAGCCCGGAAAAATGGGTGGCGCGTGTGCTGGCAGAAGGCTTTGCCTACCAGGGCGAAGTGTCGCAGCACGCGGGCGAACCGCGCGGCGTTGACAGCACCCAGCAGCCGCCGGTGGCGTTTGTCGACTTTATCCAGAACCATGACCAGGTGGGCAACCGCGCGCAGGGCGATCGCCTGATCTCATTAGCCGGAGCCGATCGCACCCGCGTGATGCTCGCAACGCTGCTGCTGTCGCCGCATATTCCGCTGCTGTTTATGGGCGAAGAGTATGGCGAAACCAACCCGTTCCTCTTCTTTACCGATTTCCACGGCGATCTGGCAAAAGCGGTGCGCGAAGGGCGCACACGCGAATTTGAAGGCCACGCCGGGCATGAAGGGGAAGATGTGCCCGATCCGAACGATCCGGAAACCTTTACCCGCTCCCAGCTCGACTGGACGCGTCCGCACAGCGTGGAAGGGCAGCGCTGGCTGGCGTTCAGCCGTGAACTGCTCGCCCTGCGCCAGCAGCACATTGTGCCGCTATTACGCGGCGCAACCCGCCAGAAGGGGGAGATTATTGCCACCGCGCCCGGTTTTATCGCCGTGCGCTGGGCGCTGCCGCAGGGCACGCTCTCGATGGCGCTGAATATCGGTACGGCCAGCCAGCCGCTACCGGAACTGCCAGGCGAAACGCTTTTTGCCTGGCCTGAGGCGGGTGCCGAACTGGCGCAGAATGCCATTATTGTTCGTTTATCGCAGGGAGAAGCCGAGTGAGCACGCCAACCGCAACCTACCGCCTGCAGTTTCGTAACGGCATGACCTTTGAGCGCGCCGTGGCGCTGGTGCCCTATATCAAAAAGCTGGGCATCAGCCACCTTTACGCTTCACCGATTTTTACCGCCACTTCCGGCTCCACGCACGGCTATGACGTCACCGACGCTAACGAGATCGACCCGACCCTTGGCGGTCGGGAAGGGTTCGACAAGCTGGCGCAGGCGCTGAAAGCCGCCGGGCTGGGGCTAATCATTGATATCGTGCCAAACCATATGGCCGCCTCGCTGGAGAACGCCTGGTGGCGCGATGTGATCGCTAAAGGCGAAAAGAGCCCATGGGCGCGCCATTTTGATATCGACTGGTCGCGCCGCCTGACGCTGCCGTTCCTCGGCGAGGATTTTGACGCCGTGGTGGAGAAGGGCGAGCTGAAAGTGGAAGCCGACCCGCAAACCGGTAAACCGGCATTTGTCTATTACGAGAGCGTCTACCCGCTGGTGGAAGCGAGCTGGCAGGGGCGCGAGCAGGAAGTTCTTGGCCTGACCGATGCGGCGAAAATCGCTGAACTGCACGCGCAGCAGCCCTGGCGGCTGATGAGCTGGCGCGATGCGGCAAGCGATCTCTCCTATCGCCGCTTTTTTGAAATCACCGGGCTGGTCGGCATGCGCGTGGAAGATGATCAGGTGTTTGACGACACCCACAAACTGATCCTCGAACTGGTGCACAGCGGCGCAGTCGATGGCCTGCGCGTCGATCACGTCGACGGCCTTGCCGACCCGCGCGGTTACCTGATGCGCCTGCGGCAGAAAGCGGGCGATGAGTGCCATATCACCGTTGAGAAGATCCTCGGTAAGGGTGAGCATCTGCCCGACGACTGGCCGGTTTCCGGCACCACCGGGTATGAGTTTATCGCTGCGCTCTCCGATGTGCTGGTTGATGATGAGAATCTCGACGGCCTGCGCGAGGCTTACGATCAGGTGGTCGGCAAACCAGTCGACATGAAAGCGGAGCTGCGCTCGGCGAAGCTGCTGATGGTCGATCGTAACTTTGCCGGTGAGTTCAGCGTGCTGCTGCGACTTGCCGGTGAGATCGCCGGGCATGAAGCCTCTGCACCCGCTGAAGAGGCGTTGCGCCAGGCATTGCGCGAGCTGCTGATCGCCTTCCCGGTCTATCGCACCTACGGCACAGCGCAGGGTCTGCCGCCCGCCGACCTGGCACTGCTGCAAAAAGTAGTTTCGAAAGTGAAGGCCAGCAGCTTTGCCCCGGAGCCAACCGCGCTCGACTTTATTACCCGTATTCTGACCGGCGATCTGCCTGACAGCGCGCGTGAAGAGGCTGCCCGTTTCCGCACCCGCTTCCAGCAACTGACCGGGCCGCTGATGGCCAAATCGGTGGAAGATACGCTCTTCTTCCGTCAGAACATGGATCTCGCCCTCAACGAAGTGGGTGCCGAGCCGTTACGCCGTAACTTTTCCCTTGCCCGTTTCCATCAGGAGATGCAGACACGGCTTGAGAAACAGCCCGATGCGCTCTCTGGCACCTCAACTCATGACACCAAGCGCGGCGAAGATGCCCGCGCCAGGCTCTACACCCTGACGGAAGCGCCCGCGCGCTGGGCCGAGTGCGTGACCCGCTGGCGGGAAATGAATAAAGATAAAGTGAGCATGCTGGAGGATGGCCCCGCGCCGCGTCCGGCGGTGGCGTGGATGATCTACCAGGCGCTGGCCGGTGTCTGGCCGGTAACGTTGCAGCCTGACGATGCCGAAGGGCTGAAAGCGCTGGAGGGGCGTTTTGTTGAGTTTGTCGAGAAGGCGCTGCGCGAAGCGAAGCAGCGTACCGACTGGGTCGACAGCAACGATGCCTATGAAAGCGCGGTGCTGGACTACGTTCGCCACCTGCTTTCGCCGGATAATCAGCCATTTTTACAGGATTTCACCACATCTTTACTGCCATTTATCCGCGCCGGGCTGGTGAATAGCCTGACCCAGACGCTGATCAAACTGGCCGCGCCGGGTGTACCGGATATCTACCAGGGCAGCGAAGCGCTCAATTTCAGCCTCGTTGACCCGGACAACCGCCTGGAGCCGGACTACCCGGAACTGGAGCGCCTGCTCGATGCCCAGGAGCACGCCGACCCGCGTTTGCAGGAGGGGTGGTCGAGCGGTCAGCTGAAGCAATCCTTTATCGCGCGCCTGCTGCACCTGCGTCAGGAGAAACCTGCGCTGTTCCGCCACGGTGAGTATCTGCCGCTGAACGCTGACGGCGAGCAGGCAGATAATGTCATCGCTTTCGCGCGTGTTGATGAGGACGACGCGCTGATTGTGCTGGCACCGCGCCTGCTGTTTGGCGCGCTGGATGGCAGCCTGAACGGCGCGGTGATCCCGTTACCGGAGCGGCTGGCGCATCGCCATTACCGGGATATGCTTAGCGGAGAGGATGTGTTGCTCAACGATCGCGTCAATTTGCGGTCGATTGGCGGTTTTACGTTTGCAGTACTGGTCAGCGCATAAAACGACTTTATGCGACTGGTTGGGTTAAGTCAGGTGACGCTCTAAATAAGAGAAAGAGGGATCATGTCTAACGGTAAGCCATATCACATCACGGCGGGGCACGGCCAGCAACTCGGTGCGAATTACGACGGTGAGGGCGTGAACTTTGCGCTCTTTTCAGCTCACGCTCATCGCGTGGAACTCTGCTTATACGATCCGAGCGGCAAACAGGAGATTGCCCGCCTGGAACTGCCGGAATATACCCATGAAATCTGGCACGGCTACGTGCCCGGCCTGAAACCCGGTGCCCTTTACGGCTACCGTGTGCATGGCCCGTACGACCCGGAAAACGGTCATCGCTTCAACCCCAACAAACTGCTGGTTGACCCCTATGCGCGGGAGCTGGTTGGCGATATTGAGTGGAACGAAGCGCACTTCGCCTACGATCTGCTGCACGAAGATAAAGATTTAACCTTTGACGAGCGCGACAGCGCGCCGTTTACGCCGAAGTGCCGGGTTATCGATCCCAACGAGTTTGAGTGGCAGGATCAAAACCGGCCGAATATCGCCTGGCCGAGCGCCATCATTTACGAAACCCACGTTAAGGGTTTCACCCAGCTTAATCAGGGCATCCCGCAGGATCTGCGCGGCACCTTTGAAGGGATGGGGCACAAGGCGACGGTCGACTATATCAAGAGCCTCGGCATCACCTCGGTAGAGCTGCTGCCGGTGCACTGGTTCCCGGACGATCAGCACCTGCTCGATAAAGGGCTGCACAACTTCTGGGGCTACAACACCCTCGGTTTCTTTGCGCCTGCCTCGCGTTACTACGGCCCGCGCGGCATCCAGGGGTTCCGCGACATGGTGCGCGCCTTCCACGATGCGGGTATCGAGGTGATCCTCGACGTGGTTTATAACCACACCGCCGAAGGTAATGAACTCGGCCCGACGCTCTCCTTTAAGGGCATCGATAACTTCTCTTACTACCGCACGCTGCCGGATCAGCATCGTTACTACATCAACGATACCGGTACCGGCAACACGGTGAACACCTCCCATCCGCGCGTGCTGCAAATGGTGACGGACTCCCTGCGCTACTGGTCGGAATCGATGCATATCGACGGTTTCCGCTTCGACCTCGGCACCATTCTCGGCCGCGAGCCGGAAGGGTTTGACCAGCGCGGCGGCTTCTTCGACGCCATCACCCAGGATCCAGTGCTGTCGAAGCTGAAACTGATTGGTGAGCCGTGGGATATCGGCCCTGGCGGCTATCAGGTTGGCGGCTTCCCGCCGGGCTGGGCGGAGTGGAACGACAAATACCGCGATACGCTGCGCGAATACTGGAAGGGCGATAACGTCTCGACCGATTTCGCGGCCCGTCTGCTCGGCTCCGGCGATCTCTACGATCTGCGCGGGCGTCGTCCGTGGGCGAGCGTCAACTTCATCACCGCCCACGACGGTTTTACGCTTAACGACCTGGTGTCGTATAACGAAAAACATAACGAGGCGAACGGCGAAGATAACAACGACGGTCACAATGACAACCGCTCCTATAACTACGGCGCGGAAGGCCCGACCGACGATGAAGGCATCAACGCCGTGCGCGAGCGCCAGAAACGCAACTTCCTCGCCACGCTGCTCTTCTCCCACGGCACGCCGATGCTGCTGGCGGGCGACGAGTTTGGCCGCAGCCAGTCCGGAAATAACAACGGTTACTGCCAGGATAGCGAGATCTCCTGGATTCACTGGGACACCTTAAACGGCGCGAACGAAGCGCTACGCGAGTTTACCCGCCAGGTGATTGAACTGCGCGCCGCGCAGCCGCTGCTGCGCCGCGAAAACTGGCGCGACGGGATGGAGATCAAGTGGTACAACGCCGGCGGCGGCGAGCAGTTGCCGGAGCAGTGGGAAGAGGGAACCACGCTGGGTGTCTATATTGGCCGCGCCGATCTGCAAGAGGAAGAGGGCATCTGGCACGACGTGCTGATGCTGTTCAACCCGTTTGAAGGCAACGTACCGTTCCGCATTCCGCAGTTTGGTGAAGGCGGCTGGGTACTGGAGCTGACCACCTCCGATACGGTGAAACGCGGGATCGTTATCACCAAAGAGAAGGATTTCGAGCTGGAAGGCCGCAGCATCGCGCTGTTCCGCCGCCCGTAATACTTTCCTGTTACTCCGCACTTTTTCAGGCGCACTCGTTGCGCCTGTTTTTTTATTTCACTTTTTTAGCAATATTTCCCGCGCTCATTCGTCTACTTCATCACAGGCATTTATTCGCTAATCTGATGAGGAAGAAAAACAATGAGAGATTTTCATATGAATGAACCCCAGCACGGTTTTGGTCGCCATCGCGGCGCGAAGCCGCTGATCATTGGCGCCGCGCTGTTTGTGGTGCTCGGCCTGGTGGTGATGTCGCTGTGGAACGCACTGCTGCCAGCGATTCTCGGCGTGAAAAGCATCGGCTTCTGGCAGGCGCTCGGGATCCTGGTGTTGTCGCGCATTCTCTTTGGCGGCCTCGGTTTTCGCCCCGGCATGTTCGGCATGGGCCGCGCCCACCGGCGCATGCATGAGCGCTGGATGGCGATGACGCCGGAGCAGCGTGAAGAGTTTGTCGAAAAACGCCGCGAAGGTTTTCGCCGCCACGGCCACTGCGGCTGGCACGAACGTCGCGGTGAGCCGGAGCAGCAGCGTCCGAACGCGGGTGAGCGCGATGACCCGCGTCATGACGACTGAGTCCGCACTTGTCACGGCGCTGAACGCCTGCCGCTCAAAGCTGAAAGGCTTTATCCGCAGCCGCTCGCCGGTGAAAGAGGAGAGCGAAGATATCCTCCAGGAGATCAGCTGGCAGTTAATGAAGGTCGAACAGCCGGTGGAGAATGTCGCCGCCTGGCTGTTTCGCGCCGCCCGCAACGAGATGACCGACCGGGCGCGTAAAAAGCGCGAAGTGCCATTATCGGGCCTGTTTGCTGACGGTGATGAGGAGTCAGACTTCGTTGAAGATGAGGTAGCCGAAACGCTGTTTGGCATCGCCCAGACGCCGGAAGAGGAGTATCTGAAGGGGCTTTTATGGGAGGAGCTGGGTCAGGCGCTGGCAGAGCTGCCCGAAGCCCAGCGTGAGGTGTTCGAAAAAACCGAGTTACAGGGTTACACTTGCAAAGCCCTGGCGCAGGAGCTGGGCGTCAGCGTGCAGACCCTGCTGTCGCGCAAGCATAAAGCGGTGCTCTATCTGCGCGCGCGCATGCAAACGCTCTATGACGCGCTGACCGGGGAGTAACTAACAGCCACCAGGAAGGAGAAGGGCGTGACGGATGAGGAGCTAACTCGCCTCGTGCATGACAAGAGCGACTACCGCAAGCGGCTGGATCTGATTGCCCGCCTGCAACAGGAGCAGAGTGCGCGCAGCACACAAGCGCTGGTCACGCTGGCGAATGAGGATTTTGTCTTCGCCGTGCGCCACGCGGCATGGGAGGCGTTAAGGGAGCGTGGCGTGGCCCTGAAAGAGCCACGGCTACGCTCGCGCTTTGCGGACTGGCTGGAGAGGGCTATGGACGGAACCGCGCGCGTAATACGATTTCTTGGCGATTTTTACTGGAAATGGATCCCGTAATTACCGCCCCCAGCGCCCCTGTAAATAGTCCACCGCCTGGCGGGTCTGCGGCTGCGTCAGGTAACCTTCGCGGAACAGGATCGTCCCCGCAATACCCGGCAGGGTCTCATTCATCTCAATCTGCTTTCTTAGCTCCGGCACCCCACCGTCGCGCGTCCACTCCGGCTCCATTCTGGATGGCTCACCCACTTTATAGAGCGCCACGCCAATATAGAGCTTAGTATTTGTCGGTTTCACCACCTGCGCCCACCACTTCGCCAGCACATCGTAGCGCGCGGCATCGCGGGTAAAGGGCCAGTAGATCTGCGGCGCAATATAGTCGAGCAACCCCTGTTGCACCCAGCGGCGGGTATCGGCAAAGGATTCATCATAGGCTGCCGCGCCGCGCGTCTCTGAACCTGCCGGATCGAACGAGCGGTTACGCCAGACGCCCGCCGGGCTGACGCCAAACTGCACGTTAGGGTTCAGTTGCTTAATGGTGCGCGACACCTGCTCAATCAGCAATTGCGTGTTGTGCCGACGCCAGTCAGCTTTGGCGGCAAAACCTTGCCCATACTGGCGGAACGTCTGGCTGTCGTTCAGCGCTGAACTCGCCGTTTCGCTGTAGAAGTAGTCATCAAACTGCACGCCATCCACCGGGTAGCGCGCCACCACTTCCGCGACAATACTGGTGATCCAGTCGCGCACCTCCGGAATACCGGGGTCGAGCACATAACGGTCGCCCGCCGTGCGGATCCACTCCCGGTGCAGAACAAAAATCGACGCCGGGCGCAGGGAGAGGGTGCGGTTAAGCTCCGCGACCGTGGAGGGTTTGGTATTGGTCGAGACGCGATAAGGGTTAAACCAGGCATGCACCTTCATGCCGCGCTGGTGCGCCTCATCCAGAATAAATTGCAGCGGATCGTAACCCGGATCCTGACCAATCACCCCGGTAAGCGTATCCGACCACGGCAAAATTTTTGACGGCCACAGCGCGGTAGCGTCCGGTTTCACCTGGAAGAAGACGGTGTTAATGCCGAGGCGTTGCAGCTTATCGAGCTTTGCGATCAGCGCCGCCTTCTGCTGCTCTGCGCGCAGCGCCGGGCTGAGGGTTACCGAGTTGATCGGCGGCCAGTCGAGACGGGAAACCGTCGCCAGCCAGATACCGCGCATGGTTTGCGGCTGGCTCAGCCCGCCATCGGGCAGCGGCTGTTTGCTCACCGGCGGGTTCGGCGTCACAAGGGATTTCGGCGCTTTCGACGCGCAGCTGGCCAGCAGCAAAGCAGCCATCAGCACGGCCAGCTTTTTCAGGCGGCCTGTCCGGGTAACACAACGCGGGTGTGTGGTCATAGGTTTCTGTTTTTCAGCGAGATACGGGGCAAATACATTCTGGTCGGATTACCGGCTAAGTCAAACAATTCGATGAGTGAATATATCTACCTAACGGTAAAGTTCTCGTGAACATATTTCAGGGTGCCGTCCGGCCTCTCCTCGTAACTGGTTTCACCAAAGCTATAAACGGTTTTCTTGCCGGGATGGATGAAAATCAGCATCACCATCTCTTTATAGATGCAGTTTTCCGGCGCGCTGATATCGGTAAAGCAGTTGTAGTCATCAATACTGCCGTCGCGGGTGCTTGTCGGCAGGCGATCGTAGCGGTCAAAGTTCATGATCATCACTACGGCGTTACCGGGGCGCACCAGCAGGGGAAACTGCTTTTGCAGCGCCGCGCGGTTCTCGCGCCACCAGTTCACTTTGCCTTTCTCGCTTAACGGCAGGTTTTTCACGTAGAGCGCGCTGTCATCAGCTCTGATCGCCTGCGGCGTACGCAGAAAGAGCCACGCCAGCCAGACCACGCCGATAAGTAACAGCAGTGCGGACGTTTTCTTCACCATATCCTGACCCTCTCCCTGTGATGTGAAGTGGCATTCTCACCCGCCCGCGCCTGATGTCAATCGCGGCGGCACACTTCTTGCTTTAGTGAGCCTACGGTTTTCTGGAGAAGGGTGTGCGATGACGCTTTCAGCTCTCGATTTTGTGCTCGCCTCGCGGCGCAGCGAAATCACCGGCCTGCAACAGCTATTGCAGATGGGCAAGCTGGTCGGCGCGGTGAGCCAGCTTATTCATCTGCTGCAACGCGAGCGCGGCACGGCCAATATTTTTCTCTGCTCGCAGGGGAAAACCTGGGGCGGGCGGCTGCGCGAACGGGCAGAGCAGGTGGAGCGCGCCGCGCAGGCGGTGCATCAGCAGCTGGCAACGCTCGATCAGGAGGGGCTGGCGCGGGGCAACGCCGCGCGGCTTTTTAGCCGCATCGCCAGCGTGCTGCACAGCCTGAGCACGCTGCCGCCGCTGCGCGAGCAGGTGCAGCAGCTCGGCATTGCCCAGCCGGAAGCGATGCAGCGCTACAACGAGGTGATCCGCTGCCATCTGGCGCTGATTGTGGAAACCGCCGACACCTCCGGCGATCCCAGCGTCTCGCGCGCGCTGCTGGCGCTGTTCAGCTTTATGCAGGGCAAAGAGCTGGCCGGGCAGGAGCGGGCGCTGGTGGCGGCAGGCTTTACCATTGGTTCGGTTGATGAGTCAGCGAGTCAGCAACTGGTGGAGCTGATTGATGCCCAGGAGCGCTGTTTTCACACCTTCAGCGAGTTCGCCGATGCCGCAAGCCTCGGGCTGTGGCAGCAACAGCAGCAGGAGGAGAGCCGCGAGCTGGAGCGCTTTCGCCGTCTCGCCTGTAGCCGCACGCTGCCGCCGGGCGAGCCAACGGAGGCCGCACTGCGCTGGTTTGAGGTCACCACAATGCGTATCGATGCCATGAAACGTATTGAAGATGCGTTGGAAAAAGGGGTTATGCAGTGCTGCCGCCAGCGTATTGCGGCGGCGCAGCGCGACGCCGAGCAGCAGCGCCAGGAGATCGCCCAGTTGCCGCAGGCTGAGGATCACTTTACGGCGCTGATCCCGCCACAACTGAGCCGCGCGGTGCTGGAGCTGGTTGAGCAGCAGTCCCGCCAGTTGCAGGCGCTGGATGCTGAACTCGCCGGGCTGCGCGCCACCCTTGCCGAGCGCAAGCTGGTGGAGCGGGCGAAAAGCCTTCTGATGCAGCACCACGCGATGAGCGAGCCGCAGGCGCACAAAACCCTGCGCGAGATGGCGATGCAGCAGAACAAGAAGCTGGCGGAGATCGCCGATGCGATGCTCTCCGTCGCCGCCGTCATGGGCAAAAAGCCCCTCTAACCCCAAAGGAGTAGCTGCACCGCAGGTGTGCATTTCACCGCCCGTTGCGGTGCAAATTGTGTGAGCCAAATCGCTAATCGCCTGTTTTTACAGGCATCAGAAACCTGGCACACATTCTGCTTATCTTATCTACGAAGGTGCTGGCTAATGGCGGTCAGCATCACTTCCCGGATAAAGGCGTCCGTTAGCGTTCAGGAGACTGAGCGCTAACCGGACGCTTTTTTTTTGCCCCTTTTCAACTGACAGGATGCCGCAATGACGCAAGACGATGACAACACCGTGAGTAAACTTTCGCGCCGCCGCTTTCTGGCGGGCAGCGCGGCGCTGGGCGGCAGCCTGCTGATCCCGGGCCTGATGAACAGCGTATGGGCGGCAGGCTCGGACGCACCGGAGAAGAAGACCCTGCGCGTCGGCTTTATCCCGCTCACCGACTGCGCCCCGGTGGTGATGGCGGCGGTGAAGAAGTTTGATGAGAAGTACGGCATCACCATTATCCCGAGTAAAGAGTCGAGCTGGGCCTCGGTGCGCGACAAGCTGCTCTCCGGCGAACTCGATGCCGCCCATGTGCTTTACGGCATGGTCTACGGCTTACAGCTTGGCGTCTCTGGCCCGCAGCGCGAGATGGCGGTGCTGATGACCCTCAACAACAACGGTCAGGCGATCACCTTATCGAACCAACTGAAAGCAGCGGGCGTTACCGATGGCGCATCGCTGAAAAAGGTGATCGCCGCCAGCCCGCAGGGCACCTACACCTTTGCGCAGACCTTCCCGAGCGGCACCCACGCCATGTGGCTCTACTACTGGCTGGCGAATGCCGGGATCGATCCCTTTGCCGATGTGCGCAATGTGGTGGTGCCGCCGCCGCAGATGGTGGTGAACATGAAGATTGGCAATATGAGCGGCTACTGTGTCGGCGAGCCGTGGAACCAGCGCGCCATTCTTGACGGCATCGGCTTTACCGCCGCCACCAGCCAGCAGATCTGGCCCGATCACCCGGAAAAGGTGCTCGGCACCACCTCGGCGTGGGTCTCGGCAAACGGCAATGCGGCGCGCGCCCTGACCGCCGCGGTGCTGGAGGCCTCGCGCTGGATCGATGCCTCCGATGAAAACCGCCGCGAAACGGCAAAAACCATCGCCGCCCGCGCCTATATCAACACCGCCGTTGAGACCATCGAAGGGCGGATGCTCGGCCACTATGAAGATGGATTAGGGAAGACGTGGCAGGACGCCCATGCGATGCGCTTCTTCAACGATGGCGCGGTGAGCTACCCGTGGCTCTCCGACGGCATCTGGTTTCTGACCCAGCAAAAACGCTGGGGCCTGCTGAAAAGCGATCCGGACTACCTCGCCGTCGCGCGCCAGATCAACCGCAGCGAACTCTACAAACAGGCTGCAACGGCGGTGGGCGGTATCAGCGTGCCCACAAGCTCGATGCGCAGCAGCACCCTGATTGACGGAAAAGTGTGGGACGGCAGCGATCCTGCGGCCTACGCCAACAGTTTTGCCATCCACCGCTAAGTGAGGCCAAGAATGTCTGCGAACACCCAACCGAAAGTGATCCCGCTGGAGCCAACGCCGCAGAGCGCGGCGATTGTGCCGCTGAAAACCGCCGCGCCACAGGCTGCGCCTTTAGTGGCAAAACGCGCGCCGGTAAACCGCCTGCGCAGTATGCTGCAACGCTTTATTACCGCCGCAATTCCCGGCCTGCTCGGCGCAGTTGTGCTGATCGCCATCTGGCAGGTGGCGGCGCTCAACAGCAAAGGCTTTCCGACACCGCTGCAAACCTGGGAAGCGGCGAAAACGCTCTTCGCCGAGCCGTTTTATATCGACGGGCCGAATGATATGGGCATCGGCTGGAACGTGCTCGCCTCCCTTGAGCGCGTGGCGCTCGGCTTTGGTCTGGCGGCGCTGGTCGGCATTCCCGTCGGCTTTCTGATTGGCCGCTTTCGCTTTATCGCCCGCATGTTTGGCCCGCTGATCGCGCTGCTGCGCCCGGTCAGCCCGCTGGCCTGGCTGCCGATTGGCCTGCTGCTGTTTCAGCGCGCCGAACCGGCCTCGACATGGACGATTTTTATCTGCTCCATCTGGCCGATGATCCTCAACACCGCCGAAGGGGTAATGCGTATTCCGCAGGATTACCTCAACGTCGCGCGCGTTTTGAAGCTCAGTGAGTTCACCATGATGCGCAAAATCCTCTTTCCCGCCGTGCTGCCGCACATCCTCACCGGTGTGCGCTTATCGATCGGTATCGCCTGGCTGGTGATTGTCGCCGCCGAGATGCTGACCGGCGGCGTCGGCATCGGTTTCTGGATCTGGAATGAGTGGAACAACCTCAATGTGCAAAACATCATCATCGCCATTCTGCTGATTGGCGTGGTGGGGATGGCGCTGGAGCAGGGGCTGATGGCCATTGCCCGCCGTTTTAGCTACGACACTCGCCGGGAGTCATAAATGAAAAAGACGCACGCCATTATCCGGGTCGAAAACGTGACCCAAACCTTTGCCACCGCCAGCGGGCCGTTTGTCGCCCTTGATGATGTCAGCTTTACCATCGCCCAGGGAGAGACGGTGAGCCTGATTGGTCACTCCGGCTGCGGGAAATCAACGCTCTTGAACCTGATTGCCGGGCTGAGCCGCCCGACGCAGGGGGTTTTGCTATGCGATAACCAGGAGATCGTCGGCCCCGGCCCCGAGCGCGGGGTGGTGTTTCAAAATCACTCCCTGCTGCCGTGGCTGACGGCGGCGGAGAATGTCGCGCTGGCGGTACAACAGGTGTTTAAAGGCGAGATGAACAAAAGCGAGATGCAAGCGTGGATCGCCCACAACCTCGAACTGGTGCATATGGGGCATGCGATGCATAAGCGCCCCGGCGAGATCTCCGGCGGCATGAAGCAGCGCGTCGGTATTGCCCGCGCGCTGGCGATGAAGCCGAAAGTGCTGCTGATGGATGAGCCTTTCGGCGCACTCGATGCCCTGACGCGCGCCCATTTGCAGGATGCGGTGATGGAGATCCAGACCCAGCTCAACACCACCATTGTGCTGATCACCCATGACGTCGACGAAGCGGTGCTGCTCTCGGACCGGGTAATGATGATGACCAACGGCCCGGCGGCGAAAGTGGGCGAGGTGCTGGAGGTGACGCTGCCGCGTCCGCGCTCACGGCTGGCGCTGGCTAACGATGCGCAGTTTCATCACTACCGCCAGCAGGTGCTGCACTTCCTGCATGAAAAACATAAAGCCGTGGCCTGAGGAGTACGCCGATGGAGAAACCGCGTCTGATAGTGATTGGCAACGGCATGGCGGGTGCGCGACTGGTGGCACAGCTCTGCGAACGCGCGCCTGACCGCTTTCACATTGTGCTGATCGATGAGGAGGCGAGAGCGGCCTATAACCGCATTCTGCTGACGCCGGTGCTGGCGGGCGAGAAAACCTTCGATGAGATTGTGACGCATGACGAAGCCTGGTATGCCCGCCACGGTGTGACGCGGCTTGCGGGTCAGCCGGTGACGGCGATCGATCGCGCCGCCCGCACCGTGTGCGTTGGCGGGGAATCACTCGCTTACGACCAGTTGGTGATCGCCACGGGTTCACGCCCCTTTATGCCGCCGCTGCCCGGCATCGATCTGCCCGGCGTCTACGCCTTTCGCCAGCAGGCGGATGTTGAGGCGATGCTGAGCCAGCTCAGCGCCGGAGAAACAGCCGTGGTGCTGGGCGGCGGGGTGCTGGGAATTGAAGCCGCGGCGGCGCTGGCGCAGCGCGGTATTCACAGCGTGATTGTGCATCGCGGCCCGCACCTGATGGATCAACAGCTCGATGCGCACGCGGCAACGCTGCTGGAAGAGAGCCTCAACGCACGCGGCATCGACACGCTGCTGGTGGCAGAGACGCGCGCCTGCTGCGCCGATGCCAAGGGGCGAATCAGCGCGGTGGAGTTGCTTGATGGACGGCGGATCCCGGCGCAGGCAGTGGTGGTCTGTGCCGGCGTGCGGCCGAATATCGCCCTCGCGCAGGCCGCCGGGCTGGCGTGCGATCGCGGCATTCTGGTGGATGGTCACTTGCGCACCAACGATGCGGCGATTTCAGCGATCGGCGAGTGCTGCCAGTTCGGTGAGATCACCTTCGGGCTGGTGGCGCCCTGCTGGCGGCAGGCGGAGACCCTTGTCGCCAGGCTTGTTGGTGAAGCGGACGCGCCGTTCGCGCTTGAAGCGGTGCCGCTGCGCCTGAAAGTGAGCGGCCTCGATCTCTACTGCGCCGGGGCGCGCGACGGCGATGCGCTTTACACCGCAACCGATCCGTTTACCGGCGATTACCGCCGCCTGGTGATAAGCAATAACCAGCTGCGCGGCGTGCTGTTGTGGGGCGATATCAGCGACGGGCCGGGTTACTTCGCCCGGCTTAATACCCCCGGTCAGCCAAGCCTGTTTACCCCTGAAGAGGATCTTCCCCCCATTCTGAACCAGCCGTTATCCACTGAGGTAGCGAGGAGCGATGTGATGTCAAAACCTGTTTTAGTTGTTGCCGGACACGGCATGGTCGGCCACCAATTTCTGCAACAACTGGTGGAGCGCGAACTGCATCTGCGTTACCAGGTGATTGTCTTTGCCGAGGAGTCGGTTCCGGCCTATGACCGCGTGCATCTCTCCGCCTGGTTTTCCGGGCGCAGCGCCGCATCGCTGTCGATGGTGGAAGAGGGCTTTTTCGAGACCACCGGCATTGAGCTGCGCCTGAATCAGGGGATTACGCAGATCGACCTTCAGCACCGTTTTGTCGTCGATAAACGGGGTCGCCAGACGGCCTGGGATCGGCTGGTGCTGGCTACCGGTTCATCGCCTTTTGTTCCACCGATCCCCGGTAATGATGCGCCGGGGTGCCTGGTCTATCGCACCCTCGACGATCTGGCGGCGATCAAAGCCTGTGCCGACGAGGGCAAGCGTGGCGTGGTGGTCGGCGGCGGCCTGCTTGGGCTGGAAGCGGCGAACGCGCTGCAAAACCTCGGCCTGCAAACCCATGTGGTGGAGTTTGCGCCGCGGCTGATGGGCGTGCAGCTGGATGAAGGCGGGGCAGCGATGCTGCGGCGCAAAATCGAAGCCCTTGGCGTGCAGGTGCATACCGGCAAAGAGACGCGCGAAATCGTCGCCGGAGAGACCAGCCGCTATCGCATGAACTTTGCCGATGGCACTTTTCTGGAAACCGATCTGGTGCTCTTCTCGGCAGGCATTCGCCCGCGCGACAACCTGGCGCGCGACTGCGGGCTGGCGATTGGGCCGCGCGGCGGCATTGTGATTGATGATCAGTGCCGCACCTCCGATCCTGACATCTTCGCCATTGGCGAGTGCGCGCTGTGGAATGGGCAGATTTTCGGCCTCGTCGCGCCAGGGTATCAGATGGCGCGCACGCTGGCGGAGACACTGGCAGACGGTGAAGCGGCATTTACCGGCGCGGATATGAGCACCAAGCTGAAGCTGCTCGGCGTTGAAGTGGCGTCGATTGGCGATGCCCACGGCCGCACGCCGGGGAGTGAGAGCTACAGCTGGGTTGATGGCCCGGCGGAGATCTACAAAAAAATTGTCGTCTCAGAGGATGGCAAAAAGCTGCTCGGCGCGGTGCTGATTGGCGACAGCGAGTCTTACAGCGCGCTATTGCAGATGATGCTCAATGAGATGCCGCTGCCCGCGAGGCCCGAGACGCTGATCCTGCCTGCCAGCAGCGGGGAGGCAGCGCCAACGCTCGGCGTTGCGGCGTTACCTGACAGCGCGCAGATCTGCTCCTGTCATAACGTCAGCAAAGCGGATATCTGCGCGGCAGTGAATAGCGGCAGTGGCGATATGGCGGCGATAAAATCCTGCACCAAAGCGGCGACCGGCTGCGGCGGCTGCGCAGCGCTCACCAAACAGGTGATGGAGTTTGCGCTTGAAGAGATGGGCGTCGAGGTGAAAAAGGATCTCTGCGAACACTTCCCGTACTCGCGCCAGCAGATCTACCACCTGGTGCGGGTGGGTAATATCCGCACCTTTGACGAACTGCTGGCGAAACATGGGCGCGGGCACGGGTGCGAGATCTGCAAGCCGCTGGTTGGCTCGGTGCTCGCCTCCTGCTGGAATGAGTACCTGCTGAAGCCGCAGCACCTGCCGTTGCAGGATACCAACGACCGCTTTTTTGCCAATATCCAGAAAGATGGTACCTACTCTGTGGTGCCGCGCATTCCCGCAGGCGAGATCACGCCGGACGGGTTAATTGCCATCGGGCAGATTGCGCGGCGCTATAACCTCTATACCAAGATTACCGGCGGCCAGCGCGTCGATCTGTTTGGCGCGCGCCTCGAACAGCTGCCGGAGATTTGGCAGCTGCTGGTTGAAGCCGGGTTTGAGACCGGGCATGCCTATGGCAAATCTCTGCGCACGGTGAAATCCTGCGTCGGCTCCAGCTGGTGCCGCTATGGCGTGCAGGACTCCACCGCGCTGGCGCTGCAACTGGAGCACCGTTACAAAGGGCTGCGCTCGCCGCATAAAATCAAGATGGCGGTCTCCGGCTGCACCCGCGAATGCGCCGAAGCGCAGAGTAAGGACGTTGGTGTGATCGCCACCGAGAAGGGCTGGAACCTCTATGTCTGCGGCAATGGCGGCATGAAGCCGCGCCACGCCGATCTGCTGGCGCAGGATCTAAGCACCGAGGCGTTAATCCGCACCGTCGATCGCTTTTTAATGTTCTACATCCGCACCGCTGACCGCCTGCAACGCACCAGCACCTGGATGGATAATCTCGACGGCGGCATGGCTTACCTGCGCGAAGTGGTGCTGGAGGATAGCCTGAACATCGCCGCCGAGCTGGAGAGCGAGATGCAGACGGTGATCGACGCTTATCAGTGTGAGTGGCAAACCACGCTCTCGGACCCGGATCGGCTGGCGCTGTTCCGCCCGTTTGTCAACAGCGACCAGCCCGATGAAGGGGTGGTGATGGTGCCGGAGCGCCAGCAGATCCGCCCGGCAACGGCGCAGGAGCGCGCCGCGCTGCCTTCTGCTGGACACAAACTGCTGCCGCAGGGCTGGGTCGATCTCTGCGCATTATCGGCGATCCCGCACCATGCGGGGATGGCGGCGCGGCTCGGTCATCAGCAAATCGCGCTCTTCCATCTGCCGGATCATCCGCAGCAGGTGTTTGCCCTCAGCAACCACGAACCGGATAGCGAGGCAAACGTGCTGGCGCGCGGCCTGTTGGGGGATGTTAACGGCGAACCGGTGGTGATTTCGCCGCTCTATAAGCAGCGTTTTCGCCTGCGCGATGGCCGCAGCCTCGATGATGAGCAGACCGCGCTCAGCGTCTGGCCGGTGAAAGTGGAGGGCGGGCGCGTGTGGGTGCTGGCGCAGCCGCAAAGCGTCGCGGCAGGGCGCGAACAGCGCATCGCCACGGTGAGCCTGTGACGGGCGCGGCGGTCTCCACCACCTGCGCTTACTGCGGCGTCGGGTGCGGGGTGCGTATGCAGCCTGAAGGACAAGGGTTTAGCGCCCAGGGCGATACGTTGCACCCGGCGAACCACGGGCGGCTCTGTGTGAAGGGCAGCGCGCTGGGTGAAACGCTGGATCTCGCCGGGCGACTGTTGCAGCCGGAGATCGACCAGCAGCCGGTAAGCTGGGAGCGCGTGCTGGATGCGGTGGCGGAAGGGTTGCAGCGGGTGATTGCGCAGTTCGGCCCGCAGGCAGTGGCCTTTTACGGCTCCGGCCAGTTGCTGACGGAGGATTACTATGTCGCCAATAAGCTGATGAAGGGGTTTATCGGCAGCGGCAATATGGATACCAACTCGCGCCTCTGTATGGCCTCGGCGGTGGTCGGCTATAAACGGGCGTTTGGTGCCGATGCGGTGCCCTGCAGCTATGAGGATCTGGAGCTTGCCGAGTGCGTGATCCTCACCGGCTCAAACACCGCCTGGGCGCACCCGGTGGTTTACCAGCGGCTGATGAGAGCCAAACAGGCGCGCCCGGAGATGCGCATTATCGTTATCGACCCGCGCATCACCGCCACCTGCGATCTCGCCGACCTCCACCTGCCGCTGCGCCCCGGCAGCGATGCGGCGCTGTTTTGCGGCGCGCTCCATTTTATGGCGCAGCAGGGCAAGCTCGACCGGGAGTTTCTCAACCATTACACCACTGGCGCAGCGCAGACGCTGGCGGCGGTCGGGGAGTGGACGCCTGAGCGCACCGCCGACTATTGCCAGCTGCCGCAGGAGGCGCTGCGGGCCTTTTACCAGATGATTGCCGCCAGCGATACGCTGGTGACGCTCTACTCAATGGGGATTAACCAGTCCACCTCCGGCGTTGATAAGTGCAACGCCATTATTAACCTTCACTTAGCGACGGGAAAAATTGGCCGCGCAGGATGCGGGCCGTTTTCGATAACCGGTCAGCCAAATGCGATGGGCGGCCGGGAAGTGGGCGGGCTGGCTAACCAGCTGGCTTCACATATGGGCTTCTCGCCGCAGGAGGTCGACCGCGTCGGGCGCTTCTGGAAGAGTGACAACGTCACAAAAAATCCCGGACTGAATGCCGTCGATCTCTTTCGCGCCGTGGAAAAGGGCGAGATAAAAGCGGTGTGGATTATGGGCACTAACCCGCTGGTCTCGCTGCCGGATGCCGATCGGGTGCGCGCCGGCCTGGCGCGCTGCGAGCTGGTGATTGTCTCGGACGTGATGCGCGACACCGATACCACTCGCGCAGCGCATATCCGCCTGCCAGCGCTGGCGTGGGGTGAGAAAAACGGCACCGTTACCAACTCTGAGCGCTGCATCTCCCGCCAGCGCGCCTTTCTGCCGCCGCCGGGCGAGGCGCGCGCCGACTGGTGGATCATAAGCCAGGTGGCGCAGCGCATGGGGTTTGCCGACGCCTTTAGCTGGCAGCACCCGTCGGAGATCTTTTGTGAGCATGCCGCACTGTCGGGGTTTGAAAATGAGGGCACGCGGGCGTTTGATATCAGCGGCCTGGCGACGCTCACCCACCAACAGTGGGACGATCTTAAGCCCATTCAGTGGCCAGTGAATGGGCTGCATCCCCACGGCACGGCGCGCTTATTTACCGATAATCGCTTCTTTTTTGCCGACGAGAAGGCACGCCTGATTGCCGTAACGCCGCGTCTGCCCACCAACCCAACGACGCCGCGCTGGCCGCTGGTGATGAACACCGGGCGCATCCGCGATCAGTGGCACACCATGACGCGCAGCGGTAAGTCTTCCCGGCTGATGCAGCATATCAGCGAACCGTTTTGCCAGTTTCACCCCGACGATGCGCCGCAAATTAGCGCCGACGATCTGCTGCGCGTTTCATCAACACACGGCTGGCTGCTGCTGCGCGCGCAGCCGGATGCGCTGCAACCGCGCGGACGGGTGTTTGTGCCGATGCACTGGAACAGCGCCTTCAGCCAGCAGGCGAGAGTCGATGCGCTGATTGCCGCCGAGACCGATCCCCTTTCCGGCCAGCCGGAGAGCAAACAGATGCCGGTCAATATTCAGCGCTGGCAGGCCGCCTGGCAGGGCGAACTCTTTCTGCGTGAAGATACGCTTTCCGCGCCGAAAACCGCCTACTGGAGCCGCATCACTCAGCCCGGCGTGACGCACTTTGCGCTCGCGGACAGTGCGTGGCCAACATCATGGATGGCGTGGCTGCGTGAACATGTTCTGGCTGACGCCTGGCTGTGCCAGCCTGCCACTCTTGGCGACGAGGGGTTTAATCTACTCGCCTGGGCGGATGGCGAACTGCAACTGGCCTTTTACGCGCACCGCCAGCGCCCGCAGCCGGACCGGGCAGCGGTGATCGCCGCCTTTTCCCGGCCGCCACAAAGCGCCGCACAACGGCTGGCGCTGCTGGCCGGGCGCAGCGCCAGCGGCAAAGCGCCTGCCGGTGCGACAATCTGTAGCTGTTTTGCTGTCGGTGAGCGGGCGATCGGCGAGGCGATTCAGTCCGGGTGCAACAGCGTCTCGCGCCTTGGTGAAAAGCTTAAGTGCGGCACCAACTGCGGTTCCTGTATTCCCGAGCTGAAAAGGTTGATTGCCCGCCAGCAGTGACGCCCGTCTGCTATCTTTTGAAGGCATAAACTGCTTTCAGGAGAAGCACTATGTCAGCCAGTCAACCGCTTCGTTTCGCCATCAATTTAGGTAACGCCGTGCTTGCCCGCCAGACCG
Organism: Kosakonia sp. S57; assembly: GCF_016516575.1. Taxonomy (NCBI): domain Bacteria; kingdom Pseudomonadati; phylum Pseudomonadota; class Gammaproteobacteria; order Enterobacterales; family Enterobacteriaceae; genus Kosakonia; species Kosakonia sp. S57. The sequence goes on along the minus strand of NZ_JACVUL010000003.1, from coordinate 111,249 downwards.
CGGCGGGTGAGCCTGCCGGGATCACCGTAGAACTTGCCCGGCGGATTGCCGCCGATATGGCAAAAGAGGCGCAATTTATTACCTATCCGACCGCCGGAAAAGTGGTGGAGGATGCAGAGAACGGTGTCTGGGATATCGCTTTCCTTGCCGTCGATCCGAAACGCGAAGAGACATTACGCTTTACCCAGCCCTATATCACCATTCAGGGCACGGCGCTGGTCAAGGCGCAAAGCCCGTGGCAGAGCGTGGCGCAGATGGATAAACCCGGCGTGGTGATAAACGTCGGCCGGGGCGCGGCCTACGATCTCTACTTAACCCGCGAGCTTGATCACGCCACGCTCAATCGCCTGAGTTCATCCCAGGCGGCGATCGAGGCTTTTCTAAGTGGTGAGGGCGATATGGTGGCCGGGATCCGCCAGCCCCTTGAGCAAACGGCGGCTCAACACCCCGGCTACCGTGTGCTGGAGGATGATTTTATGCAGATTGCCCAGGCGATCTGCCTGCCGCGCCAGCAGGATGCGCTCTTTCACACGGTAGTGGAGAAGCTGACGCGCTGGCAGACAGAAGGGGTGGTTAAAGAGATAATCGACAGTGAGTTGATTGCTTCGAATAATTCAGGAACCCAATGAATGACATCACCATTGCGCCAGCCCGCGCCGGGCATCTCGCCGCGCTAAGAGAGATTGAACTCGCCGCTTTTGAGACGCTGCGGGCCGCCGGGGCGGTAAGCGGTGAACCGGCGGCCTCCAGCCTTGAAGATCTCGAACAGTTATCCCGCGAAGGGCTGCTGTTGGTAGCTTTGACTGCCGACCAACAGCCGGTTGGCTTTGCCGGGGCGCAGATCGTGGATAACTGGCTGCATATCGCCGAAATGGATGTTCACCCGGCGTGGCAGCGCAAGGGGATTGGTCGCCAGCTGCTGCAGGCGCTGCTGAGCGCAGGAGAGAGGCGCGGTTTAGCGGGCGCGTCGCTGACCACCGATCGCTATGCGCCATTCAACGCTGCGTTTTACGCCTCGCTGGGGTTTGAGCCGAGCAAAGAGGAGGCGCTTTCGCCACGGCTTAAAAACCTGATCGCCGCAGAAGCCGCAAGCGGGCTGGATGCGAAGCGGCGGATGGCGATGCAGCGTCCTTATTAAATCGCAGGCAAAAAAAATGCCCTCACGGGAGGGCAGCAGAGTCAAAATACTATTTTTTCTTTTAGTACATCATCAGTTTTGCTCAGTCACGAGCGGGTCTTGATTAGGCAGGAGACACCGTCAAGACAAGAGTAAATATCGCATAAAAATAGTGTCGATCAACAATAATTGCCTACCATAATTAATGGTTTTGCAACGATCTGAGATTTATCTGTGCTCAAAAAGCGCGTTCTCTCATACTTTTTTACATTGATAAACAATCTGTTATGTTCACAGGCTTCACGTCACGATCTCCACCTCAGGCTGCCCGGCACCGTTATTCCAGCTAAACAGCACCAGATGCCAGAGACCCGGCGCTTTGCGCGAAGGGTCGATCAATCCCGCCGCACCCACTGTTTCCAGCTGCTGACGCACGCGCCAGGAGGAGGGGGTTCCGCCCGAAGCGACAATCTCCTGCCACGGCGCAACGGCATCAGCGAGATCGATACCGGCGGCCGATAACGCCGCAGCGTTGCGTAAATCGAAAATGCGGGCGGCGTGAACGCGCAGTTGAATAATCTCCTGCTGCGCGCTGCGGTTCGCTTTATGCGCCTGCATCGCGGCGTCGACGCCCTCGGGCGAAGAACTGAGGTAGAGCGTCGGTTGATCGGCCCGCGAATATCTACCCGCGTTTCGCGACCCCGCCAGCGCCAGATCGCGGTACGCAGGATCGATTGCCCGGTAAAAAATGCCACTGATGGTGGTAAGCATTGGCAGCATGGTGAACTCCGTGAAAAAAGCAGGCAAAGGCTGCCTGCTGTTGATGTTGATCAGTTAGAAAGGAGCTGAACTACCACAAGCCTGCCGCCTTCTTCCTGGGAGAGAACGAACTGCGCGTTGTCCGTCAGCTCGATTTTGTCGCCAATCGGGATGGGCTTTTTATCCGGGAGCGACATCAGCCCCTCAATCCCTTCGTTCACCAGCCACCACTGATCGTTATGGTAAACAAAGTAGCCAACACGCTTTTTCTGCTCCGCGGTGGTGCGCTCATTCGGCGCAATCAGCCGGTTCACATGCCACGCGTAAAGGGATTGACCGCTCCACACCATTAACCGGTGATCGTCAGGCCGGAAGCTGCCTGCTTTACGGGAGGAGTAGAGGTTAAGAATCGGCAATTTCCCGCGGTAGGGCGTTCCACAGTAAGGGCAGACCGGTTTGGTTTTGCCGGAGAAGACATACCACTTCTGATCACAGCTGCTGTTCTGGCAGGGCTGGATCAGATCCACGGTTTTCACCAGCGCGCTTTCCCACTCATCAGCCGTCGGGCGACGGGTGGGGTTATGTAACCCCTCGATAAACGCACGATCGAACAGCGGCGTCAGGTAAGGTCCCATGATGGTATAGGGAATTTTTTCCGGGTCGGCCCAGGGCAGCGCAAACGGGGAGATCTGATTAAGCTTGACCGCATTGCTTCTGTCCGTCGGGTGTTCGATAAACAGCGCCCGCTCGCCCATCGCCAGCGTTTCGTCCCGTGTCTCATCATCGAGATCGTGGATTTTTCCACCTCTGAGCGGGTGGCGGAAAAAGAGATACATATAGATCAGCACCGCCAGCGCATGGCGATCCGTCGCGATGCTCGGCAGCACGCGCTTAGGATCCTCTTTCGCAAGATGGCTGGTCTCCACCACTTCCGGCGCGATGAAATCGGGGGTGCCAACCACATCAGGCGGGTATTTTCCCGGCACCACCAGCCCATCGACGTCGATAATACAGGCGTGGCCCTGCTCGGGATCGACGAGCACGTTTTTGTAGCTCAAATCACTGTGGCAGAGGCCTGCGGCATGCATCCTTCTCACCGCACGGGTCAGCAGCAGGCAGACCTTCAGATAGGTGAGGGTGTTGCCGCGCTCGCGCGGATCAAGGAATTTGTTCTGGTTACTGGCGCTGGCGAACCATTTCCCCTCTTTTTCGCGTCCTTTGATGCCGAGGAAGTCATCATTCTTCGAGCCATATTTAAAGAAGAAGTGCTGCTGATAGACGGGAACGACAATACCGATTTTATTGTTGTGTTCCACGACATGCGTCGGCCAGCAGAAGAGATCTTTCCAGTAATCCCCGCCCGCCTGCTCAAAGATATTCTGCCGGTAACGCCCGGTGATCATATCAATCCGCTCTCTCGCCTGGGCGTTTTGCGGCTTGTGGTAGAAGGCCACCACATAGGACTTGTCCGGCGAGAAGTAGACATCTTTCATCGAACCCGATCCGATGACGTCGTCGACGTACTGCACCGTCTGCCCATCTTTTGTTGTACATGTAACGATATTTGCCATATTCAGTCACCCGTAACGCGTGTCAGTCACCATGCCAGCACAAGGGTGCGGTCATCATGGTTGCCTGGGGAGAAAAAGTTGAGCCACTCGGCGAGACGTTCCGGTGCCTGCCCGGCATCCGCAAGCAGGGGTGAAAGCTCGTTGACCAGCTGCGTCCACTTCTCGTCGCTGCGCAGGCCGTTATCCGTTTCAAAGCGCGGGTCGGAGACGCCATCGGTCATCAGGATAAGATGCGAGACATCCTGCCACTTGCCGACGCTGATGCGCCCGGAGAAGGCGGGATCGGCAATGATCGACGCGTCGAGAAAGCGCGTCTGCCCCGCATACTCGCCGCTGTCAGGATTGCCCAACACGCGCACTTTGCCCGAGGGGCTGTAGGCGGCAATTGCGCCGTCGCCCAGCCAGAACGAAGCGGCAAACAGCTGCTCGCCGAGCCGCAGTGAGACGGTTGCCAGCAGCGTGGTGGAGTAGGTTTTGACCGGCTGCTCCGCGCGAATAGCCTCATTTGAGATGCTGTTAACCGCAAGGGTTGCCGCCTGCTTAAAGTGGTGCAGCATCGCGTTAATGGTGTTTTGCTGCTCCTCTGTGCCCCAGCGCGCGATCTGCTGCTTTAACTCCGCGCCTCGCGGCCCGCGTAACTGGCTGAAGAGATACTCCCCGGCCACTTCGGCGGCAATTCGCGACCCTTCGCGGGAGTTTGCCGCGCTGCCCGCGCCATCGGCCACCAGCATCACGCTCCAGCCCGTCTCTTCGCTGTGGTTGAGGTAGAAGTCATCATCGCGGAAGCTGCCCGCATGCTCATGGGAGCGCCCGCGGCGGCTCGCCCCGGCGATCTTCACGCCATCACGCACAATCCCTTCATGTTCGACATGCGCTTTCGGGTAGGGGGCATCCGCCGGCGGCTCAATGATTTTCCACAGGCTGCGCGGATCGGGGTTCACCACAAACAGCAGCGGCGTTTCACCGCTTTCGTGCGAGGCGCAGGACCAGCGCACCAGCATCTCGATATCGCCGCTCTGTGTCGGTACGCCGCTCAGCACTTGCTGCACCTTGTCGAAATGAAGCCCGCACGCGTCAGGGATCACCACATCATTAATGGTTGCCGTCTGCCCATCATCAAGGGTAATCACCAACGGGGCACAAAAGGCTTCGCCTGCGCGGGCATTCGGCACGCTGATACGTGCGCAGGGCGCAGGTCGTGGACGTTCTGCCTCAGCGGATCGCGCTGGCGGCACCTGGCCTGGTTTCAACACTGGCGGGGTTGGGTCAAGGGTCGCTTTTGCCGGGGTCTCAAATTCGTAATAGGGCATTAGCTTCCACAACTCCGGGCGCGGCGCGGCCTGTTCAGCGTCGGGTTCTGTTATCGCGTCTTCTGGTGATTCGATCGCTTCAGCGCTCTCCTCAGCCTGCGGTGTTGTGGTCTTACTCTCGACGGCCGCGAGCTGGTTTTCCAGTTCGGTTAATAACGCGTCGAGTTTGTCCCGCAGCGCAGGCTCCCCGGATAACGCGTCTAACTCTTCGTCGCCGACGTGATGACCGTGCGAGTGGAGAATAAAGCCGATAATCTCTTTTTTAACGCTCATTAGCCTCGTCCTCTGCTGACGTCAAAATCGGACTCTCCGCCGTTATCTCTGAAGGAGAGCACTCTTTCGCACCATGGGCAGACCACCTCATCAGGCCCATCGATGCAGAGCAGTTTGCCGCAGGCGCACATGGCAAACGCGCTGGCGTTACCGCAGTGGGGGCAGCCCGGCACGCCGTGCAGATCGCGGGTGTTTACCTGCACGTTGTAGGTGGATGCGTCAGACCAGTCGAAATACTCTTCATCGATAGGGTAGCAACCGGCAATATTGAAGTTGTTAAGGTTAAGCCGGAAATCGAGACCGGAGACGTTCACCGGCGGGCGCTCATATTTCATCAGATAGGGGCGGCGGGTTTTGCTGCACCGCCCGGTGAGCGTCACGCAGTTCTCATCATAGGCGCGGACAACGTCCTCTTTCGCCAGCCGGACGATATACTCCGTCTGGTTGAGTTCAGGCGGTTTCTCTTCACCCACGCTGCGGCTGTGGGCGGTGACGGAGGCGGTGATCCACTTAATAAAGCGGGTAAAGTCACCCTCACGGGACTCGGTAAACAGCATCACATTTTCCGTCAGTTGCCTGAGGATATTGAGATCCGCCGAGGGGCCAAGACCGACCGCGATAAGGTTAACTTTGCGGGCGTAGTGCTCTTTCCAGCGTTTGATCTCCGCGCTGGGATCATCCGTCGGACGGCCGTCGGTCAGCAGGTAGACCACCGGTTTCCAGTCCCCTTTCACTTCATGGGTGGTGACCCTCACCTGGCTGTCGATCTGCACGCTTAGCTCCCGCAGCGCGGCGCCAAGGTGCGTGCCACCGCCAATCGGCAGGCGCGGTGGATAAAACGAGGCGATTTCATGAAGCGGAACAATGGTGCGCGCAATGCCCGCAAAGGCGATGACCGAGACCCAGGCGGTCTCCAGCGCATGGGGATCCTTTCTTAAATCACTGACGATCATTTGCAGACCATCGTTCATTTTTTTCAGGTTTTCACCAATCATGGACTCTGAGCAGTCCAGGACAAAAAATACCGGAAGGCGTCTCATTGCTTATCCTCGTGAGGGCCGTGTAACGCGAACAAAAGGGGAGTGGCAGAGAGGCGCAGCCGCCTCTCCTGTACCTTACAGCACCAGCTGGATCTCCGGCGGTGGCGGCGGAAGGTTATCCGAGTCGTTATTCACGCCCGCGCTGGAGCTGCCCGATGAGACGCTCGCCGAGACCCATTTAAAGAAGCCCGCGAAGGCCGTTGAGTCGAGGGTTTCGAGCGACACCACTTTATCTGTCAGCTGTTTGAGATGCTCGTGGCCCGCTTTCGGGCCAACCGCACAGGCGATGATCGAGCCAAACGCGCGGCTGCGAATCGCTTTCACCGCTTCGCCATAAGCGAAGGCATCAGAGGGCGTGCCATCAGTCATCAGGAAGACCAGCGGTCGCCAGTCACCTTTCTGGTCACCATCGGCGCGACGCACATCCCGGTCGACGCACTCAATCAGGCACTCCAGCGCCGCACCGGTAAAGGTGGCTCCCGCGCTTGGCACGACGATGTCGGCGAACTGGAAATCCTCCAGCGGCGTCAGCGGAATAAACTCACGCGCCGCATTATCGAAGGTGATGATGGAGATATGAACGCTTTCAAGGGCGTAGGGATCCTGACGAAGGGCGCTCAGCATCGCCTGGATACCGACGTTAACGGCGTGAATCGACTCGCCGCGCATCGAGCCGGAGGTGTCGATCACCAGGTAAACAGGTAAGCGGCGCATCACATATAGTTCCTCAGGTGGGCGACAAAGGAGTCTGAAGGCGACGGTTCACCGATGGCATTCAGCTTCCAGCCGGTCGGTTCACGCACCAGCTCGGCAAACACCATTGAGCGCTGGTGAGTAAAGTTCGGCCCGCCGGAGAGATCAAAGCGCGCCATCTCAACGTTACGGGCATCAACGGCACGGATAAACGCGTTTTGCACTTTACCGAAGTGCTGCTGCAATTTTTCCCCGTTATAGATCTGCACGATAAAGACGATTTTTTCATATCTGGCGTCCAGCGCATTCAGCTTGACGATGATCTGCTCATCGTCGCCGTCACCCGCGCCGGTGCGGTTATCGCCCGTCAGCCAGATATCGCCCGATTTATGGCGCAGACTATTGAAAAAGATAATGTCGCCATCGACCAGCGTCGGTTTGCCATTCTCCACTTTGCCGAGATCGGTCACCTTTCCTGCGGCGTTACAGAGGAAGGCGATCACATCGAGGTCATACTCCTCCTCTTTCTTACCAAACAGCCCGCCCAGTAAGCCTTTCTTCTCTTCGTTGATATCCCAACCCAGACCAATGGTGACGGAGGAGAGATCGTGCTCATTTTTCTTCAGGCTCACGCCCTGGCCTTTGCTCAGACTGACAGACATAACGTCCCCTTAATCGATGAGTTATAAAACGACATTCACTTCCGGCGGCGGTGGCGGCAGATCGTCGAGGCCAATCACCTCTTTTTTGCTGGATTCCACCTTCTGGCTGCCTACCGAGATGCTGGCACTGACCCATTTGAAGAACGCTTTGATGGATGAGCTATCGGCGGTATCAAGCTGCAGCACCACTTCGGTGATCTCTTTCAGCACACTGGTGTCCGCATCATGGCCCGCTGCGCAGGCCACCACGACGCCGGTGCGCGCCGATTTAAAATCCTGCAATCCTTTGCGCCAGTCGTCGGTCGGGGAACCGTCGGTCATCAGAAACACCAGCGGTCGCCAGTCACCTTTGGTATCTGCGGTGGTTTTCTGCACTTCACTGCTGATGGCGCTGGCGGCAAGCGAGAGCGCTTCACCAAGGGAGGTTGTGCCGCTGGCGGCAAGGGTCGGTAACTGGAAGCTCAGCAGATCGGTCAGCGGAACGGCCTGGCGTGCCGATGAGTCAAAGGTGATCACCGAAACATAGGCGGTTTCCAGGGCATAGGGATCTTGCTTGAGGGTAGTAAGGAGTGTCTGCACGCCGTTTTTGACGGCTTCGATCGGTTCGCCATGCATCGAACCAGAGGTATCAAGCAACAGATAAACGGGTAATCTTCGCATTATCTAATCCTGTTAGAGGTATGAAAGGTTTGTATCCAGCAATAGCAGAGAAAGCCGGGAGAGACTGTGAATTGCAGCGAAGCGCAGGAAAAAAAAGAGAGCCTTAAATGAAATTAGCGCTTTTTCAACAACTACATAGCGTTATGCCGCGCGGCCTCTGCGAAGTTTAGTCCGCATTCAGCGTGGCGACCATGTGCAATGCGTGTCAAGACGCCAACTTTTATAGGCATCAACAGGGAAAGATAAGAAGAGAGGCAAAAAGGGGCGCCCGGCCTGCTGCCGGGGCACGGGAGTTAACGCGCGAGCTTTTTGGCGTTGAACTCTTTAATCAGGTCGTCGACGGCGCGTTCGGCCAGCTTTTCCACGGCTTCACTGCGCGTCGTACCGCTGAGATTCGCCAGGCGGTCGATTTTGCGCAAGATGCGCATACGCAGCGAGAGCGAAACGGCGGTTTTTTTATCTTTATCGAGATAAACTCTGCCGCCCGATTCGCTGGTTTTCAGCTCGGCGTGCGCCGCGAGCGCTTCATTCATACGACGCAAGGTCTTCTTATCCAGATGCCCCGGATTAACAAGGTGGTAAGAGTGCGCCGCCTTGCTGTACTTGATCTCCGCGGAGTAGGACTCACGCAGCTCCTTCAGCGCCCGGGTAAGCGTCGGCTCCGAGCACTCGAGGCTGGTGATAATATCGGCCGCGGCGACGGGTTTACCGGAACCCAGTAAATTGGCGAGCTTAAAAATCCTTTCCTGTCTGGTGTTTAATTGCATCGTTAGGTTTAGCCTGCCTCAAAGGTAGTGGATCAATTGCGTTCAAACGTCTGACATTAACGTTGCGCTATTCTTCTCTCAGTTCGCTTCCCTGAACAAAATGGCCATCAATGCTAGCAGGCCGATCCTCAATATGAGCTAAATCACGCGCGCCCTTATTGATGCTGAGTCGCGGGAAGCAGCCTGATGCCATCGGCGCTTTGCTCATTCACCAGACCATACACCTGCGCGCGTTCGAGAATCCCGACGGCCCAGCGACGGTGCGTTGCCGGTTCGCACATCGACCCCTGGGATTTAAACACCGCCTGGGTCGAGTTGAGAATGCGCAGGGCGTCGGAGTGCTCGCCCTGAGTGACCATCAACGCGCGTTCAATGACTGCAATCTGCCGCGGGTGGATCGCCGTTTTACCGACCAGACCGTGCGCCATATCCAGCGCCAGCTCCCGCGCCATCACATCATGATCGTCAATGTGTTCACAAACGGGCGCGGTCAGCGCGAAATTACGCGGTGCAAAAACCGACACCAGCATTTTGATCACGTACCCCATCGGGCTGTCGTAGAGCGTCAGATCGCGTGGACGACGCAGGGAGACCACGTTCATCAAATCGTTGCCGCCGATGCGCAGCGCAATAATCCGGCTGTGACAGGGGTGGGCGAGCAGGGCGATAGCCAGCTCACGCATCTGAACAACGTCAAACACCTCTTCGGTTTCGAGGGTAGGCATCATGCAGAGGTGCGTATTGCCCATAATCTCCCACCACAGCGGCAGTGCGCTGAGGGTGAATTTCGGCAGCACAAACCCGTCAACGGCCGAAAGATCGAGGTGCTCCGTCAGCCATTTCCCCATCTCAGGGTGGCGCGGGCGAATGAACACCAGCGGCCAGTCACTATTGCCACCGGCCTGTTTAGCAGCGTTGAGGGTGTGTAACAGCTGCGCAAGGTTGGCAAGGGCATCCGGCATATCCGCTTCGCTGACCGCGTCTTCCAGACAGATCACCAGCGAGCGCAGGCCGGGGATCTTCCCGTCGAGGATCGCCCCGGCAATATCGTTACGTGTGGCGGGCATGTAGAGCGTCGCGCCCAGATGCCAGGGTGAAAGGCGTGTAGTCATCAGAGTACCTTCTTGATTATCGTGACGGCCCGGTACTGCCCGAGCTGCGCGCCCATCTCAGTAACGGCAATGCCTTTTCCGCGCGCCAGCCCGACGAGCAGGGCAACGTCCGGATCGTCGGTTGCACGCACAAAGACGTGATCGGGTACGCGGCGCAGCACCGCGCGGGTCGCTTCCGCAATCCCGGGTTTGATACGGTTGACGCTGTCGACGTTAAACCGCTCAGCGAGATCGGTGATCACCTCGCGGCTCTTTTGCCATAGCGCCTGCGCGGCATCCAGATCCCAGTGCAGGGCAGGGAGGCTCGCGGGGCGCAGCGTTTTACGAAACTGCGCAACGGTATCGACCAGCATGCGGCTGCACTCATACTCACGCAGATGATCGCAGACCACACAGCCGTGCAGCCCCGTTTCAGTCCACACCGAGCGGGAGATGAGGCCCGATACCGGCGCACCCATAATACCAAAGGGGATCAGCCAGTCGTCGTCGCTTGCCGCCAGCCATGAACAGCCACAGGGATCGGCCAGCACCACCAGACGCGGCTGGGGCGGATAGCCCTCGCGCCCTTTGAGGGTGCGGATCAGCTCCCCGGTGATGGCGCCTTTACCTGTCCAGCCATCGACAAACACAATGCCTCGCGTGCCGTGCTGACGCTCGATAATCTTCAGCGCTTCACTGTCGATACCACGGTCACGAATGATACTGATGCCGTAATGAAAAGAGCTTTTGCCCATGTCGCGCAGTGCCTGGTGCAGCATCACGCCGAGCGGGACGCCCGCGCGAACAAGGCTGACCAGAATAACCGGTTCGTCGCCAAAACGTGCCGCCAGTTCGCGGGCAAGCTGCGTAACCTCTCTGGCAAGCCGTTCAGCACCGCTGTCGAGCGCCCGCTTAAACAGATCGAGGTGCCACGGTGTCGGCGCTGGCTCCTGGCTGAGCATGTCGGAGTAGTGCTTTTTGCCTGACTGGATCAACGCCTCTTTTTGATCGACCGGGGTCATCTCCATCTCGACAGGCTGAAGCAGGAACTCCACGTCGCCGGGTAAGTAGGAACCGGAAAAGCTCGCTTGTGGCTGCATGTTAACCCTCATTAAAAATGCGTTGCGCAATGGCGTCGGCAAACTGGCTCTGACGCGGCATCCCAAACCAGCTGCAGAGCTGCATAAAACGGTGATCGCTCAGGCTGTCGCCGAGACCCAGCACCGGGAAAATGCCGCGCTCGGCGCGCAGCTTCTCCAGCAACCAGCTCACGGCCAGCCCCTTCTCGACGGGCTGCGGAAGCCAGGCGACATTGTTACTGTTGCGGTGAATGTAGAAACCGTCGGTCGGGAACTGCTGCTCGATCTCATCGGCAATGGCATTCAGCTCGTCAAGGCGCGTGCTGTCCCGGTGTTTCATCACCATATAGATCGGTGTGCCATCATACTCATAATTGAGTCTCGCCCAGGCGTTGATGCCCTTCGCCTCCATCATTTCGGTGATAAGGCGCTGCATGGTGACGAGCCTCTCCCCATAGGCGGACAATTTATCGAGCATATGGGCTTTCCACGCCTCATCGGGCTTGCCCTCTGGCGTCAGGATCACCGCGCCATGGGTGGTAATGGCCCAGGAGCGGAAAGGGATCTGCACGCGGCTAATCTCTTCCGTTCCCCTGGCGGTAACCGGAATAAGCTCCGCCTGCTCCAGCAGCCAGTCCACTAACATCGCCTGCTCTTCGGTCATAAAACTGCGTGGCGACAGCGAGCGGTCCACGGCACCGGTGCGAAAAGGCTCCAGCGCCAGCTCGTCGACCATTTTGCGGCGGGTCTGGAACAGGGTGTCATCAAGATCGCTCAATACGACTGGCTTATTCATAGGTAACAACCTCAACGACAGGGGCAACATCCGCCAGCGCCGTCAGCAACTGGGTATCGATACTCTCAGCCGCCGTCTCGGTGCAGAGCAGCACGCGGTCAAACCGCTGGTGGCCGACGTTATAGACAAAATTGGCAATGCCGAGACCATAGTTGTCGGTAAAGGAGATAACCGACTCGATGGCAAAGCCCAGCGCAATTGGGGAGCGGGTCGTCGAGCTGTAAAAGGCCTGCGCGCCGGCGTTTTCAAGACGCTCGGCCAGCAGGAACGGCTCCCAGACAAACTCACCGCTGCCGAGAACCAGCACGCGCTCACCCGGCGCAACGCGGATCTCGCGGCCCAGATCGGCGGCCGGCGCGATCATCCCGAGACGGCCCCAGCTCTGTTTTCCGGTGATCTCCCACGTGCCGCGGGAGGTGACATTTACGGCGGGCATGACCGGTACAGGCGCATCGGGAAACGGAGTCCAGCTCCATTCGCCGCTGACAAGGGAGACCGCCGTGACCGGCAGCGGGCAGCGCGCCGGTAACGCATTATTGCTCCAGTCGGTCAGCGTAATGGCAACCACCTGCTCCAGCTGCGGCAGGTGGCCGGTTTCACGGAGCGCCGCCAGCAGGTTGATGAAGGTGTTGCCGGTTGTCGCTTCGTCATCAATCATCACCAGCGTGCGCGCATCGCTCACCCGGCGGCGCTTCTCTTCATCATCCGGCCAGTAGATCAGATGGTCGGTGGCATGGCTGTGCTCTTCTTTAAACTCGCAGAGCAGTTCACCCTCGACAGGGTGGCGGGTCGACGTGAGATAAACCGACTCTCTATAGGTATGGCGCAGTTCGTCAAATACGCCAGCGCCCAGCCCGACGGCGGTTTCCGCCATGCCGATAAAGAGCACCGGGCCCGGCAGATCGGCCGGGAACTGACTGGCAAGCTGCCTGTAAGCCTGGCGCATGATGGCAGGCGAAACGGGAATATGGCGGCCGAGCACTTTACTGACAAAGAGAAACGCCCGTTTAGGGTTGCGTCGCTCGGCGATTTCGAACAGGTTTTGCAGCGCGATCTCTCCCTGGTTGCGCGTCACCTGGATGACGCCGCAGGAGAGCGTACGGCGATAGCGTGCATCTTCAGGCACTAAAGACATAATCCAGCCTTAGTTCAGTCGGTTAGAGAGGGTCTGCGGATAGAGCAGCACGTCTGTCACCGCTCTTACGGCGACGGGGGAAAAGGCGGATGCTGCACGCCCGATGACCTCATCTTTTGTCAGCAGGCCAAGTTTAAACGCCGCAAACAGGCCAGGTAAGTTGACACCACTATGTTGGGTATAACCGATCCCGCCGGAAGGGCGCATGTTAATCTCCAGCAGCAGCGGCGTTCCCTGACGATCGTTGCGTGTCTGCACGTTAACCAGCCCGTCGGCTTTCATCACGCGGGCACACTCACAGGCCAGTTCGAAGGCAGCACCTTCATTAACCAGATACTGAATCGCGCCCTCTTTTCTGCGACCAACGGCCGCGAGGATTTCGCCGTTGTCGGCAAAAATATCGACGGAGTATTCCGGGCCAGGCAGGTAGGGCATCAATACCAGCGGCTTAAATGATTCGGCGCTGGCGAGCGCGGCAAGATAGTACTGCGGGTTAACCGTGCGGTTTTCGGGATGGTTGAAGAGATCCATTGCCGCTGCGGTGTCATCAAAACGCCAAAAACCCATGCCATAAATGCCGGTTACCGGTTTTACGCAGACTGGGCTGTCAGAGAAGGGCGGCGACGCGAGGTAGTTTTGCAGATCGCGCACCGAATCAACCCGCCATGAGGGGACGACCGGCAGCGCGTGCTGCTGCATCAGCCCGGCAAATGCGACTTTATCTTCGGCTAATGCGAGCCACTCTGCGCTGGTGGAACCGGTAGTGAGCGTAACACCGGTGGCCTCAATGGCGGCGCGGTTCTCTTCAAACCACAGGGTGTTGCGGCCAGCGTGAATATGGTGAATCCCATGTGTTGCCACAATATCGGTGATAAACGACAGGCGCTCTGAGGCCTCTTGTGGCTCGATCAGCGCGTGGTCTGCAACGGATAAGATCTCATTACGCTCATGGCGGTGTGAGGCATACACGGTCAACTGAAGATGTTGCGCTGCGGCGAAGGTTTTAATTCCCTGAATAATATCTTTTTGGGATGACAAACCTTCCATGAGCCAAATTTTGTTATTCATATTTTTTTATTACCCGAAAAAGCATGCAGCAGGAGGTGATGGGTGAGTCTAAGAATGTCATCAGAGCATGTCAATCATAATATGATGAGTAAAACTGGCATCAGATTGCGTTTTACTAAAAAAATAAACCAATAAAATAAATAATAAATTCAATGTCTTGACGCGTTTTTACAGGAACACTCCAGCGCAGCAATGTTGCCTTTTCGCCAAAACCTACCAATATTTACCTTGTCAGAGAACTTCATCATGATATGATTTTTTTCGTTCGCGATTAGCCTACCTTTGATTGTCATGACCATTACCAATTTAAGGAACAAAGCATGGTTTCATTAACGAAGAACCAGACGGTATCACTCAGCAAACAATCTTCGGCACTCAGTCAGCTTCAGTTTGGTCTCGGTTGGGATCCGATTAAGAAAAAGGGCCTGTTCGGCGGGCTGTTTAGCGGCAGCGACTCTATCGATCTCGATGCGGGCTGCGTATTGATGGACAGCTCCGGCAATACCATCGACACCATCTGGTTTCGCAAACTGACCTCCAGCTGCGGCTCCGTCGTCCACAGCGGTGACAACCTCACCGGGGAAGGCGATGGCGATGATGAGGTCATCACCGTTAATCTCACCCGGTTACCTGCCAACGTTGAATACCTCGCGTTCACGGTAAACAGCTTCCGTGGCCAGACCTTTAATGACGTTGAAAATGCGTTCTGCCGCGTGGTCGATCAGTCTGGCAAAGAGCTTGCCCGCTACAAACTGACCGAGCAGGGCTCCCACACCGGTATTGTTATCTCCTCGCTGCGCCGTAACGGCGGCAACTGGGACTTTACGGCCCACGGTCACGCCTGCCGCGGTCGTACCATTGACGATATGCATACTGATATCGTCGCAACGGTCGTACGCTAATGAACCTGACGCCGGGGGGCAATGCCCCCGTTCCAGCACAAGAGCTTCGGGTTCGCGTCACCTCTGGCGGCGCGGTTGATGCCTCAGCGTTTCGTCTCTATGCCAGCGGTAAAGTGCAGGGCGATGCGGATATGGTCTTTTACGGCCAGCCGCGCAACGACGATGGCTCAATCAGCCTCGCCAGCGAAGGCCAGTACTCCACCTTTACTGTGGCACTTAACCGCCTGAAGCCTGATGTTCAGAAGGTTGCTTTTACCGTCACCTGTGACGGTGGGCAGACGGTTGCCGGGCTGCGCACGCTGACTATTGATGTAGAGCAGGGCGCAACCAGCCTGGTGAGCGGCGTTGTCGATGTCAACGGTCGTCAGGAAGCCGCGCTGATCCTGGGTGAATTCTATCGCCGTAACGATGAGTGGAAATTCCGCTTTGTCGCGCAGGGTTTTAACGGCGGCCTGAAACCACTGGCAGAGCATTTCGGTGTCAACATCGCCGACGATCCTGCGCCAGCGCCTGTTTCGCCGCCACCCGCGCCGCCTGTGGCGCCTCCGGCACCGCCGAAAGAGAGCAAAATCAGCCTGAGCAAAGTGTCACTCACCAAAGAGAAACCGGCGATCAGCCTGACCAAACGGGATAACTTTGGCGAGATCCGCATTAACCTCAACTGGCACCGTGGCAACGGAAAATCGGGCCTGGCCGGTATTTTCGGCGCGAAGGGCATCGATCTCGATCTCGGCGCATTTGTTGAGCTGCAGGATGGCTATAAGTCGGTTATCCAGGCGCTTGGTAACGCCTTCGGGAACTATCAGGGCGAGCCGTACGTTCAGCTGCAAGGCGACGATCGTACCGGTGAAGTGTCGGATGGCGAGTGGTTACACATTAATGGTCGTGAATGGAAGCAGATCCGTGAAGTCCTGATCTACGCTTTTATCTACCAGGGCGTGCCGAGCTGGGATAAGACGGATGGTGTTGTCACGATCCATATGCCGGATCAACCACCCATCGAGACACGTCTTACCGAAGGTGAAAACCGCCGCACGCTGTGCGCTATCGCCAGGCTGGTAAACGAAAACGGTGCAATCAAAGTCGAGCGAATTAACCAGTACTTCAAAGGCCAGGATGAGATGGACCGGGCATTTGGCTGGGGGTTTCGCTGGAGTGCCGGCTCTAAATAACACAGCAATAAAGGACACCACTATGAGTTTTTTTGACAAAGTAAAAGGCGCCATCAACTCCAGTCGTGATGAACTGACCCGACAAGTTGGCCGTTTCAAAAACAAAAAATTTATGCAGGGCACCGTGGCGGTCTGCGCGCGGATCGCCGTCTCCAGCGACGGCGTAAGCTCTGAAGAGAAGCAGAAGATGATGGGCTTTCTGCGCTCTTCGGAAGAACTGAAAGTGTTCGATACCAATGAGGTGATCGAGTTCTTTAACAAACTGGTCTCGAGCTTTGATTTCGATATCGAAATCGGTAAAGGCGAAACCATGAAATACATCCTGGCGTTAAAAGACCAACCGGAAGCCGCGCAGCTGGCTCTGCGTGTTGGTATTGCTGTTGCGAAAAGTGACGGCAACTTTGACCAGGATGAGAAAACTGCCGTGCGCGAAATTGCTCTCGCGCTGGGCTTCGACCCGGCTGAATTTGGCCTCTGATCTGCATCCCTAAGGGTAAATTATGGTTTCAACACACATCGGTTTTCCGACTGAAACAGTTATTGTTTTTATCGCGCTCTCAGTCGGTGCCATCTTTATTGACTTGTTTATGCACCGTGACGACAAGCCAATATCCCTGAAGAGTGCCGCGCTCTGGTCACTCTTCTGGGTTGCGGTTGCGATGGCATTTGCCGGTTTCCTCTATATTCATCACGGCGCGGAAGTCGCCAGCCTGTTTGTGACCGGTTACGCGCTGGAGAAAGTGCTCTCCGTCGATAACCTGTTCGTGATGATGGCCATCTTCTCCTGGTTCGCCGTGCCGGATCGTTACCGTCACCGCGTGCTTTACTGGGGCGTAATTGGTGCCATCGTGTTCAGGGGTATTTTCGTTGCGATTGGTACCAGCCTGTTAAGCCTTGGTCCATACGTTGAAGTGGTTTTCGCCATTATTGTGGCCTGGACTGCGGTGATGATGCTGAAAAGCGGCGACGACGATGATGAAATCGAGGATTACTCCCAGCATCTGGCGTACCGCATGGTGAAACGCTTCTTCCCGATCTGGCCAAAGCTGAAGGGTCATGCCTTCCTGCTTAATCAGAAAGAAGTGGATGCGGAACTGGCAAAACCAGAAAACAGTGATGTGACCATCGGCCGCGGTAAGAAAGCCGCCCTGTATGCAACACCGCTGTTCCTGTGTGTGGCCGTCGTTGAACTTTCGGATGTTATGTTTGCATTCGACTCTGTCCCGGCCATTATTGCTGTTAGCCGTGAACCGCTGATTGTTTATAGCGCCATGATGTTTGCTATCCTCGGCCTGCGTACGCTCTACTTCGTGCTCGAAGCGCTGAAGCAGTACCTGGTTCATCTGGAGAAGGCGGTTATCGTTCTGCTGTTCTTTATCGCAGCGAAGCTTGGCCTCAATGCCACCGACCACATCTGGCACCATGGCTACAGCATTTCGGCGACGACCAGCCTGTATGTTGTACTGGGTGTGTTGGCGCTGGGCATTATCGCCAGCGTGATGTTCCCGGCGAAACCCGATTCAGAGGAAAAGGGGAGTTAATCCCCTCACGAATTACGCTAAATCCACAACAATTTGAGAGGTTATTTTATGAGTGTTTCTCTTTCCAAAGGTGGGAACGTATCCCTGAGTAAAGCCGCGCCGTCAATGAAAAATGTCCTGGTGGGCCTTGGCTGGGATGCGCGCTCGACTGATGGTCAGGACTTTGACCTGGATGCGTCAGCTTTTCTGCTGGCCGCTAACGGCAAAGTGCGCGGTGACGCCGATTTCATTTTTTATAACAACTTAACCTCTTCTGACGGCTCCGTAACCCATACCGGTGATAACCGCACCGGTGAGGGTGACGGTGATGATGAGTCGCTGAAAATCAAACTGGATGCGGTGCCGTCTGACGTCGACAAAATCATCTTCGTGGTGACAATTCATGACGCGCAGGCGCGTCGCCAGAGCTTCGGACAGGTTTCCGGCGCGTTCATTCGCCTGGTTAATGATGATAACCAGACTGAAGTGGCTCGCTACGATCTGACCGAAGATGCCTCAACCGAAACCGCGATGCTGTTTGGTGAACTCTATCGCCACAATGGCGAGTGGAAATTCCGCGCGGTCGGCCAGGGTTATGCTGGTGGTCTGGCATCCGTTTGTGCTCAGTACGGCATCAACGCATCTTGATCTCATACATGGGCTGATTATTCAGCCCAAACACAACTGTTAGCAGGAGCTAAAAATGGCAGTTTCTCTCGTTAAAGGCGGTAACGTATCTCTGACTAAAGAAGCACCTACCATGAATATCGCCATGGTCGGTCTGGGTTGGGATGCACGTGTAACTGACGGTCAGGGTTTCGACCTGGACGCCTCCGTATTCGCAGTTGGTGATGACGGTAAAGTGCTGTCAGACGCCCATTTCATCTTCTTCAACAACAAAACCAGCCCTGACGGCGCAATCGAGCACCAGGGTGACAACCGTACTGGCGAAGGCGACGGTGACGATGAGCAGGTCAAAATCGATCTGACCAAAGTCTCTGCTGACATCAAAAAACTGGTGTTTGCGGTAACCATCTATGAAGCCGAAGCGCGTAAACAGAACTTCGGTATGGTGAGCAACAGCTTCATGCGCGTTTACAACAACGACAACGGCACTGAAATTGCTCGCTTCGATCTCTCTGAAGATGCGTCCACTGAAACTGCGATGATCTTCGGCGAGCTCTATCGCCACGGCGCAGAGTGGAAATTCAAAGCCGTTGGGCAGGGCTTCGCGGGCGGCCTGGCTGCGCTTGCTTCCCAACACGGCGTGAATATCTAAACGCTATAAAAATATAAAACCCCGGAGAATAAGCCGGGGTTTTTATTTGCTTCTTATATTTAAGGCGTTGCCGCGTTTACAATTTTTATGGCTATTGTGGCATCCGCGCTATCACTTCCTTAACGACGCAAAAGAGATGAATCCGCTTCAGCGCTTCAGGCACGCCCGCATGTCTGAGGGCAGGGAGCAGGGTTATTGATAAGGACAACACGTATGAGATTACAACCGGGACAAAACACGCCGCTGGCGGAGAACCTCATCACTCTGAACCTCAACTACACGGGACGGGCAGGGTTTAAGAGCGAAGTCGATACCTGTCTGTTTATGCTCAATGCCGGGGGAAAAGTGAGCGGCGATGCCGACTTTATCTTCTTCAATAATCTCACCTCTGCGGAGGGGGCGGTCAAACTGGCGCTCGGGCAGCAGCAATCCAGCGTCACGATCGCGCTCGATCGGGTTCCCGCCACCGTCAGCAAGATTAGCATCACGGTCGTCATTGACGGCAGCGAAAGCATTGATGCGCTGAGCCAGTTAAGCATTGAGGCTCGGGGCAGTGCGGATTTTCACGTTGAAACCGCAGGACGCAGCGAAAAAGCGATCATTCTGGCTGAAGTCTATCACCACAATAGCGCCTGGAAATTACGTGCAATGGGGCAGGGCTTTAACGGCGGGCTTGAACCATTAGCCGTCAGCTATGGTGTGGATGTTGCCCAGCCTGCCGCGCAACCTTCAACGCCATCACCGGCGCCGACGCGCATTAGCCTTGAGAAAAAGCTGCAAGATAAATCGCCTCGGCTGGTTAGCCTGGCGAAGAAAGCCACGGTCAGCCTGACGAAGAATAAACTGGATACGCTGCAGGCAAGCGTTGCGTTTGTTCTGGATGCTTCCGGCTCAATGAGCGGGCAATTTAACAAAGGTAACGTCCAGGCTGTACTCGATCGCATCGCGGTGCTTGCCGTTCAGTTTGATGATGACGGCGAGATGGATCTGTGGGCGTTCGGCAAGAAACATAAAAAATACCCCAACGTCACGCTGGATAATCTTGACGATTACGTCGAGACAATACGCAAGAACGGCAAGCGTACAATGTTTGAGATCCTGCCGGGGCTGGGCGGTGTGAATAATGAGCCGCCGGTGATGGAAGAGATCGTCGATTACTTCAAAGAGTCCAGACTGCCGGTTTACGTGGTCTTCATTACCGATGGCGGCATCAGCAAGACGCGCGAGATTAAAGAGGCGATTCGTCGCTCCGCAAACTATCCGATCTTCTGGAAGTTCGTCGGCCTTGGCGGTTCGAACTACGGCATTCTCGAAAATCTGGATGACTTTACCGATCGCCGGGTTGATAACACCGATTTCTTTGCGATGGATGACTTCGGCACCATGAGTGACGAAAAACTCTATGACAACTTGTTGGAAGAGTTCAGGCCCTGGATCGATGAGACCAGGAAGATGGGGATTCTCTGACAATACGCATAAAAGAGCCGGGGATCCTCCCGGCTTTTTTTATGGTGGCGTTTTCCACGGCAGCGGTGAGGCGGATTGAGCAAAGAGATGCATCTTTAATATCGAGTACGTAACCAGTCGGCTGATATGAGGTTTGCTCATTGCCGACCATAAGGATGAGTGGAGCAGGGAACAACATGGCCGGGGCGATAAGCTTGAGACAACTGAGAGTCTGGATGGATAACCAAATACATCATTTAACATAATATACATTATGCGCACCAAAATAAGAGCTATTACTTTCTGGGACTTTAATGGCGTTGGTAATATCTGTTCATTGTGACGCCTTATACACCTGTTCGACCCTGAATCAGCATTAATCTCAGCATTTTGATTTTGCTTTTTTTGCTTTTGGTTGTATTGCCAGCATGCACCTTCACTGAGCATCAGTTCTGAGTTTGACCTCCGTTATGTATCGATGATTCTTTCTCTTTTCTTACCCGTTTGTTGTTAGACTTCACAATACGCCAGCATTTGTGCTGGCATATTAGTTTTATCGAAGCTCTACATCTTGCCATACTGGTTTAAATACTATTTGTATATGAAACTCCGCCTGGGCTATTTAAACCTCTTTCCACTTCCCTATCATGCTAGCCATTCGGATTATTCTTAGGTTTTTGCTTCATAACGGCATTTACTCTTAACATATTGGATCATAAGCGCTGTCAGATATGGAGATAAGTAATGACATTTCCACAGCAATTCTCAGGTGATACTCTCCCCGATTATGGTTTTGCCCGTAGCCTTGGCCTTACCTCTGGTGAAGATTTTGATTTCGAATGTCTTGCTAGACACCTGGACTGTTCCCGTAATTTTAATCAGGCGGGAATTATCTATTCGGATGGTAATCGCCAGTGGCTGGTAAGGCCCTCCAGACGGGTTGCAACAACCAATCAAAGCTCAGTAAGTCATGTTGTGGTTACAAAAGTTAATTCTTCCTCGTCGAATGACGCAACTCAGGCGATGGCAAAAACTATTCAAGCACCCTCTTTAACGACGGAAATTGGCTCAACAGCAATATCCTGTGGTGCTGCAATCGTTACTCTCGTACTAGCTGCTGGAGCTGGCGCGGCAATTCCTATAAGCGCAGGAGCATCCGGGCTGGTAGCATATGTTATCGCTGCAGGCGGTATCGCTACAGGTATTCAATGCCTTAATGGTATAGGGCGGCTCTCTTTAATAGCCGTTGGTCATGATGATTACATTGCATGGCTGGATTCCAGTGAATGGTATACCGCTACAAACACTGCCTTAGATCTTATTTCTTTGGCAGGTGCTGGCGCTGGTTTAAAAAGCGCTAGCATTACTTATCGGTTGCTTAAGAGTTCCTCTAAGAGCAACATGCGAACTTTACTGCAAACAATGAGCAGGGCTGACAGAAAACGTTTAACTGAAGAAATTATCCGAATTCGTAACCCAGGCATATCATCTTCTGGGGTTAAGGCTGTCATGAAAGCAGGCATTTATCCCAAGCGTTATCCTTCTGAAGCTCTGCAAAATTTACTGCAGAGAGAGTTAATGAATGCAGTTGCTAATTCATCTGCTTTTTTTGGTAGCGCCTTATCAGGCACCATAAAAAACCCACAAAACGTAACAAGCTCTGGTAAATACGTTATTGGCTTAATACAATCATTCGCATCCACAGGATTTAATTAATCGTTCAATGATGAACTATATAAAAAAAAGCCTTGCCTTGAGCACCGTGGTTACCAAAAAAATGGCAACCCAGGATCCGTTGCGGCTTGAAGAGATAAAAAACGGATTGAAGAATAGACTAGGTAATCCCGTAGGGATACATATGACGGGGATCCCGTTAGGTATAAGCACGATTCTTGCAATTTTTTGTTACGCAATGTCGCAAGTCTCTGTTTTTACTTTTATTTTCAAGTGGTTAATAATACCGGAATATAAACTCTTAGCGGGCGTATTCTTAGGAGCGATTGCCTATACCATATTGATCGTTACCACGATGTTTGCTACCGCGCGCGGGTCTCTTATTAGTTATAAGCTGTACCTTTCTCTAATTGCGTTAACAGGCATCGTAGCCATTATCTTTTTTTGCGCATCTTTTCTTTCATTACTCCTGGATAATATTTCCAACTACACGCCGCAAATAAGTTCTTTGTTAGGCGTTATTTTTCTGTTGCTTAACTGCAAGTGGCTCAACTCCTCTATTTTTTATCGCTCAGTAGCGTTATGTCTACACAATCGCGTTTGGCGAAAACAGATAAAAATAAAAGAAAAATATTACAAATGTTAGCTCGTATAATTATGTTGTTTTAAAGAGACCGCTGTGGGAAATATATCACAGCGGCCTTTTCAACATAAAAGTGCTATCAACACGCCTCTGGCGTACCCTGATGAAACTGCAATTGCCACGCTTCACCTGTTTTGACCCATATCGAAGCCCGCAGCGTTGGTCTGGCGATCTCGCCTTGAGCATTAAGAGCAAAACTACGATACGTCAGTAACGCGCATCCTTCGCTCAGCACTGTAACTGCAAAATCCTCCGCGTGGATTTCATCTTCCGGCGCGTCGTTGATCAGCGCATCAACAACCTGCGCTCTGTCGTAACGTCTACCTGAGCGACCAATCTCAAAAAAGTGTTCATGCAACAATTCGTCGACCACGCTGAGTTGGTTACGGTTTTCCGGGCAATGCAACTGCCGCTCACGTGCGCGAAGCTTCGCGCACAGCGTTTGGTTGTCATCCATAATCTGCTCCAGTTTCATAAAACGCGGCATGGTTTAAAAACCAGTTATTAAATTCGTCACTGACTTCGCGAAGCTGAAAGTCAGCAGTAGCCAGGCGGCTGCGGGAGGCGATCCCGCAGCGTCTTTTAGCCTTAGTGCGCGGTCTTATCGCCCTTCTCTTTTGCAGCCGGATTTTCAGCCAGATCTTCGCGCCCCAAAATCTGATAACGGGTAAATTTATCACCAGTGGTGCATCTCACGACCACGCCGTGTAAATCCCCGTCCTTCAGGAAAAAGCCACGGTACTGATTAATACCCACCGCTAAATAACGCGCTTTTTCGCCAAGTTCATCAATCGTCTGATAGCGGTCGCCACAGCGAAACGTGCTGCGCGTATCGAATTGATAAAATGTATTCATCAGCGCACCGCCAAGTGTACGGACATTAGCCATCATTAATCCCGGCATGACGCAGGCAAATGCAACCACCAAAAATATCTGGCTGCTCATCGGCAGTGTGACGCGCTTTTTACGTCGTTGCACGCTGGTTTCCATCACCCCTGAAATCACCGTAATTAAAAAATAGGCAATATTGAAAGCGATAAAGGCCGCCATAAATAGCGTCAGGCACCAGGTGGTGTAAGGCATTTGCGCGGCGGAAACATCCCAGGACTCAAGCAAAATAGCGCTGGCAGACATTTTTGCGAAAAAAAGTACCAACGCGAGCACCAACGGCCAGAGTTTACCGAGCAGCGAGGCGGCCTGCTTTGACAATACCGATGTGCAGAGCAAATAGAAACGCACCAGACAAGCGAAGCCCAGTGCGCAGCAAAGAGCGACCAAAAACCAGACAATTGTGGCGCTGGCATGGGCGATCGCCAGCAGAAAACATGCCGAAAGCAACAGCGTTGTTGCTCGCGCCATCGACACAAGCACTTTCACTTTACTGTATTGCTGGCGCGGCAGAAAACGCTTCAGACGCTGGCTCTCCTGCCCATGAAACAGTGCGCTCCCCTTGTATTCGGTGATATATGCACAGACCCACAGCATATTGAACCAGACCGCCGCGCCGACAAGGGACGGGTGATGGGTTTTATTGGCAATGGCGAGCAGAATGAGCGTAATGACCCAGTTAATGCACCAGAAAAGAATTAGCGCGGGTATCTGCCGCGACAGTTTATGCAATAAAACGAACATGACCTTCCCTTCTGTCAGAAAAAACTAACCATAAAGCGGAATATTTCTGGTGGCAACCTGACCAGAGGGGTTTAATTACGCAGCGTCACTATCAGCAATAAAAGATAAATACGGCCAGCCCCCTAATTATAGGAGGCCAGGTATTATCTTAAGGCGTTACTGACTATACTTCGCTGCTTGCCTAAAACAGGTGTTATAAAGAGATAGAGGAAGAGATGCATACATTAGGAATGATTTGCGGTGCACTGATTGTCATTTTTATCGTTATGGCGATGAAAAAACGTAAGCGTTAATCGCTCACGCCAGCGCCGCTTTGCTGCGGCGCTTGTGCGCTTAAGCCGCCGCTCCTCCACGAACTTTCCTCCACAAGATTAATGGCTTTTCCCCTTCAGCTTTCGCCATAAACTCATTTTGCTGATGCCCAGCGTAGACGCGGCTTGCTCCTGATTCTGCTGATACCGGTCAAGATAAAACCGTATCACCTGGCGCTCCACATCTTTGGTGATCTCTTTCAGTGAGCCTTTTGTCAGATTGACCTGCAGCGGCGCGTTGGGTTGCGGCGCTGGCGCAGCGGAAAAAGTTGATCCGGTAAGCGAGAGCATCTCCGGCAATGAGTAATGCGGAAAGCCGACGGAGAGCAGCGCCAGCCGTTCAATGATAAACCGCATCTCGCGCACGTTGCCCGGCCAGGAGTAAGCCGCGAAAAAATCGACAAACTGCCCGAGCAGATGTTCTGCCGCCGCGTCACACAAAAACTTACTCGCCAGGTAACGGAAATCACCTGCACGTTCGCGCAGCGGCGGCACGGTCAAAGGCAAAACATTGAGCCGGTAAAAGAGATCGCGGCGAAAGCTTCCCTCCCCGGCCATGCTGGAGAGCGCGCGATTGGTTGCGCCAATGATTCTCACATCAACGGGAATAATATCTTTCCCACCGATATGCATGATTTCATACTCCTGAAGAACGCGCAGCAGCCGGCTCTGGATCGGCAGCGGCAGTTCGCCAATTTCGTCGAGAAAAAGCGTGCCCCGATGCGCCAGCTCAATCAGGCCCTCCTTCCCTTCCCGCTTTGCGCCGGTGAAGGATCCGCCTTCATAACCAAACAGTTCGCTCTCCAGTAAACTCTCCGGAATGGCGGCGCAGTTGATGGCCACAAACGGGCCGCTTTTGCGGTTACTGTGGTTATGAATACTTTGGGCAAACAGCTCCTTACCGGTACCGGACTCGCCATAGATCATCACCGGCGAATCGGTTCGCGCATAGACCTGCGCCAGCTTTTTCACCGCCTGCATTGCGCTGTCGGCGGTCAGGATATGATCGAAGGTATAGCGGGCATTAAAGCCCTTCTTCTGTAATTTGCCGCGAATAATGCGCTCAACTTTCTGGATCTGCGGCGTATCGGTAAATGAGCAGACCACGCCGATACAGTTTTTCCCCATAAACATCGGTACGCGGCTGGTAATGATTGAGGTGTTTTCCAGCTCCTGCAGTTCGCGGATCTCCGGCGACTTCGATAGCAGCACCTGATTAATGCGCGTGTTTTTAATAATGGCATCAATCTGTTTTCCCAGCGCCTGCGGAGCGGTTATCCCAATGATGTTTTCAGCCGCTTTATTGAAGAGCTGAATATCATTGTTTTCATTGGTGACGATAATCCCCTCGGTGATGGAGGACAAAATGATCTCCAGCCGCGTCATATCCAGCATTTTGCGTCTGGTTGTCTCAACGATGGCCAGCGCCTCTCGCAGCGCGCTGTTTACTGACTCCACCCCGTTTTCAATCAAAATCCCCTGCATCTGATAGTGCCGTGCCGTTTCGGTCACCGGGCATCCCCCCGCCACGATGGTGTAGTGCCTGGCATAACACTGCTCCAGTTGTGATGTCATATCCTCATGAGAAATAAAGACAAACTCATCGATAACGATATTCAGGGAGGATGCCAGCAGCACAACATCGGATAAATAGCGCTGATAATTGAAAAAAGCAATCGGACGCTGACAATCTTTAAGCGGAATTAACGCTTTCAGTAAATCAGAAACCGACATCTGAATAGTGACGACAGGAATATCTGTCGCGCGGGCAATATACTCTGCGGTTCCGCCCCGGCTCAGGATTACATCGTAATACTCTTTATCGAGCGTGCGCGCAATGGTCGCCGCTTTTTCCAGGCTGCCATGATAAACATGACAATTAAATAAACCGGCGCACTGTGCAATTACGACATCCGCTAAGTAAGGATAAGGTGTAATTAACGCTAAATTTGGCAATGATTTATGTTTCATATTTTCGATCTGCTTTGTTGTTATCTTATTAACTGAATAACACATTTGAAATTGCTAACACAATTGCTATGAGCCTATTACGCCATTCAGATCATCACTATTGTTAAAAATAATTAATTATCAATAAGTTAAAGATTACATTAATACGCATCATTTCTGGCATACATCTTGATTACTCTTTGATGGGTGTAATAAATACCCACACATTCATTCTTAACGTTAAAGGAATCAATTATGAGTCATCAGACAGGTGTATTATCCGGCGTGCGGGTTCTCGATTTAACTCGCGTATTAGCAGGCCCCTATTGCGGTATGATGCTGGCGGATTTTGGTGCCGATGTGATTAAAGTTGAATTACCGGGCAGAGGCGATGATTCACGAGCTAATGCACCACAAATAAATGGCGAAAGCGCCTACTTTATGAATTTAAATAGAAACAAGCGCGGCATCACACTTAATTTAAAATTAGAAGAAGGCCGTGCTATTTTTCTCGACATGGTGCGCAGTAGCGATATTGTTCTTGAGAATTATCGCCCAGGCGTAATGGAAAAGCTGGGTCTCGGTTACGAAGATTTACGCAAAGTTAACCCGGCGATTATTTATGGCGCCGTCTCTGGATTTGGCCATACCGGACCCTACTCCAGGCGCGCAGGTTACGACATTATCGGCCAGGCGATGAGCGGGCTGATGAGCACTACCGGCTGGCAAGACACGCCGCCAACCCGTACCGGCACGGCGATTGCGGATGTCGTCGGCGGCATGAGCTGCGCCATCGGCGTGCTGGCGGCCTATGCGAACCGCCTGAAAACCGGCGTTGGCGATAAAGTCGATATTGCGCTGGTTGACTCAATGGTCTCTTCCCTTGAGATCATCAATATCATCTACCTGAATACCGGGCGTATTCCGACACGTATCGGCAACCGTTACGAAGCCATCTACCCCTACGACTCCTTCGAAGCGCAAGATGGCTACGTCATCATCGCCTGCGGCAACGACAAACTCTATGGTCTGCTGAAACAGACGCTCAATATTCCGGCACTGGAAGATGAACAATTCCGCACCAATATCGATCGCGTCACTCATCATGCAGAACTGAAACCTATTATTGAGACCTGGACGCGCACGCTCCCTATTGACCGCATCGTCGATCGTCTGCTGGAAGCCGGTATTCCCGCCGCACCGATTAATACCATCGATCGCGTCACGCAAGATCCGCATATTGCCAAAGCGCGCGAGATGTTCGTCGATATTGACCATCCGGTCGCCGGAAAAATCACCATGACCGGAAACCAGGTCAAATTCACCAATAAGAAAGCCTCGATTCGCTTCCCTGCCCCGACTCTCGGCCAGCACAACCACGAAGTATTAAAAGAGCTGCTGGGCTACTCCGATGAAAAGATCGCAGAGCTTATTCAGACAGGCGTTTTATAAGGAGATAACGATGCCAACAGCGATTCAGATTACCGAAGTAGGCCCGCGCGATGGTTTTCAAAATATTAAATCGTTTATCGACACGGATTTAAAAACGCTGATTATCGATAAACTCGTTGACGCAGGCTTAACCCAGATCGAAATAACCTCGCTGGTCAGCCCAAAAGCGATCCCGCAAATGGCAGATGCTGGCGATGTTATCGCCCATGTGCTGGCGAAACATCCGCAGATAACGCCCTGGGTATTAGTGCCTAACAGTAAAGGTGCGCAGTTAGCGCACCAGCATCAGATTAAGCACATCAACTATGTGATATCGGTCAGCCCGGCGCATAACCGGGCAAATATCAATCGCAGCCATCAGGAGTCACTGGAAGATCTCCGTGCGATTCGCCACCGCTGGCCGGAGTTAACGATCACGCTGTCGCTGGCGACAGCGTTCGGTTGCCCCTTTATTGGCGCAACGGATAGCAACACCCTGCTGGAGATCATCGACTCCGCACATCAACTGGGCATCCGCCGCGTCACCCTGTGCGACACCATTGGCGTTGCTAATCCACGCCAGACCGCGCGGGTGCTGCAAAGCGTGCAGCTGCGCTTCCCGGACGTCGATTTCGCCCTGCATATGCACAACACCCACGGCATGGCGCTCGCCAATATGTTGGTCGGTTATCAGAACGGTATCAGGCGTTTCGAAACGGCGGTGGGCGGTCTGGGCGGTTGTCCTTTCGCTCCAGGTGCTGCGGGAAATTGCGCCACGGAAGACGCGGTAAATATGTTTAACCGCATGGGCGTCAACACCGGAATTTCTCTTGAAGCACTGTTAACCGTCGCCTCTGGTATACGGGAAACCATTGAGCCGCAGCTTTTAAGCGCCCTTTCACGCGCGCGTCCTTACAGCGAATTTGATTTTTGCGGCGATAAAAAATAATAAACCCTACGGAATTACCTATTATGGATAACAAAACAGTCAGTCCAAAAATGACGCACTATAGATGGTGGGTGATGAGCTTTATTTTTGTCATCTACACCGTCGCCAATGCGGATCGCGCCAATATTGGCTTTGCCATCCCGTTTATTCAGGAGGAGTTTAATCTCTCCAACACCATGGCTGGCGTGCTTATTAGCCTGTTCTTTGCCGGTTACGCCTTCTTTCAAATCCCTGCCGGCTACTTAATTAAACGCTATGGCATGCGCAATATTTTCGCTCTCGGCATGCTGCTCACCTCGATATTTACCGGCTTTATGGGCGTGGTAAATAGTGTCTGGTTGCTGAAGCTGCTGCGCTGCCTGGTGGGCATCAGCGAAGCGCCGGTGGTGATTGGGTCAACGGCCACCATCAATCAGTGGTTTCCGGCGAAAGAGAAAGGCACCGCAACCGGGTTGTTTCTCGCGGGATCCAAGTTTGGCCCATTGATTGTGCCCGCACTCTGCGCCTGGATAATCATGACCTGGGGCTGGCGCTATATCTTTGTCTTCTTTGCCATTCCCGGCATCCTGCTCTCGCTGTTCTGGTATCTCATGGTGCGTAACAAGCCGGAAGAGAGCCGCTTCGTGAATGCGCAGGAGGTGGCCTATATTCGCGAAGAGTCAACGGCGGTGACCCAGAGTGTGCAACAGAACACGCTGAAATATGGCTGGCTGGATAAGCTGATCCGCACAAAGCAGGTGGACGAACTCACTACCTCGAAACAGGTGTTTCGCTGCTGGGATATCTATGGCGTGGCGCTGGGCTACTTTTCGATGGTCGGCATCGTCAGCGTGCTGATGTCCTGGCTGCCCAAATACCTGATTACCGAGCGCGGTTTCGACTTAACCAGCTCCGCCGTGCTGGCGGCGGCACCGTTCCTCGGCACGGTATTAGGCAATTTTCTCGGCGGCGTGCTGTCGGACCGGGTGTTAAATAAACGTCGCAAACCGCTGATGCTGCTGAGCGCCGGTGCCACAATCTTTACCATGTATTCGCTGGTCTATGCGCCGGAGAGCAAAATAGTCCTCTCGCTGATGCTCTTTATGCTTGGATTGATGCTGTCGCTGGGCTACTCGGCCTACTCCGTTTACGCCATGGGCCGCGCCAGTAAAGAGATCTATCCGGTGGCCTACAGCGTTATCAACATGGGCGGGCAGCTCGGCGGAATGTGTATGCCGCTGCTGGTTGGCGTGATTCTGGACACATGGAACTGGGACGCGGTGTTTATGGCAATGACCGGCTTCTGCGCGCTCTGCTTTATTATGGTCTCGACGGTAATAGAACCCCTGTCGAAGAGCATAAAAATTATCAGATAAGCACGATCAGGGGGCGGAAACGCCCCTTTTCTCCCTCTTATGTTTTACACGCGGTCTCAGCCAAATCGCAGATCATATCAATGCACTTCAGATCCGCTCCCGCCAGCTTCGAGTGATACACACTCTCCCGAACCACCGTGAACCCGCGCTTTTGATAGAAGTTGCAGGCATTGGGCGTTGCCGCAAGCGTCAGATGGCTAAAGCCACGAATGAGCGCCTCCTGTTTCAGAGCATCCATAATGCGCGTTGCCAGCCCGTGGCCTTCCCACTCCGGCAGGGTAAAAATGGCCTCGATGCTGCCAGTGGCAATATCAAGAAAGCCGGTCGCTACCGGCTGCCCCTCTTCTGATAGCGCGATATAAAAGGGGTTCTCGTTAATCATCATTACCTGCCCCTGCGGCATCGTCTCCGGCGTCCAGGCGGCAATAATCTCATCGCTATAAACCCCTTTGCAGCCGTGGCGAATCGCTTCATTGCGAACACGCCAGATAGCCGGTGCCTCATCGGGGTG
This sequence comes from Kosakonia sp. S57, assembly GCF_016516575.1. NCBI lineage: Bacteria > Pseudomonadati > Pseudomonadota > Gammaproteobacteria > Enterobacterales > Enterobacteriaceae > Kosakonia > Kosakonia sp. S57. The sequence continues at coordinate 80,453 of NZ_JACVUL010000003.1, read as the reverse complement.
TGCCAGCCTGATCTTCATCCTTATCTCCTTACGTATTCTCCGATTCCATCCGCATGCTCTGCACGCGCGCGATGGGCTGCTACAGTTTTACGGTAGTGATTCGAAACGCGAGGCGAATCAGCCGCGATACGAACCTTAATGAATAACCAGCAAGAATGTGTCACCACTCAACGATGAGGTAAGGCAATGAGTACTATCAAAACGCAAGATGGAACGCAGATCTACTACAAAGATTGGGGTTCAGGTAAACCGGTGCTGTTCAGCCACGGCTGGCCGCTGGATGGTGATATGTGGGACAGCCAGCTCAACTTCCTCGCCGAGCGTGGTTACCGGGTTATCGCCTTTGACCGTCGTGGCTTTGGACGTTCTGAGCAGCCGTGGAACGGTTATGACTACGATACTTTTGCCTCCGACATCAACGATCTGATCACCGCGCTGGATCTGCATGATGTCACGCTTGTCGGCTTCTCCATGGGCGGCGGCGACGTGGCGCGCTACATTGGCCGTTATGGCACCTCGCGCGTGGCTGGCCTGGCGCTGCTGGGCGCCGTTACGCCTATTTTTGGCAAAACGGATGACCACCCAGAAGGCGTCGATAAGAGCGTGTTTGATGAGATCAAAGAGGGTCTGCGTAAAGATCGCGCGCAGTTTATCAGTGATTTCGCCACACCGTTTTATGGGCTTAACGCCGGGCAGAAAGTGTCTGACGGCGTACTGACGCAGACCCTGAATATCGCCCTGCTGGCGTCGCTGAAAGGGACGATTGATTGCGTCACCGCGTTCTCAGAAACCGACTTCCGCGAAGACATTAAAAAAGTGGATGTGCCGACGCTGGTGATTCATGGCAGCAATGACCAGGTGGTACCGTTCGAAGCGACCGGTAAGCTTTCAGCCGAGATGATCCCCGGTGCCGAATTGAAGGTTTATGACAATGGCCCGCACGGCTTTGCCGTTACCCATCAGGATCAGCTTAACAACGATCTGCTGGCGTTCTTGCAGAAGATTTGAGTTACACACTCTCCAGGCCTGATAAGGCAAAGCCATCATCAGGCATTGTTTGCCGGGTGGCGCTACGCTTACACGGCCTACAACACCACGTAGGCCTGATAAGGCGAAGCCGCCATCAGGCACTGCTTGCCGGGTGGCGCTGCGCTTACCCGGCCTACAACACCACGTGGGCCTGATAAGGCGGAGCCGCCATCAGGCATTGCTTGCCGGATAGCACTGCGCTTACCCGGCCTGCAACACCGCGTAGGCCTGATAAGGCGAAGCCGCCATCAGGCATTGCTTGCCGGATAGCACTGCGCTTACCCGGCCTACAACACCGCGTAGGCCTGATAAGCAGGCAGTCTGACAAAAGCCCGGTGAGATCATTCTCACCGGGCTTTTTCATCACTTCTTATGGAACAACTGGCTGGCGGTATCGCTAATCACCTGCACGGCACCGCGATCTCCCTTCGCCATTGAGGCCATAAACGCTTTCGCCTGCTTAAAGGTAATATGCGGCGGCAACGGCGCCACTTCCGGGTCAGTCTTCACCTCCAGCACTACCGGGCGGTCGGACTGCAACGCCTGCTGCCAGGCGGTTGAGAGCGCGTCCGGGTTATCAACAAAAATCCCGCCCAGCCCCAGCGATTGCGCAAACTCGGCATAACGGACATCCGGCAGCTGCTGGGTTGCTTCAAAGCGCGGATTGCCCTCCATTACCCGCTGCTCCCAGGTTACCTGGTTAAGATCCTGGTTATTGAAAACGCAGATCACCAGCCGGGGGTTTGCCCACTGCTGCCAGTACTTCTGAATGGTGATCAGCTCTGCCATATTGTTCATCTGCATTGCCCCATCGCCCACCAGCGCGACAACCACCTTCTCCGGCGCAGCAAATTTCGCCGCAATCGCATATGGCACCGCCGCGCCCATACAGGCAAGCCCGCCGGAGAGCGACGCGCGCTGCCCCTGCTTAACGCGGTAATCGCGGGCAAACCAGTTGGCGCAGGAACCTGAATCGGAAGTGACAATCGCGTCATCCGGCAGCAGCGGAGACATCTCCCACACCACGCGCTGCGGGTTAACCGGGTTCGCCGGTGCCATCGCGCGCTGCTCCATCAGTTCCCACCAGCTCTGCACATTTTTCGCAATCGACTCCTGCCAGCTACGGTCTGTTTTCTGCTCCAGCAGCGGCAGCAAGGCGCGTAACGTCTCTGCTGAGTCGCCGTGGAGATTGACTTCGCAGGGATAGCGCAGCCCCAGCATTGCCGGGTCGATATCAATCTGCACGGCGCGGGCGCTGCCTTCTGCCGGCAAAAATTCGGTCCACGGGAAACCGCTGCCAATCATCAGCAGCGTGTCGCACTCCTGCATCAGTTTCCACGAGGGTTCGGTGCCAAGCAGACCAATCGAGCCGGTAACAAACGGCGCATCGTCGGGAAGGACATCTTTACCGAGCAGCGCTTTCGCCACGCCAGCACCCAGCACATTCGCCGCCTGCACCACTTCCACCGCTGCATTGCGTGCGCCAGCACCAATCAGGATGGCCACTTTTTTACCGGCATTCAGTACTTCAGCGGCACGCTGCAAATCGACCTGATGAGGAATAACGCGCGGGCGCTGATAGCCCGAGCCGGAGTGGGTAAAGCCGTGGGCATGTTGCGGAGCCTGCCAGGGTTCGTCCTGCACATCTTTCGGGATAATCACCACCCCGACGCCATTCTGCGCCATTGCCACGCGCACACCGCGATCCACCAGATGGCGCACCTGCGCAGGAGTCGCGGCTTCCTGGACAAAGTTGGCGACGTCGGAGAAGACGCGATCGAGATTCATCTCCTGCTGATAGCTCGCTCCGCGCGCGGTAGTCTCTGCCTGGCCGGCAATCGCCAGCACCGGGGCGTGATCCATTTTGGCGTCGTAGAGGCCGGTCAGCATATGGGTTGCCCCCGGGCCGCCGGTCGAGAGACAGACGCCCAGCTCGCCGGTAAATTTGGCATGTCCAACCGCCATAAACGCCGCCATCTCTTCATGGCGAACCTGAATAAACTCAATGCCGTCGCCGGATTTATTCGCGCGCTGAATTGCCCCGAGCACGCCGTTGATGCCATCTCCGGGGTAACCATAAATACGTGTTACGCCCCACTCTTTCAGGCGCTGGACGAAGAAATCGCTGGTCTTCATGCTCATCGTGCTCTCTCCTTGCAGCTTCATTAGAAACATTAAGGGTAGTCGATGATGAATTTGCAGGTTGGGTAAGCATGCAGATCGCCTGATGGCGACTTCGTCTTATCAGGCCTACGGGGAATTGCAGTTGGAAGCCGGGTAAGCGCAGCGCTACCCGGCAAGGGCTCATATCAGGAGGCGGAGAGCGCCCGGTCGCGCCCATCAATTTTCGCCTGATAGAGCGCCTTATCCGCCCCCTCTTTCAGGCGAATGGCGTCATCATAATTTTGATCGGCAACCAGGCTATAACAGCCGGCGCTGATGGTCACAATGCTCTGCTGCGCGCTGGTCTTCACGTGCGGGATCTGCGCATTGCGCACCGCGGTCACCGCCTGACGGGCAACAAACAGCGCCGCTTCAGGGCCAGTATCCGGCAGAACAATCGCGAACTCCTCCCCGCCGTAGCGAGCAATCAAATCATTCGGTCTCAGTTTCAGCTTTTGCAGGATCTCACCCACCATCCGCAGACAGTTATCCCCGGCAACATGGCCGTAAAAATCGTTATAGCGCTTGAAGTAGTCGATATCGATCATAATCAGCGCTACCGGTTTTTGCGTCAGCGCTGAGGCCTTCAGGCTTTTATTTAAAAAGAGATCGAACTGGCGACGGTTCGCAAGCCCCGTCAGCCCATCGGCCAGCGCCATCAATTGCAGCGTATGGTTGATACTGGTCAGCTCATCACGCAGCACCGCAAGCTCGGTCTGATTACGTACATTGAGCCGCACCTGGCGAAAAATAATCGACCCCATCAACAGGGTGCCGAGCAGCAGCATGCCGTTAAGCACCAGATCCGGCAGGCTCTCCTGCAACCACCTGTTCCACAGCGCCGGTCTGTCGTAACCGGCAGCGACCACCAGCGGATAGCGTTCAAGCCGGGCAAAGCCATAAGTGCGTTCAACGTGATCGAGCGCGGAGATCCAGGTACCGTTACCGCGATCTTTTCGCGCCAGCTCCCGGGTAAAGAGCGGGCTGGCAGAGAGATTGCGGTTAATGATCTCGTCACCATACGGGCGCACATAGAGCGCTGTGCCGTCAATATTCAGCAGCGCCAGCATGTCGCGCTGACCAAGCTCAAAGTAAGCATAAAAATGGCGGAAGTAGTCGATCCGCACCGTCGCCAGCAGGATACCTTCAAAGCCACCCGCTTTATCGCTGATGCGTAACGACACCGGGATCACTAAATCACCGGTAGTGCGGCTACGGATCACATGACCAATGTGCACGCCACCGTGCCCATTACGGCGGTGATAAACAAAATATTCGCGGTCGCTGTTGTTTGACATCACCGGGATTTTGCCAAACGACGTCGACTTCATATTGCCCTGAGCGTCATAGACCATCAGGCCATGCAGCTGCGGCAGGCGGGATTTCAGATCGGCGAGATAGATATCAAACTGTGGTGCGTTGATCTGGTCAACGTTCTCTACCGGCAGATTACGGCGAATATCGCGCAGCACCAGCTCCGCCTGGAGAAAAGTATCTTCCGCTTGACGCGCCTGCGAGATCGACAGGTTAACCGCATCGCGCTCGATATCCTCGACCGCACGCTCCCAGGAGCGGGTCAGCGTCCAGGTGGTAGTTGCCATTCCTGCCAGCAGCAGCGCCACGATAAAAAAGGTAATACTGCGCCCCAGAGAAGATTCGAGTGCCAGTTTCCGTGCGAGCTGCTTTTTAATTTTCATCCACGCTCCTTTGTCACATCCACTGTCGATACGTTAAGCATAGAAGTACGATGATCTATAAGCCAAACCGGTTAAACGTTTCGTGCTATGAGGGTTTTTTATTGAGAGGAATACGCTCAGGCCAGTTAATCGCCGGCACACCATTCAGCAGCGGGCGGGCGAAGAGGAAGCCCTGAAAACGCTCGACGCCAACGGCTTCAAGCCAGCACCACTCTTCCACCTTCTCCACCCCTTCCGCGACCACGCTAATTTGCAGCTCGGCGCAGCACTCGAGAATGGCTTTAACAATCGCCTGTTTCGGGCCATGAAGATGAATATCGGTAACGATAGTGCGATCGATTTTCAGCTTATCGGGCTGAAACTTCGCCAGCAGCGACAGCCCGGCAAACCCTGAACCAAAGTCATCAATCGCCAGCCCAATCCCCGCCGCGCGCAGCTGGCGGATCGCCCAGGTGAACTCGTCATAGCTGGAGATCACCTCATCTTCCGTCACTTCGACAATAATCTGCCCGGGGCTGAGCTTATTGCGCGCAATGTGCCCAAGGAGCATATCCACCGCCCCCGGGATCTTGACCAGCGACATCGGCAGCAGGTTAAGCGCAATTTTGTGGTTGCCGATGCCAATACGACGTGCCATCGCCAGCGCCCACGCTTTGGAGGCGAGATCCGCTTCGTGCAGTTTCTCCGGCGCAATGGTCGCGAAATAGTCCTGCGGGCTGCCGCCGTCGGGTCCGCGGATCAGCGCTTCCAGTGAAGAAATTTTGCCGCGCAGCGGTTCGATAATCGGCTGGAAGGCGAACTGACAGGGCTGTCCTTCGAGCATGGGCAGCGTCTCCTGGCTAAACGGCGACGCTTTGCGGGTAAAGCGCCACTCGTCAGGCGAGGTATTGCGTACGCCGCCGTTGTTATTTGCCGAGGAGATAAAATTGCGGATAAATTTGTAGGCCCGATCGCTGCTCGCCTGGTTGTAGCGCACCATGCCAAAGCGCAATACAGCGCGTAGCACCGCCGCAGGTTGCACCGTTCGCAAATCAAACAGCACCATGCCGCGATCGACAAAACGGCGGCGCGGCGCAAAGTCCCGCAGCAGTTCGACGATATTACCGTGGCGAATATCGTTGTTGATGCGTTCAAAAACGCTGTTAACCGACTCCAGCGGTCCTTCAAGAACCTGCAAAAAATACTCGCCGTCGAACAATAAGATACCCGTCACCTGCAACGTTGCGTTGCTGTGGTTTGCTCGCTCGACGATAGTAGTCAGTTGAGAGGGAATTAATGCCCGATTCAGTCGGCTACGGTATATCAAAGTCGCTAACACGCGATGCTACCCTCAAAATGCCCACAAAGAACCCGAATGGATGATGCCATCGCGGGAGTCTAGCAATATCCTGCCCATCCCGTTGGCTGAACAGAGGCCAATCTGTTAGCGTGATCGCAGTTTAAAGTGACTTTATGGTACACATTCCTTCACGCACCCTTCGCAGCCCGATGTTAAAACCTCTTTTCCCCGCTGCGCTTTTTTGTCCCCTTTCCACATCGCCCGCCATCAATTTGGCTTAAGCATTTACTTAATGCTAGCTGATATTTCGCAGCCCATTTTAATTTTTCAGAATAATAACAATTATGCGCTTCACTCTTTAAGTGCCACTTAAAAAATAATTAACCCAACTGCTTTTCGTGTCGCCTAAGTTAATGGAAAATGCCCGGGCAATAACAATAACGACATTTCATGAAGAAAATGACTATGCTCTTTGCGCCTGCGGCAATACATGGCGCGATCCACCGTGGGGTTATTATGAAACGCAACACACCCGTTACACAAAACGAATATTTACTTAACGAAGACTCGACATTATTATCGACAACCGACACGCAAAGTCATATCACTTATGCCAACACAGCATTTATTGAGGCCAGCGGTTTTACGGAAGAGCAGCTGAAAGGTCAGCCACACAATATTATTCGCCACCCGGACATGCCGCCCGCCGCCTTCGGCGATATGTGGTTTACCCTCCAGCAAGGCGACAGCTGGACCGGGATCGTCAAGAACCGCCGTCAAAACGGCGATCACTACTGGGTGCGCGCCAACGTCACGCCGGTCTACCAGCAAGGAAAATTAACCGGCTATATCTCAGTGCGTAATATTCCGGCACGCGAAGAGATTGACGCCAGCGCGTCGCTTTATCAGCGTGTTAATGAAAATAAAATTAAAGGTTATAAATTTTATAAAGGATTACTGGTTCGTCGCGGTTTACTTTCATTTTTATCTTTATTTCAACGTATCAGTGCGGCCGGACGCATTTATTTCGGCATCATCCCCTCTGCTGCTCTGTTAGTGGTATTGCAATTCTTCTATTTTAATGCCGTAGAAAAATCCGCAGCGGTGTTAATTATTTTTGCCCTGCTCACGCTCTTTTTGCAGCAGCAATTTTCCCGCCCACTGAAAATTGTACTCGCGCAAATGCAGCGCGTCGTTTCCGGGCGCAAAGCTGATTACCAGCACTTTAATCGCGTTGATGAGATTGGGCTTCTGATGCGCCTGGTCAATCAGTCCGGGCTTAACCTCAATTCGCTGGTCGGCGATGTCTCAGCGCAAATTGACGGGATCCGTGGGGTAAGCGAGCAGATCGCCCGCGAAGGCGACGCGCTGCACAGCCGCACGGCAGAAACCTCCGCCGACCTGCACCAGACGGCGGCAGCGGTGGAGGAGATTGCCAGCGCGGTGAAACAGACGGCGGAAACGGCGGCAGAGGCCATGAGCCGGGCAGATGAAACCAGCGCCGGCGCGGTGAAGAGCGGAGAAGCGATGAAACAGGCGATCGCGATGATGCAGGCCGTCTCGGCCGATAACAGCAAGATCGTCGATATTATCGGCGTCATCGACAGCATCGCCTTCCAGACCAATATCCTCGCCCTCAACGCTGCGGTGGAAGCCGCGCGCGCCGGTGAGGCGGGCCGCGGGTTTGCCGTGGTGGCCGCCGAGGTGCGTAATCTGGCTCAGCACTCCGCCTCGGCAGCGCGGCAGATCCAGACGCTGATTGAACACAACGTGGCAAATGTGAAAAGCGGCGTCGGTATGGTTGCCAGCACGGAGAGCCACCTGACGGCGATGATCGAGAACGTGGTCACCATGTCGACGATGATTAAAGAGATCGGAACCGCCACCCATGAACAGACGCAGGCGCTGGCGCTGATTAACGATTCGGTCTCCCGCGTGGGCGGCATGACGCAAAACAATAGCGGCATGGTTGACCACGTCACCCAGGCGGCGGAAAACCTCTCTGCACGCGCCGCGCGCCTGCATCGTGCGGTGCACGTTTTTGGCGGCAGCTGAAAAGCAAACGGCCATGCTATAGTCCCCCCTTCCAGTAGCGGAAGGAGAACGTAGCATGGTGTTTCTGCGCGCAGGGCTGATCTTTATCCTCTTTACAGCGGCAACCCACGCCGCCCACCTTATTCCCCCCGCAGGCTTTAGCCAGTCCCCGGCAACGCACACGCTGGCTAAAACCCTCTCCTGCCCCGACGCGCCACCGCCCTTTACCGGCGCACTCGATTTTCGCAGTAAATATGAAGGTTCAGACAGCGCCCGCGCCACGCTCAATCCGCAGGCGGAAGCGGCTTTTCACCAGCAAACTCGCGCCATCGCCGATATGGAAAAATTCGTCAGCGCGCAAATCACCGCCTGGCACCGCAGCGGCGATGCCCGCGATGTTTCCTGTGTTGTCACCGCGCTCAATCGCTGGGCTACGGCCGGGGCGCTGCTCGGCGAGGCGCGAAACCACACCGGCAAATCGATGCGCAAATGGGCGCTGGCCACCTTCTCATCAGGCTGGCTTCAGCTGCAATTTTCAGCGAGCCATCCGCTGAACGCCTGGCCTGAGCAGACGCAAAACATCACCCGCTGGCTGGGCGAAATGGGGGATTTAACCGCCAGTGAATGGCGGGATTTGCCGCAAAGCAAGGTCAATAATCACAGCTACTGGGCGGCCTGGGCGTTAATGGCAACCTCGGTAGCAACCGGGCGGCAGGATCTCTTTGACCAGTCCCTGGCGATCTACCGCACCGCTATGAACCAGATTGATGCCAACGGCTTTCTGCCTAATGAGCTGCGTCGCCGCCAGCGGGCGCTGGCTTATCACAATTACGCCCTGCAACCGCTGGTGATGATCGCCCTTTTTGCCCGTGCTAACGGCGTCGATATGGCTCAGGAGAATAGGGCTGCGTTACAGCGGCTTGCCACGCAGGTGATTGCGGGGCTGGATAACCCGCAGCCCTTCACCGACAGAAGCGGCGCTCAGCAGGATATGGCCTTTTTGCAGCACCCGACAAATCTCGCCTGGCTGGAGGCCTGGTGCCAGCTCTCAACTTGCGATAACGATCTGCGCGCGCGGCTCGCCAGCCTGCGACCGCTGCAAAACAGGCGCCTCGGTGGGCCGCTGACGCTGCTAGTCGGGCCAAAAGCGTGATGTGGCGCACAGGTCAGCGAGACTGTTCTTAAAAGTGCCCATCAGGGTTGAGATTTGCGCAGCGATAGCCGAGGATAATCTTTCGGTATGGAAACATACCTTGCAATGATGTGATTGTATTTCGCCCGGCCATTTACCGGGCTTGTCCTTGAAACACGCAACTGGATTAAGGAGTAAGCATGAAATCGAACCGTCAGGCACGTCATCTTATGGGACTGGATTACAAAGTGTCGAACACCCGTAAGGTTGTCACCAAAGACAACAACGAGGAGACCGTTGTCTCCCACCGCTCCGGCCGTCATCGCCGCGCGGGTTAAGACCCACTCCCACACCACCCTGCGGGGTGGTGTTTATCCGGGCTTTACTCCGCGTTACTCCCTCTTCTCTTTTATGCCGCCAGCATCACCTTTCAGCTCCCCACACGCCGCTTACCAGGAAAGTTGATAAAAATTCAATCAACGAATAGGTCAATCGGGAAGTATTTGCTCATTCAATGCTTTATAATTGCGCCCGCCGCTGTACCCGCGTGCGACCTCACCCCCCGTGCGCGCGTTCGTTTCTCAAGGAGCTGTTAGATGAATGCCAAACATAATAAGAATCGGTCACTGTATATCCCCTACGCAGGACCCGTGTTGCTCGAGTTTCCCCTGCTGAACAAAGGTAGCGCCTTCAGCGTTGAAGAGCGCAGCAGTTTCAACCTGCTGGGCCTGCTGCCGGAAGTGGTGGAAACCATTGAAGAGCAAGCCGAGCGTGCCTGGTTGCAGTATCAGGGCTTCAAGACCGATATCGATAAACACATTTACCTGCGTAACATTCAGGACACCAACGAAACCCTCTTCTACCGCCTCGTCGAAAATCATCTCGAAGAGATGATGCCGGTGATCTACACCCCGACGGTCGGCTGGGCGTGCGAACGCTTCTCAGATATCTACCGCCGCGCGCGCGGTGTGTTCATCTCCTGGCAAAACCGCGGCAGCATGGATGACATCCTGCAAAACGTGCCGAACCACAATATCAAAGTGATTGTGGTCACCGACGGCGAGCGCATCCTCGGCCTTGGCGACCAGGGCATTGGCGGGATGGGCATTCCTATCGGTAAGCTGTCGCTCTACACCTCCTGCGGCGGCATCAGCCCGGCTTACACCCTGCCGGTGGTGCTGGATGTCGGCACCAACAACCAGCAACTGCTCAACGATCCGCTCTATATGGGCTCGCGCCATCCGCGCATTACCGGCGATGAGTACTACGCCTTTGTGGATGAGTTCATCCAGGCGGTGAAACAGCGCTGGCCGGACGTGCTGTTGCAGTTCGAAGATTTCGCCCAGAAAAACGCCATGCCGCTGCTGAACCGCTACCGGGATGAGATCTGCTCCTTCAACGATGACATTCAGGGCACGGCCGCCGTCACCGTCGGGACACTGATTGCCGCCAGCCGCGCGGCGGGCAGCCAGCTCAGCGATCAGAAAATTGTCTTCCTCGGGGCCGGTTCCGCTGGCTGCGGTATCGCCGAGCAGATCATCGCTCAGACCCAGCGTGAAGGCCTTAGCGAAGAAGCCGCGCGCCAGAAAGTCTTTATGGTTGACCGCTTCGGTCTGCTGACCGACGGCATGCCGAACCTACTGCCGTTCCAGACCGGATTAGTCCAGAAGCGCGAAAACCTGCAAAACTGGGATATCAACGTGCAGAACGAAGCGATCTCCCTGCTTGATGTGGTGCGCAACGTGAAGCCGGATATCCTGATCGGCGTCTCCGGCCAGACCGGGCTGTTCACGGAGGAGATTATCCGTGAGATGCACAAACACTGCCCGCGCCCGATCGTGATGCCGCTCTCCAACCCGACTTCGCGGGTGGAAGCAACGCCGCAGGACATCATCAGCTGGACCAATGGTATGGCGCTGGTTGCCACCGGCAGCCCGTTTGCCCCGGTACAGTTTCAGGATAAAGTCTTCCCGATTGCCCAGTGCAACAACGCCTATATCTTCCCGGGCATTGGCCTTGGTGTGATCTCCTCCGGCGCGTCGCGTATCACTGACGACATGCTGATGGCGGCGAGTGAAACGCTGGCCGAGTACTCGCCGCTGCTGCTGAATGGCGAAGGGCTGGTACTGCCGGAGCTGAAGGATATTCAGATCGTGTCGCGCGCAATCGCCTTTGCCGTCGGCAAAATGGCGCAGCAGCAAGGCGTGGCGGTGAAAACCTCCCCGGAAGCGCTGAAGCAGGCCATTGATGACAACTTCTGGGAGCCGCAGTACCGCAACTATCGCCGTACCTCGATTTAACTCTCCCCGCAACCCGGAGCACGCTGCTCCGGGTTTTTTGTTGCTGGTAAATCATTCACTTCCTCGCTAAACTCCTTTTTACCCATCAACTTACTGAATATAAAAAAGGAGGCTACCTATGCTGTATTGTGAATTGTTTGACTATTCACATGCATTTGGCGATCGCGCCAGCTCAAGCGTTACCGGTATCGTGCTGCGATGACCTCTGCTTGAGCGAAGCATAACTCTCCCTTCCCTCGGGCTTACCGGGTTGTCGTCAGCGATGTTTGACGAGGCGTTTTCACGCCTGTAACTCTTGAGTAAGCAATGAGCACACTACTATCTGCACAATCAATCCGTGTTGAGACCGCCTTCGGTCCGCTGTTTTCTGACCTCTCCTTTACCCTGAAAAAGGGCGATCGCCTTGGGCTTATTGGCGACAATGGCTGCGGCAAAAGTACCCTGCTGAAGGTGCTTGATGGCACGATCTCCCCGCTTTCCGGTATGGTGACACAGGCGCATCACTGCCTGCTGGCGCGCGTGGAGCAACACCTCCCCGATGAACTGTTGTCAATGACGCTGCTTGATGCGGTGCTGGCGCAACTCCCCTCTGCTGAACGGGAAACCCAGCGCTGGCGCGCAGAATCGCTGCTCGCCACGATGGGGTTGAACGAGCAGGAAATTGCCTTAACGGCGGCGACGCTGAGCGGCGGGCAACACACCCGCCTGCTGCTGGCGCGGGCGCTGATCCGCGAACCCGACCTGCTGTTACTGGATGAGCCAGGCAACCATCTCGATCTGCCCACTCTGCTGTGGCTGGAGCAGTTTCTGCAAAGCTGGTCCGGCAGTTTTGTGATGGTCTCTCACGACGCCGCGCTGCTGGATGCCGTCACCAACGGCACGTGGATCCTGCGCGACCATACGCTGCACGGTTTCGCCTTGCCCTGCACTCTGGCGCGCAAAGCGCTTGAGGAGCGGGATGAGAGCGATGCCCTGCGCCACAAAGCGGAGCAGAAGGAGATTGACCGTGTGACCGCCAGCGCCAAACGGCTGGCGACATGGGGCCGCGTCTACGACAACGAAGATCTGGCGCGTAAAGCAAAACAGATGGCACGCCAGGTGGATCGCCTGAAAGCGAGCCAGACGGAGCTGACCGACGGCAGCCAGTGGCGGCTGGCGCTGCATGGCGAACCCTTAGCGGCTGACCGCTTACTGGAGATGGAGAACCTGGCGGTCTCCCCCGTGCCGGGGTTGCCTGCGCTGTTCCGCATCCCCCTTGCCCGCCTGAAAAGCGGCGATCGGGTGGCGGTGCTCGGGCGCAACGGCTGCGGGAAATCCTCTCTGCTGAGGCTTATCTGGCAGGTTTACCACCAGCCGGAGCATGACGCTCTGCGCCTGCATCCGCGGCTGCATGCCGGGTATTACGATCAGAGCCTGCACCAGTTGCCGGACGAATCGACCCTGTTCGACGCGCTGGAGCCTTTCGCCCCGGCGCCGGGTGACAGGAAAATGGCCTTGATCAGCGCCGGTTTTGCCTTTCCTCGCCACGGCCAGCGCGTGGCAACACTTAGCGGCGGCGAGCGCTCGCGGCTGCTCTTTGTCGGGCTGTCGCTGGCGCGCTTTAACCTGCTGATGCTCGATGAGCCGACCAACCACCTTGATATGGCGGGCAAAGAGGCGCTGGCGCAGGCGTTAACGCAGTTCAGCGGCGGCGTGCTGCTGGTGAGCCACGACCGGCAGCTAATCAGCCAGAGCTGTAACCGTTTCTGGCTGGTGGAAGATGGCGAGCTGAGCGAGTGGCATGATGCTGACGCGGTGTTTGGGCGTCTGCGTGAACGCGCTGGCTCGCCGGTTGCGGCGGTTAACACGCAATCCTGCGCCGCTGCGCCACCGGACGATGATGACGCTCTGCTGGAGCGGCTAATCGATCTGGAAACGCGGCTGGAGGAGGATCTGGCGCGTAAAGAGAAGCATCAAAAACCGCAGTTGCAGGCGCAGTGGCGCGACGAGATCGCCCGTCTTCGCTTGCTGTTGTAGCCGTTTTATCTCTCCTTCAAAGGCACCGCAAGGTGCCTTTTTTCATATTTCCCACATATTCATGACATCTGTGCAGCACGTTTTGTAACCACATTAACTGTTTGATTACTCATCATTTACCCTACCTGATATAAGGGTAATGGCGGCAAAGTATGTCATTCTGTTGCCAGGCTATTGAATCCCTTTCCTAAACCATTAACTCTTAAGGGGTATTGAGGGATGAGGCGATAGCGCTTCACCGTTCTTTTGCCAGCAAGGAGATTAAAGATGAAAGCTGCCGTTGTTACTCAGGATCACCAGGTTGCTATTGCAGAGAAGACGCTGCGCCCGCTGAAACATGGCGAAGCGCTGCTGAAAATGGAGTGTTGCGGCGTATGCCACACCGATCTGCATGTTAAAAACGGTGATTTTGGCGACAAGACCGGGGTGATCCTCGGTCATGAAGGGATTGGCATCGTCACGGAGATTGCCGAAGGCGTCACCTCGCTGAAACCAGGCGATCGCGCCTCTGTTGCGTGGTTCTTCCAGGGCTGCGGCCACTGCGAATATTGCAACAGCGGCAATGAAACCCTGTGCCGCGAAGTGGTTAACGCCGGTTACACCGCCGATGGCGGCATGGCGCAGGAGTGCATTGTGGTGGCGGATTACGCGGTAAAAGTGCCGGACGGCCTTGGCTCTGCGGAAGCCAGCAGCATCACCTGTGCGGGTGTCACCACCTATAAAGCGGTGAAAGTGTCGCAGATTAAGCCGGGCCAGTGGATCGCGATTTATGGTCTGGGCGGCCTCGGCAACCTGGCGTTGCAGTACGCGAAAAATGTCTTCAATGCCAAAGTGATCGCCATTGATGTGAATGACGAGCAGCTTAAGCTTGCCGCCAGCATGGGCGCCGATCTGACCATCAACTCGCGCAGCGAAGATGCGGCGAAAGTGGTGCAGGAGAAAACCGGCGGCGCGCATGCGGCCGTAGTTACTGCCGTGGCGAAAGCCGCCTTTAACTCGGCGGTCGACGCTGTACGCGCCGGTGGACGTGTGGTCGCCGTCGGTCTGCCGCCGGAAGCGATGAGCCTCGATATTCCACGTCTGGTGCTGGACGGCATCCAGGTGGTGGGTTCGCTGGTCGGCACCCGTCAGGATCTTACCGAAGCCTTCCAGTTTGCCGCCGAAGGGAAAGTGGTGCCGAAAGTGGCGCTGCGCCCGCTGGAAGATATCAACGCCATCTTTAAAGAGATGGAGCAGGGCCAGATCCGTGGCCGTATGGTGATCGATTTACGTCATTGATCGCGCACGGTGCAGGGTGTTCGCGCCCTGCACCGCTCTTACGCTTGCCTCCCCATCCCCACTGTTTTGCGCTTTTCTGAAAAGCTTATCTCATTTCCTTTGTTCGCTTGTTCTGACGCTCCCCGGATGATGAAGGCGACGTTAAAACAAGAGATAACAAAGGAATTCACCATGCGCTTCCCTTTTCGTAGACCGCTGTTAGCGGCGTTGATCGCGGCTGCTCCGTTGCTGAGCCAGGCAGCGCAAACGCCGGTTAAAGGCGGCACGCTGATCTATCTTGAGCAGCAGGCACACACCAACCTCTACCCCCCGGCGGGCGGTTTCTACCCGAATGGCGGCATCCTCAATCAAATTACCGACAAACTCACCTGGCAGAACCCCAAAACACTGGAGGTGGAGCCGTGGATCGCCGAGAGCTGGAGCAGCAACGCCGATAAAACGGAGTACACCTTTAAAATTCGCCCCGGCGTGACCTTCTCCGATGGCACGCCGCTGGATGCGGCAGCGGTGGCGAAAAACTTCGATACCTACGGGCTCGGGAATAAAGCGCAGCGCCTGCCGGTCTCAGAGGTGATCAACAACTACGACCACAGTGAAGTGATCGATGCGCACACCGTGAAGTTTTACTTTAAAAAGCCCTCGCCGGGGTTTCTGCAGGGAACGGCGACCATCGGCTCCGGCCTGGTCTCCCTTAGCACGCTGCAACGCAGCTTCGATTCGCTGGGCGACGCCCGGCATATTATTGGCTCCGGACCGTTTGTGGTCAGCGATGAGAAACTCGGCCGTGAAGTGACCCTCACGGCGCGTAAAGACTACCGCTGGGGGCCGAAAAATATCCCCCAGCAAGGCCCGGCCAATCTCGACGGCATAAAAATCATCGTCACGCCGGAAGATAGCGTGCGCATTGGCGCGCTGCTGGCAGGCCAGGCCGGGTTTATCCGCCAGGTTCAGGCCTACGACGAGAAGCAGGCCACCGACCAGGGCTTTACCATCTATGCTGCACCGACGCGCGGCGTTAATGACAGCCTCAGTTTCCGCCCGGACAACCCGCTGGTCGCCGACCTGCGCGTACGTCAGGCGCTGCTGCATGCCACCAATGCGAAGCAGGTGGTTGAAACCCTCTTCTCCCGCAACTATCCGCAGGCCACCTCGGTGATCGCGGCCTCCGCCGCCGGGTATGTCAATCTCAGCGACAAACTGGCATTTGACCCGGCAAAGGCTAACCAGCTGCTTGATGAAGCGGGCTGGAAAACTGGCGCGGACGGCGTGCGTGCAAAAGAGGGCCAGCGGCTGGCGCTGACGGTGTATGAGTCGCTGCCGCAGCCGCAAAACAAAGAGGTGCTGCAACTGGTGGCGCAACAGTGGAAACAGGTCGGCGTGGCCCTGAGCGTAAAAGCAGGCGATGCCGGCAGCCGCACGCTGGATAACCTCGACCCGCTGAAAACGCCCTTAACCGTTTCTGAAGTGGGCCGCGCCGACCCGGACGTGGTGAAAAGTATGTTCTTCCCGGCCAACCGCGATGCGCTGCTGCAAAAAGGCGGCTCCAGCGACAAAGTGAAGAATTTCCGCGACGACCAGCTTAATGACAAGCTGACGGCGATTTCAGCCGAAGTTGACCCGCAAAAACGGCTGCAACTCACCGGCGATGCGCAGCGCTATCTTCTCGATAACGCGTATGTGATCCCTATCTTTGAAGAGCCGCAGGTGTTTGCCGGTGCGCCATCGGTGAAAGGCGTTGCCTTTGAAGCCGTCGGACGCCCCTCATTCTATGGCGCCTGGATCGAGAAAGAGTAAGGGGATCGCGATGAGCCACTATCTGCTGCGACGCGTCGGGCAAGGGCTGCTGGTGTTATGGGCCGCCTTTACCCTCTCCTTTTTTCTGCTCCAGGTGCTGCCCGGCGATGCGGTACTGATTAAATTTCAGAACCCGGATCTGGGCCTCAGCCCGGCGCAAATCGAGGAGATGCGGGTTGCTTACGGCGCGGATAGCCCGCTGTGGCAGCAATATTTCCACACGCTGTTTGCCATGCTGCGCGGCGATGTTGGTTACTCCGTACAGGCCGGGGTGCCGGTGAGCGAGCTGATCGCCAGTAACCTGCCCGACACCCTGACACTGGCGCTGCCCGCCTTCTTACTGGCGGCGGTGCTGGCCTTTATGCTGGCGGTCGCCTCGCGCTTACCGGCGCTGCGCTGGCTGAGCAACGTGTTCCAGTCCCTGCCGGTGCTCTTTATCTCGCTGCCAACTTTCTGGCTCGGCATCGCCCTTATTCAGCTTTTTTCCTTCCAGTTGCGGCTGATTCCGGTGATTAACCCGACGCCTTTGCAGGGGCTGATCCTGCCGATTATCACCGTGGCGATCCCGATCTCCGCGCCGCTGGCGCAGATCCTGATGCGCAGCATCGATCAGGTGTCGGTTCAGCCCTTTGTCGGCGTGGCGCGGGCAAAAGGGATGAGCGAAACCGGCGTGTTATGGCGGCATGTGCTGGGCAACGCCCTGCTGCCGGTGCTCAATATCGCCGGTTTGCTGCTCGGCGAACTGATTGCTGGCGCGTTGATCACCGAAACCGTGTTTGGTCGTGCCGGGCTGGGCCAGCTTACGCAGCAGGCGGTCAATAATCAGGATATTGCGGTGCTACAGGCGGTAGTGATGATCTCCGCACTCGGCTTTGTGCTGATCAATCTGTTGGTGGATCTACTGATGCCGTGGTTTGACCCGCGGTTGCAAACGGTCACCGGAGGCGCGTCATGAGTCTGGTTGATTATGCGGCGGCGGCCCAAAAACGCACACCGCTACACAGCCCGTTGCGCTGGCAACCTGGCTTATGGCTCGCGTGGCTGGTTCTCATTGCGGCGCTGCTGGCCGCCTTTTTCCCTGCGCTGTTCACCGGCTGGAACCCGGAAGAAGGCGTCGCCGGTGCGCAGCGGCTTGCGCCGCAGGCCGGGCACTGGCTCGGCACCGATCAGCTGGGCCGCGATCTCTATGCCCGGATTGTTTATGGTGCCAGGCACTCGCTCTCCGCCGCGCTGGCCGCCGTCACCATGGGGCTGGTGGTGGGCACGCTGATCGGTGTGCTGGCCGGCGCGTTTGCCGGTCGGGTGGAGTCGGTCCTGATGCGTCTGGTGGATGTGCTGCTCGCCATCCCGTCCCTGCTCTTATCCCTGACGGTGATTATTTTACTGGGCTTCGGGACGGTGAATGCGGCCATCGCCGTCGGCGTCGCCTCTGTTGCCAGCTTCGCGCGGCTCGCACGCGGCGAAGTGGTGCGCGTTCGCCACACCGATTATGTCGAAGCGGCCTGGGGCAGCGGCGGCACCTTCTGGACAGTGGTGTGGCGGCATATTTTGCCCAATTCGCTCACCGCCGTGGTGGCTTTTGCCACCCTGCAGTTTGGTCAGGCCATTCTGGCGCTCTCGACCCTCAGCTTTCTGGGTTACGGTACCCCGCCGCCGGTACCGGAGTGGGGATTGCTGATCGCCGAAGGGCGCAACTACTTATCTACCGCCTGGTGGCTGACGACCTTCCCGGGGCTGGTGGTGATCATGGTGGTGCTGGCCGTCAACCGCATCAGTCGTCAGCTCAGTGGAGGCCACGCATGACGCTTCTGTCCGTAGAAAATCTGACCCTCAGTTACCGCACCGGGCAGGCGTGGCGCGAAGTGGTACATAACGTCAGCTTCAGCCTGAAGCGCGGCGAGATGCTGGCATTTGTCGGTGAATCCGGCTCGGGGAAAACCACCACCGCGCAGGCGATCATTGGCCTGCTGGCGGAGAATGCCCGCCGCGATCGGGGCGAGATCGTGCTCAATGGCGAAACCATCAGCCACTGGTCGGCGAAGCGTCTCGACAGCCTGCGCGGCGCGCGCATAAGCCTGGTGCCGCAGGATCCGGGTAACGCCCTCAATCCGGTAAAAACCATTGGCGAGCAGGTCGGCGAAGTGCTGCGCCTGCACCGACAACTGAGCGCTGCCGAACGCAACGCGCAGGTGCTCTCGTTGTTGCATAAAGTGGGGCTGAGTCACCCGGAGCAGCGTATGGCGCAATATCCTCATCAGCTCTCCGGCGGCATGAAGCAGCGCGTGTTGATTGCCATCGCCATTGCGCTGCAACCGGAAGTGATTATTGCCGATGAGCCGACCAGCGCCCTCGACGTCACGGTACAAAAACGGATCCTCGATCTGCTGGACACGCTGCGGCGCGAATCGGGCACTGCGGTGCTGTTTGTCACCCATGATCTGGCGCTGGCCGCCGAACGCGCCGACCGGTTGCTGGTGTTTCGCAATGGCGAGATCCAGGAGCACGGGGATACCAGCGCTATCCTTCGCGCACCGCGCCACCCCTATACGCGACAGTTGCTCAGCGATGTACGCGGCGAGGCGCTGACCATCGCCCCGGTATCCGGCGACCCTCTCGCCCCCCCGGCGATTCGCCTGCAGGGGATCGCAAAACAGTTTTCGTTGGGCAAAGGCCATACTTTGCAGGCGCTGGAGGCGGTAAGTTTTGAGGTGCGCCGCGGCAGCACCCATGCGCTGGTGGGCGAATCCGGCTCCGGTAAAACCACCCTGGCGCGTATTCTGCTTGGTTTCGAGCAGGCGGACAGCGGAACGGTGGTAATTAACGGCAGTGACGTGACGCACCTGAACCGCGAGGCGCGACGCCAGCTGCGACGCGAGATCCAGTTCGTTTATCAGAACCCCTTCGCCTCGCTCGATCCGCGCCAGACGCTGTTTGAAATCATCGAAGAGCCGCTGAAAAATTTCGCGCCGCTGGATAAAGCGACGCGCAGAACGCGGGTCGAGGCGGTCGCAGGTCGGGTTGCCTTACCCGTTGAACTTCTGAGCCGCCGCGCCCGTGAACTCTCTGGCGGGCAGCGCCAGCGAGTGGCGATTGCGCGGGCTTTGATTCTGGAGCCCTCCATTCTGGTGCTGGATGAAGCCACCTCCGCGCTGGATGTGACGGTGCAGGCGCAGATCCTCGCCCTGCTTCAGCAACTCCAGCAGCAACTGGGGCTGACCTATCTGTTTATCACCCATGACCTGGCGACGGTACGGCGTATCGGGCACAGCGTCACGGTACTGCGCAACGGCCGGGTGGTTGAGCACGGCAGCGTCGAGGCGCTGTTCGCTGCGCCGCAGGATGCTTACACCCGCGAGCTTATTGACGCTATTCCCCATTTTCAACCCGCTACGGAGGAGTTCGCATGACGCGAAAACGCCTGGGCTTTTTTACCCGTCTACTGGATAACGCGCCGCCCAAAGAGCGCTATCGCCTGGCGACAGAGCAGATCCGCCACGCTGAGCGTCACGGCTTTGACAGTGCGTGGATCGCCCAGCACCACTTTCATGAGCATGAGGGTGGATTACCCTCGCCGCTGCTTTTCCTCGCCCATGCCGCGGCACATACGCAGACCATTCGCCTCGGTACGGCGATCATCACCCTGCCGCTGGAAAATCCGCTGCGCGTAGCGGAGGACGCGGCGGTACTGGACTTGCTGGCGGACGGGCGGCTGGAAGTCGGCTTTGGTTCCGGCGGCACGCCGACATCGTTTCTGCCATTTGGCCTGACGATTGATCAACGTGCCGCGGTATTTGAGGAGTCACTGCATCTGATTCAGAGCGCCTGGCGCGGCGATTCGCTCGCCCATCCGGATAATCACCTTTACCCGCCGGCACCGCAGCTGACGGAGCGGGTCTGGATCGCGACCTTTTCCATTGAGGGCGCGGTTCGTGCCGCGCGGGCCGGACACGGTTTGATGCTCTCGCGTACGCAGCCACGCCCTGCTGATAAGCCCGGCTTAAGGCTGGATGAGATCCAGAATCCGATAGTCGATGCCTATCGCGATGCCCTGCCAACTGGCGTTGCGCCGCGCATTCTCGCCTCCCGCACCGCGTTTGTCGCTGATACCACCGCGTATGCGCTTCAGGTTGCCACGCCGGGTTTGACCCGCCAGGCAGAGCAGCATCGCGCCGCAGGTCATGCCCTTATCGGTGACAACGTCACGGATTATATCCAGCAGTTCGACGCGCATATTGGCGATCC
Source organism: Kosakonia sp. S57 (assembly GCF_016516575.1). Classification (NCBI taxonomy): domain Bacteria; kingdom Pseudomonadati; phylum Pseudomonadota; class Gammaproteobacteria; order Enterobacterales; family Enterobacteriaceae; genus Kosakonia; species Kosakonia sp. S57. The sequence continues at coordinate 59,489 of NZ_JACVUL010000003.1, read as the reverse complement.
GCAAACCGTTCTCGCCTCGCTCCGGCAGGATTCCGTGCTGCATCGCGCCACGGATATCTCTTTCCAGGTGCACTCGGTGGAGCCTTCCCATCCGGACACGCTGCGTTCTATTGAACTGATTGCCAGGCATATTGCGCCGCATATTTTATAAGGAGTCACCATGAGCTTACGTCACGACATTCTCGCCGATCTTGCCGGGATTGCCCCGTCATCTGCCCTCGCCGCCGCCCGCCAGACCCGCGAGGCAGCAACGCGACATGCGCAAGGCAGCTACGACGCACTTTTTACCACCCATGATGAAACCTTTTCTGCCGAGGCGCGCTTTAGCGTGGCGGCCAAGGTGGCGAAATGGCATAACGCGGACGATCTCGCCGCGCACTATGCGGGCCTGGGTCTGACCGATCCGACGTCAGCACAGCTGGCACCCGCGATTGAGTTTGCACGCCTGCTAACCTTCTCGCCGGTTAAAGCGACGCCGGAGGCGCTAAACAGCCTGCAGGCCGCGGGCTGGAGCGCGGAAAATATTGTTACGCTGGCGCAACTGATCGCCTTTGTCAGTTTTCAGAGCCGCCTGCTTGCCGGGCTGCGTCTCCTGAATGGCAAACCGGTATTGCATAATGACGCCCCTGTTGTCGCAGGCAGTTGGCACACAACCGCGCAAACGCGAAGCGGCAAAGCGGCGCCGGTGTATTTCACGCAGCAGGAGTTGGGCTGGGAGCCGTGGATCGCCGCAAAACAGCTGGAAGAGTTCAGTGTGGATGAGCAGGCCGTTCTCGCCAGGTTTGGCCACAGCAATTCTGACTATTTTCGTCTGCTGGGGCGCAACCTGCCGGTGCTTGAGCAGCGCACGCTGACGGATAAAGGGATCTTTTATACGCCCGGTGGGCTGCCGCGTGCCGAGCGCGAACTGGCCGCGACGGTCGCAAGTAAGGTGAATGGCTGTATCTACTGCGCCTCAGTACACGCACGCAAAACCAGCCAGTTATCAAAGGAGGATAACGCCGTAGAGACGTTGTTGGCGGTGGCGCCAGGCGGCGCGTTGCATGAGGGGCAATCAGCACGCTGGCAGGTGGAAATTGACGCCGCCGCCGCGCTCTCCGTGACCCCGCCAGCGCTGACCAGAGACCATATAACGCGCCTTGAAAGCGAGGGGCTGGATACGCTTGAGCAGCTGGATCTTATTCAGTCCGCCGCCTTTTTTGCCTGGGCCAACCGGCTGATGTTAACCCTGGGCGAACCGTTCCTGCCGTAGAAACGTTCCTGACGTAGCCTCGTGTCGGATGGCGCTGCGCTTATCCGACCTACGAAACCCCGCAACCTTTTATCTCCCGTAGGCCGGATAAGGCGAAGCCGCCATCCGGCGTTGCGTTACACTGTCACCACTTCTGCCTGGTGTCTGGTGATGCGACGGTTATAAATCAGCAGCGAGGTAAGCGCGGCGAAGGTCAGCACCGCCGCTGGCAACGCCAGATAGTTATAGCTAAAGCCAAAAGCAATAATCAGCCCGCCAAACCAGGCTCCCACAGCGTTACCGAAATTAAACGCCATCTGCCCACCTGCGGCACCCAGCATTTCGCCACCCTTCGCATTTTGCAGCAGCATGATTTGCAGCGGCGCAGAGAGCGCAAATAGCCCGGCACAGCAGATAAAGCCCAACGAGAGCGCCCCCGCTTTGCTATCGCCGAGGAAGAATAGCGCCACCATCGCCAGCATGATCACCAGTTCGGTCGCTGCCGCAATGCGTATCGGGCTGAATCGCGCCGACACTCTGCCGCTGAACATGTTCCCCAGCACCATTCCCAGCCCCATCAGCATCATAATCAGCGTCATGGCATTTTGTGAAAAGCCGGAGACGCTCACCATAAAGGGTTTCACGTAACTGAACCAGGCAAACACCCCGGCATTGCCGAACATGGTAGCGGCGAAGATCAGCCACGGCTCCGGTTTCTTCAGAAAGTGAAACTGCTCGCTCAGGCGGGTCGGCGCAGTGTCATACAGGCTCGGCACCCAGAAAATGACCGACACCATCACCAGTACAAAGAAGAGCGAGATCAGCACAAAGGTGTAGCGCCAGCTAAAGAGATGGCCGATCCACGTACCGAGTGGAATACCGATCAGGTTAGCGACGGTCATCCCGGCGATCATCCCGGCCACCGCCATCGTCACTTTGCCCGGCGGCGCGATTTTCGAGAGGATAATGGCACCGACGCCAAAGATAGCGCCGTGTGGAAAACCCGAGATTAACCGACCAATCACCAGCATCGGATATGCGCTGGAGAAGGTGAAAATCGTATTGCCGACAAAGCAGAGCGCCACCAGAAAGAGCAGCACATTTTTCAGCGAGAAGCGGTTGGAGAACATCGCCATGATCGGCGCGCCAATCACCACACCCGCTGCATAGGCAGAAATCATATGCCCCGCAGACGGAATCGAGATCCCCACGTTATTCGCAAGCTCGGTCAACACGCCCATAATACCGAACTCAGCCATCCCAAGACCAAAGGTCGCAAGTGCCAACGAAAAAACCGTTTTTTTCATACCACTAACCACTTGTTAAAAGTTTGCGACGGGCATTATTGACCATTCGCGTAAGGCAGACCAGTTGAAACCCGTCCGCTGACGTTTTAATCCATGAATACAGTTTTTCTGCCCCTGCTTAATCTGCGGGGCTTTGCAGCCCCTGCTGCAGAAAATCAATCAACGCCCGCGTTTTGACTGGCAGATAGCGGCGGCTGGAGTAGATGGCAACCAGACGCAGCGGCGCTGCCGCCTGCGGGAAGACGATCTCGACCAGACGCCCCTCGTTAATCGGCTGCTGGCAGGCCTGTTTTGACAGGATGGCAAACCCCACTCCTGCCAGCGCAGCTTTGAAGGCCATCTCACCGCTGTTGACGCGGTAATGCCCTTTCACGTTGACCACCTCATGCTTACCCGCAGCATCGACAAATTGCCAGGCCGCGCCATTCAGCGCGCTGACGGTGGTAATGCAGGGTAAGTTTTCAAACTGGCGGATGGAAACCGGCAGGCCGAAGCGTTCAATTAGCGCAGGCGCAGCCACAATGGTGCAGGGAAACGTCGCCAGTGGCCGGGCAATGTAATCGCTGTCATCCAGATCTCCACGGGTGACGATAACGGCGAGATCCACCTCTTCGCGCAGGGATTCGAAGCCGGAGAGATTGGTTATGCAGCTGATCTCCAGTTCCGGGTAACGGCAGGCGAAATCCGCCAGCAGATCGCCGAGCAGCGCTGGCCCCATCTCGCTCGGAATGCAAATGCGTAGCGGACCCTTTAGCTGCACCTGCCGCGACATCAACTCCGCCTCCGTCTGCTCCAGCGACTCAAGCAGCGGCTTTGAGCGCGTATAGAGAAGCTGCCCGGACGGCGTCAGCTTCCGGTGCCGGGTTGTGCGCTCAATAAGCTGCACATTGAGCATCTCTTCAAGCCGGGCAACCGTCCGGCTGACGTTCGATGTCGGCATGGTCAGCGCCTTCGCCGCCGCCACAAAACTCCCTTTATCCACCACCGCACAGAAGATCTTCAACGCGGTAAAATCCAGCCCTGTCCGCATATTTATCCCATTTTTGATAACAATGACGGTCACTTTTACCGTCTTATTCTCAAAACTGCCAGGTATTAGAGTGCCTGTTCCTCTTTTTTACAGGTTTACTCGTTACTTATGTCACAACAAAACGCCTCCCGGATGCTTACCAGCATGGCCATCGTTGTCTCCTTTATCCAGTTCGCTAACGCGCTGGAATATATGGCCTTCAATCCAATATTCGCCTTTATGGCCCCGTCCTTTGCAGTGCCGCTCGCCTTCTCCGGCTATGTCTCTGCGGCCTACACCTTCGCCGCGATGTTCTCTGGAGCGATCGCGTTCTACTTCATCGGCGCAATCAATCAGCAGCGCTTTTTAATCGGCAATATGGCGCTGCTGTGCATATTGACTCTTATGACGACACTCACCACCCACTTTGGCGTGCTGCTGGCGCTGCGCTTTTTTGCCGGGCTGGTCGGCGGCACGACAATGGGGGTGGCGACCAGCCTGCTGATCAACGCCGCACCAGCGCAGCTACGCGGCAAGATGGTGTCGACGGTGATCGCCGCGTTTTCCATGATCAGCATTGTCGGCATGCCAGCGGTGCTGTTTATCTGCTCCCGCTGGGGGTGGAAAACCTCACTGCTCTCAATCAGCGCCTGCTGCCTTGTGGCGCTGGTGCTGATTGTGTGCGTCATTCCCGCCCAGCAGGGCTGCTCAGGCCCACGCCAGAAGATCACCCTTGATGCGCAGACGCTGCTCTTCGCCTCCGGCAATGCGCTGGTACAGTTCAGCCCAATGCTGCTCATTCCTGTACTGGTGCCGCTGTTGCAGCTGCTTGGCGCAACGGTCACGGAGCTTGCCTGGCTCTTTTTTGCCGGTGGTATCGCCGGGTATCTCGCGACCCGGTTTACCGGCCTGCTCACGCAACGCTATACCGCCCTGGCGCTGGCGCTGACCTCCAGCGCCCTGTTCGTTGCCAGCCTGCTGATCCCCGCACTGCACTGCTCTAATGCCTGGCTTTTTATGGTGCTGTTTCTCTCAGGGGCCTATAGCCGCCTGGTCTCCTCATCGGTGCTCACCCTGCAGTTCCCGGATAATGCGCAACGCGCGGGATTTGGCTCCTTGCAAACGGCGCTGATGCATCTCGCCACCACCGCCGCATTTTCACTCTCTTCGTGGCTGCTCTCCGCCAGAGCGCTGACCCTCGAGGCCCTTAAGCCATTACTGATAGTTTGCGCCCTCAGCGCCCTTCTGTTTCCTCTGCTGGTGCCGCTGTTGCAGAGGAAGCTGGCCTTGCGTAGCGCAGTGTCGCACCCATAACAAAAAGCGCCCGGCACGCTCTTCGCCGGGCGCCATCATCGTCATAACGCCGCGCGCCGTTACCAGGAAAACCAAAGGGAATGCAGGATTCTGGAAGATGCCTCGCAAAGATTTTCACCGTTTGCATGGCGTTGCTTTATTCAGGAAGCGACCTCGCAATTTCGGCATAAACCTGAAGAAAGGACGTTGTTTGCATGATGGCGGATTGCTAATTTTCGCTGCACAAAACCAGGGAGGAGATGATGGGAATGGATGGAGAAAAGAGAAGATTATGTTGCGTTGAGTCGCGCGGCAAAACGGGAGTAAAGCGCGACGGGGTGCAGCTAAAAAACCGCTCCGGACAGGATGCCGGAGCGGTAAACGCATTACTTAATGCCTTCCGTACTCTCTTTTTTCGCTTCGAGACGTTCGACGTCGCGATACCAGCGCGGATGGTGCTTCATCGCCCAGCGGCGGCTCACTTTGCCCTCGATCATGCCTTTGATCGAGCCTTTGACCCAGAAAGCCATATACATATGGATCAGGATGGCGTTGATCAAAATAATCGCCGAGGTCGCGTGCAGCAGCAGGCTGTAGCGAATGACCTGTATCGGAAAGTAGTGGGCAAAATACGGGCGCCAGATCACCACACCGGTGACCAGCAGCACGGTCGTCATGCTCATAATGGTCCAGAACATCATCTTCTGCCCGGCATTATACTTGCCGACCTTCGCCACTTTGTGCTCGTTGCCCTTCAGTACCTCAACGATATTTTTCACCCACGGCCAGTCCTTCTTGTCCGGGATGTTGTGATGCACGAAGCGCACGAACATAAACATCAGCGCCAGGAAGATCACCACACCGAAGAAGGGATGCAGAATGCGCCCCATCTGTGGTGTACCGAAGGTTTCCGTCAGCCACTGCAGCGTCGGAAAGAAGAAGGAGATGCCGGAGAGCGCCACCAGAAAGAAGCAGATCACCACCGTCCAGTGACAGGCGCGGTCGATAAATTTAGTCCGCACAATCATTTTCGACTTACTCATGATGATCGTCCTCTTCGTCATCCACCTCTTTATTGGGGCCGATGCCAATGTAGTGGTAAATCAGCCCGGCGAACGTGGCAAGGAAGCCTGCCGCCGACAGCGGTTTCAATACCCCTTTCCACAGCCCGACCGCCGTGTCGATATGCGGATCGTTGGGCAGTTCGTGATAGAGCGCTGGCTTATCGGCATGATGCAGCACATACATCACATGGGTGCCGCCCACGCCCTGCGGATTGTAGATACCCGCATTGCTGTAACCGCGCGCTTTCAGCTTCTCAACGCGCTGCTCGCCAAGCTCCAGCATCTCCCTTTTGGTGCCGAAATGAATAGCGCCAGTCGGGCAGGTCTTCACGCAGGCGGGCTCCTGGCCGACGCTGACGCGATCGACGCAGAGCGTACATTTATAGACCCGGTTATCCTCTTTACTGAGGCGCGGGACATTAAATGGACACCCGGCGATGCAGTAGCCGCAGCCGATGCAGTTCTCCTGCTGGAAGTCGACGATACCGTTCGCGTACTGAATGATTGCACCGGCAGAGGGGCACGCCTTCAGGCAGCCCGGCTCCGCGCAGTGCATGCAGCCATCTTTGCGGATCAGCCACTCCAGCTTGCCGTTCTGCTCGGTTTCGCTAAAGCGCATCACCGTCCAGGATTTGGCGCTGAGATCGGCGGGGTTGTCATAGACCCCGACGCAGTGCCCTACCTCGTCGCGAATATCGTTCCACTCCGAGCAGGCCACCTGGCAGGCTTTGCAGCCCACACAGGTGGAGACATCGATGAGTTTGGCAACCTCCGCTTTATAGTCACGCGCCTTTGGCGGCGGCGTGACAGGGTTGGTCGCAGAGCGTTTAATAATGTCCTGAGTTTCCATAGCCATAATGTCGCGCCCTTACGCCTTCTCGATATTGACCAAAAACGCTTTATATTCCGGCGTTTGCGAGTTCGCATCGCCGACGTTAGGCGTCAGGGTGTTGGCGATATACCCCTTCTGCGCCACGCCTTCAAAGCCCCAGTGCAGCGGAATGCCCACGGTCTCAACCTGCTGACCGTGCACCTGCAGGGTTTGCAGACGTCGCGTGACCACCGCCACCGCGCGAATGAAACCGCGCTGGCTGCTGACCTTAACGCGATCGCCATTGCGGATGCCTTTTGCTGCGGCCAGCGTTTCGCTGATTTCAACAAACTGCTCCGGCTGGGCAATGGCGTTAAGCCGTGCGTGCTTGGTCCAGGTGTGGAAGTGCTCCGTCAGACGATAGGTAGTGCCGACATAAGGGAAGTGCTCTTTTTTCCCCATACGCTTCACATCCTCTGCATAAATACGCACCACCGGGCTGGAGATGACGTTCGGGTGCAGCGGGTTGGTGCCGAGCGGCGTCTCCACCGGTTCGTAGTGCTCCGGGAATGGTCCTTCGGCAAGTTTATTGAGAGCAAACAGACGCCCCATCCCTTCCTGCTGCATGATAAACGGCCCGGTATTGCTTCCCGGCGGCGCGGTGTTGTAGTCCGGAATGTCATTCCCGACCCACTTCGCACCGTTCCACTGGATCAGCATCCGTTTCGCATCCCACGGTTTGCCCATGAAATCCGCCGATGCGCGGTTGTAGAGCACCCGGCGGTTCATCGGCCACGCCCAGGCCCAGCCGAGCGTATTGCCCAGCCCCGATGGATCGGCGTTATCACGGTTTGCCATCTGGTTGCCCTGCTCGGTCCAGCTGCCCGCATAGATCCAGCACGACGAGGCGGTGGAGCCATCATCACGCAGCAGCGCAAAGCTGTTCAGCAACTGGCCTCTCTTCGCCAGAAGTTGACCGTTGGTGTCATAGAGATCTTCCAGCGCATAGCCGTTGTTCTCTTTTGCCACCTCTTCAGAGTGCGGGTTATGCGGCTGGCTGTAGTGCCAGGACATATTGAGCAGCGGCTCCGCGCCTTTACCGCCTTCCATGCGGTACATTGCGCGCATACGGTGGTAAATGCCCGCCAGGATCTCGCCGTCGTTGAGCGCTTCGCCCGGCGCATCCTGCCCTTTCCAGTGCCACTGCAGCCAGCGCCCGGAGTTGGCAATCGAACCATCCTCCTCGGCAAAACAGGTGGAGGGCAGACGGAACACTTCCGTCGCAATCGCCGACGGGTCAACGTCGTTCATCTCGCCGTGGTTCTGCCAGAAGCTGGAGGTCTCGGTGACCAGCGGATCGATCACCACCATGTACTTCAGCTTGCTGAGGGTGCTGACAACCTTGTTCTTATCCGGGAACGAGGCTACCGGGTTAAAGCCCTGGCAGATGTAGCCGGTTACTTCACCCTTCGCCATCATGTTGAAATATTTGATGACGTCGTAGGATTGATCCCACTTCGGCAGCCAGTCGAAGCCCCAGTCGTTCTCTTTTTGCGCCGCATCGCCATAGAACGATTTCATCAGGCTAACGAAGAACTTCGGATAGTTGCTCCAGTAGTTCACCTGATCGGGCAACATCGCTTTCGGCGTGCTCGCCGCCAGGTACTGTTGCAGATCGGTCTGTTTTTCCGACGGCAGCGTCAGGTAACCCGGCAGGCTGGTCGAAAGCAGCCCCAGATCCGTCAGCCCCTGAATGTTGGAGTGACCACGCAGGGCGTTAACCCCGCCGCCGGCCATGCCCATATTGCCGAGCAGCAGCTGGATCATCGCCATGGTGCGGATGTTCTGCGCACCGACAGTATGTTGCGTCCAGCCCAGCGCGTAGAGGAACGTCGTGGTTCTGTCTACGGCGCTGGTCGAGGCGAGAACCTCGCACACCTTCAGGAAGTCCGCTTTTGGCGTACCGCAGATATTCTCCACCGTCTCCGGGGTGTAGCGATCGACATGCTGTTTGAGCAGGTTCCAGACACAGCGCGGATGAGTCAGCGTCTCATCGCGTTTTGCATAACCTTTGTCATCAAACTGATAGTTCCACGTCGTTTTGTCGTACTGCCGTTTTTCAGCATCGTAGCCGCTGAACAAGCCTTCTTCGAAGGCAAAGTCATCCCGCACCAGCAGGCTGGCGTTGGTGTAGTGTCTGACGTATTCCGCGTTGATCTTGTTGTTTTCGATCAGGTAGCGCAGCACGCCGGAGAGGAAAGTGATATCCGTCCCGGAGCGGATCGGCGCATAGATATCCGCCACCGACGCCGTGCGCGTAAAGCGCGGGTCGACAACGATAAGCGTCGCGTCATTGTTATTTTTGGCTTCCATAGCCCAACGGAAACCGACCGGGTGGGCTTCAGCGGCGTTGCCGCCCATCACCATCACCACGTTGGCGTTTTTGATATCAACCCAGTGGTTGGTCATCGCACCGCGACCAAATGTTGGAGCAAGACTTGCTACCGTTGGTCCGTGTCAGACGCGCGCCTGGTTATCTACCGCCAGCATGCCGAGAGAGCGCACAAATTTTTGCGTCAGCATGCCCGTCTCATTGCTTGCCGCCGAGGCGCACAGCATACCGGTGGAGAGCCAGCGGTTAACCTTCACCCCGGCGTCGTTGGTTTCGACAAAGTGCGCATCGCGATCCGCTTTCATCAGGCGGGCAATACGGTTAAAGGCTTCATCCCAGCTGATGCGCTGCCATTTATCCGAGCCCGGCGCGCGGTATTCGGGGTAACGCAGGCGGTTTTCACTGTGGACATAATCGAGCAGACCCGCCCCTTTCGGGCAGAGCGCGCCCCGGCTGACCGGATGATCCGGATCCCCCTCGATATGGTAAATCGCTTCTCTGGCGTTCTTTGCGCCATCACCGAGGCTATACATTAATAGCCCACAACCCACGGAACAGTACGTACAGGAGTTTCGAGTCTCTTTTGCGCGCAGTAATTTATAATTTCGCGTCTGAGCCAGCGCCATCTTCGGGGCGAACCCTAAAGCAGCGACCGTGGTTCCTGCCATCCCGCCCGCGCAGATACGGAAAAACTGTCTGCGGTTGACGTTCATTGCTTTCCTCAATAATCAATCTTCGCTTGCGGCGGGGAAACTAAACATTTCACGAGATGAATTAATTGCGGTAAATCAATAACGCCTGGCGCGTGACACCTAATAGTCGCTGCCGTTGCGTTTTAGTGCCTCCTAAGAGGTAGGAGAAATGCGGTCGTTCTGAAGATGGCAGTGGTTTCGCAATCTGCGTCAGGTGTCAGTTACAGAAAGGTGCATCTATTGCGGGAACAAGGGGGATGGGCGCCCCGCGCTTTTACGGCTGGCAGAGTGCCCTGTTGCGATGATGGGATCAGCTTTTCTCAACGCGTGCGAGGCTAAACCACATCCCAATTGCCAGAACCACTAACAGCATGCTGGCGGTGCTGAGCGCGACGCTGTGCGAGTGGGTAAATGCCGTTTTCGCTGCGGCAATAATCCCCTCTGCCAGCGCCGGATCGGACTCCCGCGCCAGGCGGAACGCTTCACCGATGGACGATGAGGCCTGTGCCGCCTCCTCGGCGCTCAGCTGCTGTGGCAGGTGGATGGTTGCGGAGAATGTGCGGCTTAAAATCAGGCCGAACACCGCAATCCCCAGACCCGCGCCCAGCTCATAGGACATGGTTTCAATCGCCCCTGCCGCCGCCGCTTTCTCCTTCGGCGCAGCGGCCATAATGGCCGCCGTCGAGGCGAGCAGCGCGCTGGCGGCGCTAAAGCCGAGCAGCGCCATCAGCACTGCTGCCTGCACTGGCTGGGTCGAGAAATTGGTCAGCGACAGCCCAAAGAAGCTGATTGCGCTGAGCGCCATCCCGCCTGCCGCCACGTAACGCAGCCCAAGTCTTGAGACCAGCACCCCGGCAATCGGGCCACTAAAACCGCTGGCAATCATCACCGGCAGCATAAAGACCCCGGCGGCGAAAGGCGTAAAGCCGTGCACAAATTGCAGCTCCTGCGCCATCAGCAGCTCGAAGCCCACCAGCGTCACCATGGCCATGATCGCCATCAGCGCGCCGCTGAGGATCACGCGGTGCGTAAAGAGCCGCATGTCGATCATCGGCCGGCTCGCCGCCAGCTGGATGCGCACAAAACCGGTCAGTAACAGACCGCCAATCAGCAGCGTGCTGGCCACCAGCCACAGCGGCAGCGTGCCCTTCATGGCGGTTTTCGCACTCCACACCAGCAACAGGATGGCGGCAATCAGCGCCAGCGCCTGGTTAAGATGCAGCGGCTGATCGGCACGCCCCTGCTGGCGCGGGACATACCGGGCGGTAAGCGCCATCACGACCAGCACAATCGGCACGTTGATGAGAAATACCGAGCCCCAGTAAAAGTGCTCAAGCAACATACCGCCAATCAGCGGGCCAAATGCCGCACCGCCGGAGCCAATTGCCGCCCAGACGCCGAGCGCGGTGTTGCGATGGTGCGCCTGAGAAAAGGTGGTGCGGATCCCGGCAAGCGTCGCGGGAACAATCATTGCCGCACCGACGGCGAGCAGCGCACGGGTGGCAATCAGCCAGCCTGCGGTGGGGGCGAATGCCGCCAGCAGCGACGCGCCGCCGAACAAACCGCTGCCGATCAGCAGCAGGCGCTTAAAGCCGATTTTGTCGCCCAACGCGCCCATCGGCAGCACCATCCCTGCCATCACCAGCGAATAGATATCGATGATCCAGAGCAGCTCATTCCCGCTGGCATCCAGCGCGGTGCTGAGCGTCGGCGCGGCAACATGCAGCACCGTCGCATCAATCGCCACCGGAATATAAACCAGCACAATGATGACCAACGTTAACCACTGACGAAACATAACTTCTTCCTCTTTTATCCGTTCTGGACGCCTGTCCAGAAATGCGATCCTACGGATTGTTGAACACATGTCCAGCTTTTTGTTACACTCCGCGGCACGTTTTAAGGGGAAAATATTTCATGAGCTATTTAAATCGGGACGATCGCCGGGAAGTGATCCTGCAAGCCGCCATGCGTGTCGCGCTGGCAGAGGGCTTTTCCGCCATGACGGTGCGCCGCATCGCCAGTGAAGCCGGGGTGGCAACGGGCCAGGTACACCACCATTTCATCTCGTCGAACGAACTCAAATCGCAGGCCTTTATTCGGCTGATCGATGAACTGCTGGAGGTAGAGCTGGTTCCGGAAACCGCACCGTGGCGCGAGCAACTGTTCGCGATGCTCGGCAGCGATGAAGGCGGGCTGGAGCCCTATATTCATCTGTGGCGCGAAGCGCTGCTGCTGGCGAGTAAAGATCCGGAAATCAAAGGCGCTTATCTGCTGACAATGGAGATGTGGCACGTCAAAGTCGTCAGGCTTATCGAACAGGGCGTGGCGGCAGGCGAATTTACCCTGCACGACCCGGCGGCGGATATCGCCTGGCGGCTGATTGCGATGGTCTGCGGCATGGACGGGATTTGCATCCTCGGCATGCCAGATGTCGATGAATCAGCCTTCAAACGCCATCTGGCACGGATGATTGAGAAAGAGCTCCGCTAGCGCTTGCCGCTGTGCAGATCAAAGCCGTCCATCACGGTTTGCAGCTGTTGCAGAGTAAAGCCCGACTGCGCATCGCTCACTCCCAGCCCGAAGCGCTGCTGTAGCGTCTCATACAGCGCGGCAACGTCGGGCAGATGCGTCTCCTCCACCACTTTGCCCTGCTGCCAGTGGGTGAAGTGGAAGTTGGTGAGGGTCATTTTGCCGCCGTCCGGCAGATGGCGGCACATCAACAGATGGTGGCGAAAATGGGAGGTCGGCCAGTGCGCGGAGTGGAAGTTGCCGAGCACGTAATCCGCCTGGTACTGCTCCCCCATCTCAAACTGATACATCGTCTGCCAGTGCTCATGATGACGGAACTGTAGTTGCCAGTTTTCCCCCGCCCGCAGCAGGCGATAAAGGCCGTGCGGCGTCGCCTGCTCAATCTCCTCCTGCAGGCGGATTGGCGCGGTCAGGCTCTGCCCACCGAAGCCGACATCGGCGATCCACGGCTCCCCGTCGAGCTGCACCAGCAGCAGGCGGTGGGTGCGCGGCGGCATCTGATCCGGGTTAGCGAGCAGCACGCGCCCCAGCAAGCTGCGCACCTCAAACCCTATCTCGCGCAGCGCGCGCTCAAAAAGGCCGTTCTGCTCAAAACAGTAGCCGCCACGCCTGCCGACGACCAGCTTGGCGAAAATCGCCTCATCGCTGAGATCGATTTCACGCGGCAACACCACGTCAATGTTCTCAAACGGGATCGAGGCGTTATGGTGCAGATGCACGGCGCGTAAGGTCTCAAGGGAAATATCCGGCGTGTGAGGCCAGTCGATGCGATCCAGATAAGCGCTTAAAAACGGGGTCATACAGGCTCCTTGCGTGTGATGTCCTTTGGTTATAACCCATATTTGCCCCGCCACTGGCGTTTTCGTGCCTTCACTTTATCCCTTTGTGCTGCGCTGCATGATGGCCAGCGCCGTCAGCATCAAGGCCAGCCCGGTAATCAGCGTCAGCGTCGCCATCGCCATCCCCTGACCCACCGAGCCCTGCTCAAACTGCCGCCAGATAAAGACCGCCACGGTTTGCGTGCCCGCAGGCGACAGCAGCAGCGAGGTGACCAGTTCGCGCGAAGCAATGGCGAAAACCATTAACATCGAGGCGAGCATCGCCGGGAAAATCAGCGGCAGCACAATAAAGCGCAGCGCCTGAAACGCGCTGGCACCATGCACGCGCGCCGCCGGTTCAAGATTACCGCCGAGCTGGCGCATGGCGCTGCCGATGTAGCGCACCGGCCACGGGAGCAGCAGACAGCAGTAAGAGAGCAGCAAAATCGCCCACGTGTTATAGGGCGAAACCGGCCAGAAGGCGCGGTTCCACAGCAGGATCAACCCCACCCCGACCACCACGCCCGGCAGCGCGGCGGGCATAAGCGACAGCGCATCGATAAGCGCGCGCCCTTTTATCTTCTGCATCACTACCAGCCAGGCGGCGCATAACCCGAGCAGGCCGGTAATTAGCGCCGCCGCAAACGCGAGGGAAACGCTGGTGCCGAGCGCAGGCAGCGCATCACCGCGCTGGGCAAAGAGTGCCGCAAAGTGAGCGCCAGTGAGATTATCCCACGCCAGCCCGCCAGAGAGCGTCGCGCTAAAGCCGGTCACCGCCATCGACAGCCCTGGCAGCACCACCGCGATAAAACCGACCATCGCCATCACCAGTACCACCGGCGTGGTAAACAGCCCCAGTTTCGCGCCAACATGCGCGGCGGGTTTGCCGGAGACGCTGGTGACATCGGTTCCGCCGGTCAGTTTACGTTGTAGCGCCCAGCCGCCGAGCGCAACCGCAATCAGCACCAGCGACAGCAACGAAGCGCCGGGCAGATCGATCGGCCAGTCGGCGAGCTTCTCCTCAATACCGACCGTCAGCATCACTACCCCGGAGCGGGTGCCCAGCGCCGCCGGCACGCCATACTCCTCAATCGCCAGCGTGAAGGCCAGCAGCATCCCCGCCGCCAGTGCGGGTGACAGCAGCGGCAAAGTGATGTGGTAGAAAGCTCGCCACGGCGTTGCGCCATGCACCCGCGCGACCAGCGCCAGCCGCTGCCCGCTGGCAAGCAGGCTGCGCGAGACGGCGAAATAGACCACCGGGAAGATATTGAGCGTCATCACCAGCACAATGCCACTTTTGCTGAACAGCAGATTATTGAGATCCAGCCCGATGAGCTGCATCAGGTAGCCCTGGGTTTGCAGCACCAGCATCCACGAGAGCGCGGCAATGTAAGGCGGTGTCAGAAACGGGATCAGAAACAGCAGATCCCACAGCTTCGGGCACGGTAGATCGAACAACCCGCGTGCGACGCCCAGCGGCAGGCCAATCACCGCACTGAGCAGCGCCACACCAAAGGCGATTTGCAGCGTGCCGCTGAACATTGCCGGCAGCTGCGGCTCGGCGAGCAGGTGCGGGATCGCCGAAAAGGGGTCGATCAGCGAGCCTGCGCTGAAGTGGGGAAAGAGTGCCTGCAGCACAATAAAGAGTAACGGCAGCGCCACCAGTATCACCAGCAGCGCCGTGGTTATCCGGGCGATAACGGTCTGATTCACGGCAAGGGATCCTGAAAGCGGGGTTGCCCCCGCAGTGGGTTTTACTGGGCAAACAGCGTGTTGAAGCGCTTGAGGATCTCGCCGCGCTCGCTGCCGGTGTCGCTCTGGGTCGGCAGCAGTTTCAGCTCGCTTAACAGCGGGCGTTTGGCGGCAACATCGGTACGGGCAGGCATCAGCCAGGCGTCGGCGACCATTTTCTGCCCTTCCGGCGACAGCACATAGTCGATAAAGGCTTTCGCCTCCTGCTCATGCTGGGTCGATTTGAGGATCATCATCGGGCGCGGCGCAATCACCGTGCCGCTGGCCGGGAAAATGACCTTCAGCGATTCGCCCTGCGCGATATTGCCATAGGTGACGTAATCGACCGCGCCGAAGACTGCCGCTTTCGCCCCCTGCATCACCGGCGTCACCGCCTGCGCGTTCGGGCCGCTCACCACCATGCCGTTCTTTTTCAGATCGTCAAAAAGCTGCCAGGCGTTATTGCCCATGCCATTTTGCAGCCCGATCAGCAAATCGAGCGATGCGCCGGAGAGCGCCGGGTCTGGTGTTGTGACCTTATCTTTAAACGCAGGCGCGGTGAGATCGCGCCACTCTTTCGGCTCCGGGGTGCCGCTTTTGCTGTTCCAGACAATGCCGAGCGCCGAAATGCCCTGCGCCACATAGTCCGCACTTTTCAGCGTTCCCGGCACTTTTTCGGCATTAGCGCTGGTAAACGGCAGCAGCCAGCCGCGCTTATGCAGATCCTCTGCCGTCTCCCACGAGGCGGAGATCAAAATATCCGCCTGCGGGTTGGCCTGCTCCGCCTCAAGACGCGCCATCACTTTGCCGGTGGTGGCCTGGAAGATATTCACTTTTACCCCGCTCTGCTGCTCGAAGCCGCTGGCGAGGTTTTTCGCCAGCGATCCCGGCCCGGCGGTGTAAACCGTCAGCGCATGCGCGCTGGAGATGATCATCGATGACAGCGCCATAGCGAGGGCGACTCCTTTTTTCACGGACAGTAAGCCTTTCATGCAGATTCCCCTGAGGTTGACGTAACGGTGCGAACAGACTCCACCTCGCCGGAGGCGAGGTGAACAATGCGGTCGGCGAGCAGCTCTGCTTCACGGCGATCGTGGGTGACATAGACGGCGGTGGTGCCAAGCTGGCGCAACAGGCGCGCCATCTCATGGCACAACGCTTCGCGCAGCGCAGTATCGAGATTGGAGAGCGGCTCATCAAACAGCAGCACGCCCGGCTCGGCGACAATCGCCCGCGCCAGTGCGACGCGCTGCTGCTGGCCGCCAGAGAGCCCGGCGGGTTTGCGATCGGCGAATTCCGCCAGCCCGACGCGCGTCAGCGCCTGCACGACGCGTGCCTCACGCTCAGCGCGCGGGACAGCGCGCATCTTCAGCGGAAAGGCGACGTTTTGCGCCACGCTCATGTGCGGCCACAGCGCGTAATCCTGGAACACCATGCCGATGTCGCGCGCTTCGGGCGGTAATGACCAGCCCGCTTTTGCCACACAGCGATCGCCAAACCAGATGTCGCCATTGGCCGGTTGCGCCAACCCCGCCAGCAGGCGCAGCAGCGTGCTTTTGCCGCAGCCGGAAGGACCGAGCAGCGCGACGATGGTGCCCGCGGGGATGGCTAAGTCGATACGATTGAGAACGGTGTGCGCGCCGAAAGCGTACGAAACGCCTTGCAGCCGGATGTCAGTGAATGCGCTCATCGACGCCCTCCTGTTTCAGGAAGCCGTGCGAAACCCGCGGTCTGCATCCGCAGGGCGCATCCACCTGAGCAGAAGTCAGGGGAGCAAACATCTTGTTATCCTCTTTGGGATTTGATTGCGGCTGACTATAGGCAGGGAGTATGACGGTGAAATGACACTTATATGGCGCCTTGATTTTTAAGCAATGTCTACACTGAAAAGAACGCTGTTCTTAACCAAAAAGGGATGCCCGTGCGGATCGCCACGATAACCAATTTTGCCTATATCGCCACAGTGGTGTTAACGCTCAGCTCCGGCGTCGCGCTCTTCCTGGCCTCCAGCGCCGAGCGCAATGAACGCGAGGCGGTGACGCAAAGCCGTCTCTTCGACACCCTTACCGATGCGCTGGAAAAAGAGGCCTGGGCATTGAGCGAACTGGCGCGTGAAGCGGTGATCAAAAAGCAGCCTGAAGCCATTCAGAGCTGGAAGACCAGAGCTGAGCAGGATATTGATCTGGAGAATCATCTCGCCGCGCTGCGCGATAATGGCGCTTCCGATGAGGAGCTGCTTATTTTGCGTGATGGTCTTAAGACCCTCGATCAGCTGGAAGATGAGCAGCGAATTGCCATCAACGACGTTGAGGCGGCAAAAAACGATGAGGCGATGAACCTGCTCTTTAGCGCCAGCTATGAGGAGCGTCTTTCAGAAGCCGAATACCGCTTCGCGCATTTTCGCAGCCTGCTCGATCAGCGCACACAAAGCGCTATTGCGAACGCCACCGACCTCTCCCTGCGTCTGCGCACCCTCTCTGAGATCATGGTCGGCCTGACCGCCCTGCTGTTTCTGTTTGTGCTCGGTTTTATTATCAAACACCGCATCCTGCGCCCGGTGGTAACGCTGAGCGACGTGGTGAACCGACTGGCGACGCAGGATTACAACGTCGAAGCGCCGGTGCTGGCGCAGGTCGATGAGATTGGCGATATGGCGCAGGCAATCCGCATTTTTCGTGAAAACGGGCTCGCCCGCCAGCGCCTCGAGCTGGAGCGCGATGCCGAATGGGCGACGCGCACCCTGCTGGCGCGCATGACCCAGCGTTTGCAGGGGTGTGATTCATTGCACGCGATTGTGCGCGTGGTGAGCCGTTTTGCGCCGCAGATCGTTCCCGATATGGGCGCGCGGCTCTATCTGCTGGATAACAACACGAATCGTATGAATTGTGTCGCCCGCTGGGCGCTGCCGCCCGGCGAAGATGCTCCTTTCGCGCCGGAAAGCTGTTGGGCACTGAAGCGCGGCCAGTTACACAGCCCCGGTAACGGTGACGTTGATATGCCCTGCGATCACATCGTGCCCGAGATCGCCGCACGGGCAATCTGCGTGCCGCTGAATGCGCAGAACAAAAGTATCGGCCTGCTGACCTTTGATAACTACACGCCGGGCAAAGAGCCGCCCTATATCTATCTTGAACTGCTGGCGGAGACCCTCGCGCTGGCGCTAGCCAACCAGATGCTGCGCGACACGCTGACCGAAAAAGCGAACTATGACTCCCTGACCGGCCTGCGTAACCGCCATAGCCTTGAAGAGACGCTGCGCAATATGATCGATCAGGCAATGGTCGACAATACGCTGCTGAGCTGCCTGATGCTGGATGTCGACTACTTCAAAAAACTCAACGATCTGCACGGGCATGACGCGGGCGATAAAGTGTTGCGCGAGCTGTCGCGCATTATTACCGACACGCTCGGCGAATGCGGCGTCGCCTTCCGCTACGGCGGCGAGGAGTTTTTGCTGATCCTGCCGGGTAAGAGCGAAACCGAAGCGAAAATGATCGCCGAGCGGCTGCTAAACACCATACTTAAACACCCGATGCGCTACGAGTCGCAGGATATCGGCCCGGTGTCGGTCTCCATCGGTCTCGCCACCTGGCCGCGCCACGCCAGGGCTGATAACCTGGTGCGTGCCGCCGACCTCGCGCTCTATATGGCGAAAGAGCAAGGCCGCGGGCAGATTGTGGTTGCCCGCCACGCCGGGTAGTTGCGGAAATTTTGCTAAAGGAGAGGTTATGAGCCATTTTCGTCCGGTGGCGTTAGAGCACGCCAGCCGCCTGTTAAACCACGGCCCGACCGTGATGATCACCAGTCGCGATGAGCAGATTGACCGTCGCAACGTAATGAGCGCCGCCTGGTCGATGCCGGTCGAGTTTTCGCCGCCGCGCATCGCCATCGTGGTGGATAAAAGCACCTGGTCGCGCGAGCTAATTGAGCGCAGCGGCATGTTCGGCATTGTGGTTCCCGGCGTCGCCGCCGCCAGCTGGACCTATGCCGTCGGCAGCATTACCGGGCGCGATGAGGATAAGTTCAACTGTTATGGCATTCCGGCGATTGCCGGGCCGGTGCTGGGCCTGCCGGTGGTGGAAGAGAAGTGTCTGGCGTGGATGGAGTGTCGCCTGCTGCCGCCGACCGCCGCGCAGGAGAAATATGACACGCTGTTTGGCGAAGTGGTCTCTGCCGCCGCCGATGAGCGCGCTTTTGTGCAGGGGCGCTGGCAGTTTGATAATGATCAGCTGAACACGATCCACCATCTCGGCGGCGGTACCTTTGTCGCCAGCGGTAAAAGGATGGTTGCCGGGCAGTAAGGCCTGCCCGGCCAGCCGTTACATGCTGTAGCCGGGCTTTTTAATCAGCTTATCCATCTGCGGCGCAATCTCTTTATCCCAGGCGTTCACCTGCCACTCTTCCGGGGCGATCTCGGTGAGTGCCACGCTGATGGAGCTCTCTTTGCTGTTGAGATGGCGAATAATCACCTCGGTGATATCCGCCGCCAGCGCACTCTTCTGCTCGTCGTTCAGATCGCGGGGGAAACATTTGATATCGATATGCGGCATGGTCTGCTCCTTGTTTTTAATAAAAAAATGACGATAACACAGCGGGCAACGCGCGCTAGCCGATAATCTCGTTACGTCGCAGCACCGCCTGCAGTTTTGGCAGCGTACAGACGGCATCGGCAATGGCGTTTATCTTCGGCGTGTTGCTGGCAAACCACGCCTGACGCGGCCCCCAGCTGCGCATCACGCAGAGATAGATATCCAGCAGCGTAAGCTGTTCGCCGAAGGCGTAAGGCGCGGCCTGCAACTGGCTCTCCAGCCACAGATAGAGGGTTTTGCGATAAGCGATGCAGCTCTCTTTCAACTGCTCCGCCGCGTCCGGCACCCAGCGCTCCGGGTAATCGGCATAGGTAAAGGTCGGGTAGACATTCGCCACCAGCCATATCAGTAGCCGCCAGAACTGCTGGCGCTCCGGCGTCCCTTCTGGCGGAGCCAAATCAGGACGACGGTCGAGGATCATCAGCGCCACGGCAGCGGATTCGGTCATCACGCTGCCATCTTCCAGTTGCAGCGTGGGAACCTGGCAGAGCGGGTTGAGCGTGCGCAGCATCTCCTGCTGCGGGCCGGGCTGGTCAAAGCCTTTAGCATCGTGAAACTGATAAGGGATATCAGCCAGCGTAAGCATCGCTTCGCTGATGGCCGATCCAAAGCCGGGTACGCCATAAACGGTGATCATAGGGTTACCTCGCACGTCACAAGAGGCTTAAGCTTAGGTCAGAGTGGCGAGAAATTCGTCAGCCTGCTGCGGCGAGGTCAGGCGCACAAAGCGCAGGTGCTGATAGCGCGGATCGGCCATATCACGCGCGTAACGCTCGCGGTTGCTGCGCCAGGTCTTGATGGTCCAGAGAATGATCGACTCGCGGCTCAGGAAGGAGCGGCGAAAACTTTCGCAGTTGCCGGTGCCGGGCCACAGCTCCTGTTTGTGCCACGCGCGTTTTATCGCCCGCAATACCGCCTGGCGCAGGGTGCGCCAGAAGCCGTAATCGATCCAGATAATCAGATCGACGTTACGCCATTTGATGTCGCGGCTGCGGTTATAGTTGCCGTCCAGCACCCAGCCCTGCTGTTGCAGGATCTGCTCAAGTTTCGCGTAGAGCTCTTCGTCCGGCGTCCCCTGCCAGTTGGGCCGCCAGTAAAGGGTGTCCATATCGATATAAGGGACGTCAAGCTGGCGCGCGAGACGCTTGCCCAGCGTCGATTTGCCGCTGCCGCTGGTGCCAATAATGTTGATTCTCATCTCTTTACGCCGATTCCCGCTCAGTCAGGTGAAAGCCAATATCGATAATCTGCTCGCCGTCGCTGCGCCCTTCGATGCGATTAGCCAGCAGTGTCGCCGCCCGCGCGCCGATAGCGTAACGATCAAGAGCAACCGTAGTGATGGCGGGCACAGTTGCTGCGGCAAAGTCGAGATCGCCAAAGCCCATTACCGCCACATCCTGCGGCACGCGCAGCCCGCGCGCCTGGATCTCGCTAATCGCCCCCTGCGCGAGGGTGTCGGAGCCGCAGATAATCACATCTAACTCTGTGGTTTCCAGCAGTTGCGCCGCCCCGGCGCGGCCATCAGCAAAGCGGGCAGGCAGTTGCGACTCAACACAAGGCACGTCGGTAATGCCGTGACGCGCCAGCCCTTCGCACAGCCCGTTTTTACGCTGCGCAGCCGTTCTCTCTGTCGTCCATACCAGCCCCGGACGCCGGTAGCCTTTGCCGAGCAGATACTCTGCTGTTGCCAGGCCCGCTTTCTCATGGGAGAAGCCGACCAGCATGTCGATGGGTGTTGGCGTGATATCCCACGTCTCCACCACCGGCACGCTGGCGTTGAAGATGATCTTTTTCAGGTCATTAGCGTGATGGATACCGGGGAGCACAATGCCATCCGGGCGGCGCGACATCAGGGTCGATACCAGCTCGGTTTCCGTTTGCGGCGTGTAACCGGCGCTGCACAGCAGCATCTGATAACCGCGTTGCGAGAGCGTTTCACCCATTGCCTGAAGCGTATCGGCAAACAGCGGATCGTTGAGGTGGGGCACCAGCACGGCAACCAGTTTGCTGCGCCGGGAGGCCAGCCCGCCGGCCAACGCATTGGGAATGTAGCCCGTCGCTTTGACAGCGGCGAGCACCTTTTTCACGGTTTCCGACCGTACCTGGTCCGGCGTGTTAAGCGCCCGACTGACGGTCATGGAGGAGAGCCCGGCGGCGCGGGCGACGTCATCCAGCGTCGGCGCGCGGGAGATAACAGCACGAGAAGGTCTTGCCATCTTCACTCACAGAGCCCGCAGAGGCGTTAGCATTGGCTACGTTATATTTTGTAGTATAACCATAACTCCAATCAATACCTCCGTTCACTTTTAAATCAGTGTATTACCTCACCATTTTGTTTAAAAAATGTTAGCGCTAACATTAATAAGCACGCCAACTGCCGCTGAGCTGATACCCTCCTGACGGACATTTTTGCAGCCGATCGCATTTTCACTTTTTGTACAAGTTTGGTGCACTAAACAAGCTGCAAAAGCCCACAACAATCATGTTAGCGCTATCATTTTTTACCAGTTCACGCCCGGCGGATTGACCTGCGAAGTCTCAACCCCTTCGCCCTGCTCACCCCAGCGCGCCAGCACCTGTTGATACTCGCCGCGCGCGATGGCGCCGTTGATCGCCGCCTGCAAAGCCAGCACCAGGCCGTTGCCCTTTTTGCTGGTGGTCGCCACCCAGGTTTTCTTCGGCCCCAGCCCGACCACTTTTGTTGTGCCATTCAACGCCGCTTTATATGCCGCGACCGACTGCGGGCCAAATACCACGTCCGCGCGCCCGGACTGAATATACAAATTGCCGGAGGCGTCATCCGTCAGGTAAATCGGTTTTGCCGCTTCGCGCCCGGCGGCGCGGTTCTCCTCACTCCAGCGCAGCAAGATCCGCTCCTGATTGGTGCCGGAGCCAACAATCACTCTGCGCCCGGCCAGGTCGGCTGGGCCGCTAATCGCGTTTATCGGGCTGGTAGCTTTCACTGAAAAAGCGAGTGAGTCGGCGCGATAGGTGGCGAAGTCAAACTTCTGCTTACGCGCCTCGGTGACGGCAATATTGACCAGCGCCACATCGTAGCGCCCGGAGGTGATACCGAGCGGCCAGTCCTCCCAGGCGGTCGGTACCAGTTTCAGCTTGAGACCAAGACTGCTCGCCAGCAGCCTGGCAATATCCGGGTCGCTGCCAATACGCGTGCGGTTATCGCTCGCCAGCAGAGCCAGCGGCGGCGAGTTAAGCGCGGAGATGGCAACCGTCAGCGTGCCCGGCTCGACAAAACGGTAATTCGCCGGGATTTTGGCGATCGCCGCTTCATCCCGTTTGGCCACAATCGGCTGCTCGTTGGCGCGCAGATCGATCTGCCCGGCCACAACCGGACCTGCGCTGAACACTATCAGCGCCAGTAATGCCTGTTTCATGCGCACTCCTTACAGCACTTTCGAGAGGAACTGGCGCGTGCGGGCGTGCTGCGGCTGGTTCAGCACCGCCTCACTACTCCCCTGCTCCACAATTTTGCCGTCGACCATAAACACCACCTGGTCGGCGACCTCGCGGGCAAAACCGATCTCATGGGTCACTACCACCAGCGTCGATCCGGCCCGCGCCAGCTTTTTGATCACATCCAGCACCTCGCCCACCAGTTCGGGATCGAGCGCGGAGGTTGGTTCATCAAACAGCATCACGCGCGGGCGCAGCGAGAGCGCACGGGCGATGGCGATACGCTGCTGCTGGCCGCCGGAGAGATGACGCGACCAGGCATCGGCTTTGTTGCGCAGCCCGACCACATCCAGCAGTTCAAAAGCCTGCTCGACCGCCGCTTTGCGGCTCAGCTTTTTATGGGCAATCGGCGCTTCAATCAGATTCTCCAGCACCGTCAGGTGCGGAAAGAGATTGAAGTTCTGAAACACGTACCCGACGTTGACCCGCTGGCGCAGGATCTCCTTCTCTTTCAGCTCGTAGAGTTTGTCCCCCTTCTGGCGGTAGCCGATGTACTCGCCGTCGATACGGATAAAGCCCTCGTCGACGCGCTCAAGGTGATTAATGGTGCGCAGCAGCGTCGACTTGCCGGAGCCGGAGGGGCCGAGGATCACCGTCACCGTGCCAGGCGGGATCTCCAGCGACACATTATCCAGCGCTTTATGGCGGCCAAAATATTTGCTGACGCCGCTAATCGAGATATGGCCTTCAGGAGAGATGGGCATGGGCAGGCTCCGTGGCGTGGGTGGTGTGCGTTGTCGCTGCTGCACGGTAAACGGACGGATTGATAGCCGAGCGGCGTTCACTGCGCGCCAGCCAGCGTTCAACCAGATACTGGATCGCCGACAGCACGCTGGTGATCACCAGATACCAGGCGGCGCCAACCATCAGCAGCGGGATCACCTCCTGGGTGCGGTTGTAGATCATCTGGATGGTGTAAAAAAGCTCCGGCATCGCCAGCACGTAAACCATCGCCGTGCCTTTGGCGAGGCTGATAATTTCATTGAACCCCGAAGGCAAAATAGTGCGCAGCGCCTGCGGCAAAATAATGCGCACCGTGCGCCGCCAGGCGGGAAGCCCAAGCGCGGCAGCGGCTTCATACTGCCCGTGATCGACGCCAAGAAAACCGCCGCGAATGATCTCCGCGGTATAGGCGCTCTGCACCAGCGTCAGCCCGACCACCGCCGTGGCGAACTGGCCGAGCACATTAATCGTCTCGTAGCGCGCCCACTCAATGCCGGTAAAGGGGATGCCGATGGCGAGCGAGTCATAGAGGTAGGAGAAGTTATACAAAATGATCAGCACCACAATCAGCGGCAGCGAGCGGAACAGCCAGATATAGCCCCAGGCAAGGCTGCTCAACAGCCACGACGAGGAGAGCCTCGCCAGCGCCAGCAGCCCGCCGAGTATGACGCTCAACACCGTGCCGACCAGCGTCAGCAGCAGCGTTTGCCCTAACCCTTCAAGGATCACCGGGTCGAAAAACCAGCGGGCAAAGACGCCCCACTCCCAGCGCGGATTGAAAGCGACGGACTGGATCACCGCCGCCAGCACAAACAGCGCGACGATGGCCCCCACGGTGCGCAGCGGGTAGCGGGCCGGCACCACTTTGATTGTTTCGGTACTTTTCATGGTCGCTCCTCAGGCGGTTTTGCTCAGACGGGCCGACGACAGCACTTTGCTGAAGCGCAGCCGGCCATCAAATGGCGGCAGGCTGTACTCTTCCGTATCGCGCGTCAGGTCGAAGTGCGGCTGGTAGCCCTGGCTCAGGTAGAGCCGTACCGCTTCCGGCTGGCGAAAGCCGGTAGTCAGGTAGATCTGGCTATAACCGGCAAGCTCGGCGCGGCGCTCCAGCTCCTGCACCACGCGCGCCGCCAGCCCCTGCTGGCGCAGCGAGGCGTCGGTCCAGATGCGTTTGATTTCGGCAGTGCGCTGATCAAAAGGTTTGTAAGCGCCGGTGGCGATGATCTTTCCGTCGCGCTCCAGCACGATAAACAGCCCCTGCGGCGGTAAATACCACTCAGTCAGCTCCACTTCGGCGTCGCGGGAGAAGTAGTCGCCGTAGCGGGCGGCATACTCAGCAAACAGCCCGGCGAGGATCGGTTGCAGCTCGTCGGCGTCGGGCGAGACATCGCGGAAACGTTCGTTCATCCTCTGCTCCTTAATCGCCAAGGCCTGGCGGGTTAATTTCTGATTGCGCGATACGCTCTACCCCTTCACCCCAGCGGTTGAGCACCTTGTCGTAATCGCCGCTCGCCATCGCACCATTCAGCGCGCTCTGTACCGCCGGTGCCAGCCCGTTGCCTTTACGCAACGTCACGGCAATATGCGCCGCCTTTGGCCAGCCGCCGTCGACGCTACCCACCAGCCGGGTTTTGCCTGTCAGCGCCGCTTTCCAGGCACCAATCACATTGGGGCCAAAGAAGGCATCCGCACGACCGGATTGCAGCGCCAGCGTCTGCGCGGCGTCATCTTTGGTGTAGACCGGCGTAAAGGCTTTAAGCCCCTTCTTCAGGTTTTCCGCGTTCCAGGCCAGCAGGATCGCCTCCTGATTGGTGCCGGAGCCAACAATGATGCGCAGCCCGGCGATATCCGCCGCCTGCTGAATCTGTTTGATGGGGCTTGTGGTTTTGACATAAAAACCGAGGGAGTCTTTGCGATAGGTAGCGAAATCAAACTTCGCTTTGCGCGCCTGGGTGACGGTGATATTGCTGATCGCGGCATCATATTTGCCGGAGGCGACGCCCAGCGGCCAGTCCTCCCAGGAGGTCGGCACCACATTCAGTTCAAGCCCGAGGCTGTCGGCCACCAGCCGGGCAATATCCACTTCGCTGCCGAGCAGGGTTTTGTTGTCAGCGGCAAACACCGTTAGCGGCGGCGAGTTAAGCGCGGCAACCGCCACGGTGAACTTACCCGGCTGCACAAAGCGGTACCCTTGCGGCAGTTGGCTTATCGCCTGCGGGTTTTTCGCCGTATGGATCGGCGTGGAATTGGCCTCAAGGCTAACGCCGGTGCCATTGATGGTCACCTCGCTGGCCTGCGCCAGCGGCGTCAATGCAAGCGTTGCCGCCAGTAAAAGGGTGCGTCTCTGCATAGTGTTCTCTTCTTCTATTGTGTTGACCGGGGATGTGCGGGCAGCGCCAGGCCTAAACTTTCGCGCAGGGTTGTGCCGGGGTAGTCAGTGCGGAACAGACCGCGCGCTTGCAGGATCGGCACTACTTTTTCGACAAAGCGCGGGAAGGTATCCGGCGTACCGCCCTGGATGATGAACCCGTCGGCGGCGCGGCTCTCAAACCACGCCTGCAAGCCGTCGGCCACCTGTTCAGCGGTGCCGGAAAAACGCGGACGCGGCGAGGCGCTCTCCAGTGCCACCTGGCGCAGCGTCAGCTGGCGTTCGCGGGCGTTGCGCTTGATCTCATCGGTGGTGCTGCGAAAGCTGTTCTGCCCTAAGTCACCAATCTCCGGGAAGGGTTCGTCGAGCGGGTACTGGCTAAAGTCGTGGTGCTCGAAGTAGCGCCCGAGGTAGTTGAGCGCATCATTAATGGAGACCAGCGCGGCGGTGGTTTGATACTGCTGCTCGGCATCCGCTTCACTGTCGCCGACAATCACGCTGACGCCCTGGAAAATGTGCAGCTCGTCATCATGTCGCCCGTGCTGTTCCAGCTGCTGTTTCACGTCGCGGTAGAAGGCTTGCGCCTCCGCTAAGGTTTCATGGTGAGTAAAAATGGCATCGGCATGGCGCGCCGCCAGTTTTTTGCCATCCTCCGAGGCGCCCGCCTGGAAAATAATCGGCCTGCCCTGCGGCGTGCGGCCAATGTTCAGCGGGCCTGCGACCTGGAAAAAGTCGCCGTGGTGGTTGAGGGTGTGCAGTTTCGCCGGGTCGAAAAATTGCCCGCTGGCTTTATCACGAATAAAGGCGTCCTCCTCCCAGGAGTCCCACAACCCTTTCACCACATCGAGATACTCATCGGCAATGCGGTAACGCAGGGCGTGATCCGGGTGTTTTTCACGGGAGAAGTTTTTCGCCGAGCCCTCCAGCGGTGAGGTGACGACGTTCCAGCCTGCCCGGCCATGGCTCAGGTGATCGAGGCTGGCGAACTGCCGCGCCACGGTAAAGGGTTCGCTATAGGAGGTTGAGAGCGTGCCCACCAGACCAAGATGCCGGGTGACGCTTGCCAGCGCCGACAGCACCGTCAGCGGTTCAAAGCGATTTAAGAAGTGGGGGATCGATTTTTCATTGATATATAAGCCGTCAGCGACAAATAAGAAATCGAGTTTCCCCTGCTCAGCGATACGCGCCGTCTCCTGCACAAAGTCAAAATTAATACTGGCGTCGGCGACCGCCGCAGGATGTCGCCAGGCGGACATATTTCCCGATGCGCCATGCAAGATGGTGCCAAGCCGCAATTGTCGTGCTGTAGACATACTCCCTCCGGAATTCAGGCAACAGGTGGCCCGGAGCCACCGCCCCAGGTCATTTAAAGGTTTGTTAAGCGTGCTGTAAGGCTTTTTCTGCCAGGCGGGCAAAGTAGCGCGCCGCCTCATCAATCAGCCCTTCGTCAGGATTGAACGCGGGGTGGTGCAGACCGTACGGGCTGGCGCTGCCGATACTGACAAACGCGCCGGGTATCTGCTGGAGATAAACGGCGAAATCCTCCCCGCCCATATGCAGATCCGCCTCTGCGGTACGGTAGCCGTGCTCGTTGGCGACCTCGCGGGCGAAGTCCGCCCACTGCGGGTGATTGACCAGCGCATCCGGGCCGTCGAACCAGGTCACCGCAATACCGGCATCGAAGGCCTGCGCCAGCCCGCCGGCGATCGCCTCAACGCGCTTTTTCACCTGCGCGCGAATAGCCGCATCGTGGGTGCGCAGAGTTCCTTCCAGCTCGACATGCTCCGGCAGCACGTTCCAGGTATTGCCGCCCTGAATGCGCGTCACGCTTAGCACCACCGATTCGAGGGTGTTGACGTTGCGGCTGGCGATACTTTGCAGCGCCACAACCAGCTGGCTGGCGAGCAGTATGGCGTCATTGCCCTCATGCGGCCGCGCCGCGTGCGCCCCTTTACCGCTCACCTTCAGACTGAAGCGATCGACATTGGCGTAAAACGCGCCGCCGCGGGTGGCAAATGCGCCGACCGGCAGGCCGGGTTCGTTGTGCATGCCAAATATCGCGCTCACATTTTCGAGCGCGCCAGCCTTAATCAGCCGTTTCGCGCCGCCAAAACTCTCTTCCGCTGGCTGAAACAGGATGCGCACCCTGCCCGGCAGGTGCTGCTCACGCTCCTTTAACAGCAACGCCGCGCCGAGCATGACGCTGGTATGAATATCGTGCCCACAGGCGTGCATCACGCCGGGGTTGCGCGAGGCAAACGGCGAGTCAACCGCCTCCTCAATTGGTAACGCGTCGATATCGGCGCGGAGCGCGATCACCTTTTCGCCACTTCCGACTTCCGCGACCACTCCGGTCGGCAGATCGAGCGGCAACAGGCGCAGCCCGGCATGCTCCAGCCAGTGGCGAATGCGCCGCGTGGTTTCAAACTCCTGGAGTGAAAGCTCCGGGTGCTGATGCAGCTCGCGCCGCCACGCAATTAACTGTTCGGTAAAACTCATCCCGCCACCTCCTGTAGGGTTTGCGTCTGCGCGACCGCCTGCCCCAGCAGCAGGAGCGAGTTTACGCGCGCGCGTCCTTCCGCCACCGGCGTGTCGATAATAAATTCGTCAATGCCAAACTGCTGATGCAGCTCATCCAGCCCGGCCCGCACCTGCTCTGGCGTGCCGGCAATGATTGCGCTTTCGCGCCGCGCAATACGCACTGCAGGGCTGCCAGCCTGGCGGGCAAAGGCCTGCCCCTGCGCTTCACTCGCCACGCTCACTTTTTGCCCGTTCGCCAGCTCAACGCCCCACACCTCAACCTGCTGCGCCAGCGTGTCAGCCTGCGCCTGGGTTTCTGCCACAATCACCTGCACGGCAACCAGCGTGTCGCGGCGGCTTAGTTGCTGCCATTTAGTGACAACGTCACGAAAAAGGGTTTTGTCGCCGTTGAGATGCGCGGCGTAGACAAAGTTCCAGTCGAGGGATGCCGCAAGTGTGGCGCTCTCAAGACTGGCGCCGAGCAGGAAACGCTCCGCCTGCACTGGCGCAAGCGGCGTCGCCAGTAAGGATTCATCCGCGGTTTCGTCCGGAGTTAGCGACAGCCAGTTATCCAGTTGCGCCAGTTGATCGGCAAAGCGCCCCTTCTCTTCTGGGTTCACCCCCTGCTGCAACGCGCGGGTGGAGAGCGGTAAACCGCCGGGCGCTTTACCGACCCCAAGGTCGACACGCCCCGGCGCAAGGTTCGCCAGCAGATTAAAATTCTCCGCCACTTTGTAGGGGCTGTAGTGTTGCAGCATCACGCCGCCGGAGCCGACGCGGATGCGCCGCGTCTGGCCGAGTATCCAGGCGATCAGCAGCTCTGGTGACGGGCTCGCCAGCTGTGACGTGTTGTGGTGTTCAGCTATCCAGAAGCGGTGATAGCCCCAGTTTTCCGCCTGCTGCGCCAGTTGCAGCGTGCGCAGGAGCGCGTCCTGCGCGGTTTCATGCTCCGCGATGGGGCTTTTGTCCAGCAAACTTAGTCGGTAAGACATGGCACGCTCTCGTGTCAGAGAAGATGAGCCAATACTGGAGCGCGCAGAATCTGCTGTGAAACAATTAATTTACATTTGGTAAGCAAAAAATTCGCAAAGTCAGCGTTGCCAGGCGCTCAAGCTATTTGTTCTGCAAATGAATGATGACAAATGCAGGTGCTGGCTGGGTAAAACACCGTTTTATGGTTGTGGTTTTTTCTGTTGCATTTTTCACCATCCTGAATCATTTCCTCTGCTTGATGGAGTTGACTTCACAATTTCGACTAATAGTGTGCTGTTTACGGCTGGGTATGTTTTGCGTCAGTAAACGATTGCGGTTACGATGCTGCGCCATGTTTTCCCTTATCCATACACAGAAACAATGGAAAGAGAGAACGTGTAGCCGACGGTGCAAATCGTGTGGTTTTTGTGCTGCGGCTTGAGACATTCCGCAAGGTCAGACAGGTCAACAGGGTAATGCAATGAAAACAGAGAACAACAACACCACGGAGCATCACGCGGCGAAACGTCGCTGGCTGAACTCTCATGAAGAGGGCTACAGCCAGGCGATGGGTAACCGCCATGTACAAATGATCGCCATCGGCGGCGCAATCGGTACCGGTCTTTTCCTCGGTGCCGGCGCGCGACTGCAAATGGCCGGGCCATCGCTGGCTATCGTCTATCTCGTTTGCGGTATCTTCTCGTTCTTTATTCTGCGTGCGCTGGGCGAACTGGTTTTACACCGCCCTTCCAGCGGCAGCTTCGTCTCTTACGCCCGTGAGTTCCTCGGTGAAAAAGCCGCCTATGTCGCCGGCTGGATGTACTTCATCAACTGGGCGATGACCGGCATTGTCGATATCACCGCCGTCGCGCTTTATATGCACTACTGGGGCGCCTTTGGCGACGTGCCGCAGTGGGTCTTCGCCCTCGGCGCGCTGGCGATCGTCGGCACCATGAACATGATCGGCGTGAAGTGGTTCGCCGAGATGGAGTTCTGGTTTGCGCTGCTGAAAGTGCTGGCGATTGTGCTGTTTCTGGTGGTCGGGACGGTTTTCCTCGGCACCGGCAAACCGCTTGACGGCAACAGCACCGGCTTCCATTTGATTACCGATAACGGCGGTTTCTTCCCCCACGGCATGATGGCCGCACTGGTGCTGGTGCAGGGCGTGGTATTCGCCTTCGCCTCTATTGAGCTGGTCGGCACCGCCGCAGGCGAATGTAAAGAGCCGAAGACCATGGTACCGAAAGCGATCAACAGCGTGATCTGGCGTATCGGCCTGTTCTACGTTGGCTCGGTGGTGCTGCTGGTGCTGCTGCTGCCGTGGAACGCTTACCAGGCGGGACAAAGCCCGTTCGTCACCTTCTTCTCGAAGCTTGGCGTGCCGTACATTGGCGACGTGATGAATATCGTGGTGTTGACCGCCGCGCTCTCCAGCCTCAACTCCGGCCTCTACAGCACCGGACGTATTCTGCGCTCGATGTCGATGGGCGGTTCCGCACCGAAGTTTATGTCGAAGATGAGCCGCCAGCAGGTGCCGTATGCCGGTATCCTGGCGACAATCTGCGTCTACATTGTGGGCGTGTTCCTGAACTACCTGGTGCCGTCGCAGGTGTTTGAGATTGTGCTGAACGTCGCGTCGCTGGGGATTATCGCTTCATGGGGCTTTATCGTGGTGTGCCAGATGCGCCTGCGCAAAGCGATCCGCGAAGGCAAAGCAGAAGATGTCAGCTTCAAGATGCCCGGTGCGCCGGTGACCTCCTGGCTGACGCTGCTGTTCCTGCTCAGCGTACTGGTACTGATGGCGTTCGACTATCCGAACGGTACCTTCACTATCGGCTCTATTCCGCTGATCGCCGTTCTGCTGATTGCCGGCTGGTTTGGCGTGCGTAAACGCGTGAACGAAGTTCATGCCACCGCGCCGGCTGAACAGACGCCGCGTACTTAATCCCGCGCCTTTGGCGCTGCACCATGCCGGACAGCGATTTTGACTGTTACGCAGGTGCAGCGCCTGTTTTATCCCCTGCCTCGCTTACGCTTTCCTGCATATTTGCCGTTTTTTACAGCGTGATGCTGCTACTTTGAGCGGTTACGCTTAAGAATATCCTCATTACCTGTACACTTACCGCTTTGCTGGCCTATATTTTTAGCGCTAAAGGTCACTTTTTTAGTATCAGACACACGCTTCGGCTATTCAGGGCGTGTTATAAGCTTATATATTTGTAATACTTATACAAAAGTACACGGTGTACGGGGTGGTAAATGTTTTCTTTTGTGGCCAGACAGGCGATCTTTGATAACCAACTGAACACCGTCGGTTACGAACTGCTGTTCCGCAATAGCATGGATAACCGTTTTCCGGAGATCTCTGCCGAGCAAGCCACGACCCAACTGATCGAAGAGCAGTTTCTCAGTGCGCCTGTCGGACGTAAGAACGATCTGACGACGGTATATGTCAATTTCCCCTACCAGTTACTGATTGACGGTCTTGCCGAAACGCTGCCGAAAAACCGCGTGGTGATCGAAGTCCTTGAAGATGCGCAGCCGGACAAGCAACTGCTGGAGACGGTAAAACGCCTGCAGAACCTTGGCTTTCGCGTCGCTCTCGACGATTTCGCACCCGGCAACCAGTGGGACGCTTTCCTGCCCTATATCGATGTGATTAAGTTCGATATCAGACGAAGCTCACTGGAAGAGATTGACGCCTGGGTTAACGCCAACCGCGATGCGCTGCGCCACGCGGTGCTGCTGGCGGAAAAAGTAGAAACCTATGATGAGTTCGAAGCCTATAAAAAACTGGGTTTTCGCCTCTTCCAGGGCTATTTCTTCAGCAAGCCGGTGGTCTCTAAGCGCAACAAGCTGGTGCAGAACCGCGCCTTCGCACTACGGTTGATGCAGGAAGTGAACGTCGAGTCGCCGAACTTAAACCGCATTGAAGAGCTGTTGAAACGCGATGTTTCGCTGTCGTTTAAGATCATGCGTTATGCGCAGAACATCTTATATAACACACGCGGGATTAGCGGCTTTCGTAACCAGTCCTTACGCGACATTGTGGTTTACCTCGGCATCAACGAGATGCGCCGTTTTGTACTGGTGGCCTGTCTTACGTCGTTTGAGCATGTTACCAATACCGAGATCTACTATCTGAGCCTGATCCGCGCCAAGTTTTGCGAACTGGTGGCGGCGCGCACTTCCAGCAATAATGTCGCCAATGACGCTTTCCTGGTGGGGCTCTTCTCCCTGCTGGATGTGATCCTCGGCCTGCCGCTTGAAGAGCTGATGGAGCAGATCTCCGTCTCGCCGGATGTGGCAACAGCGCTGGAAAAAGAGAGCGGCGAACTCTACCCCTATGTTCACCTCGCCCGCGTCTATGAACAGCGTTTATGGGATGAGACCAGCGCGATCGCAAACAAGATTGGCCTGCCTTACTCCGCAGTATCAGAATTAATGACGCAAGCCACTAAGTGGGCAGATGAGCTGCCGCTGAGTCTTAAAGGTTAATTATTCGCGCACGCAAACGTGCGCGAATATATTTATCGCTTTAAGTGAAATATTATTTCAATTAATTAACAGACCTCTCCGATCTTATTTAACACCCTCACTTGCCTTAATTGAAACTGACCTCATCTGTAAGATATTTGCCCTAATATCAGTGCGATATGTGATACAGATCGAATTTTAACCTCAATCTTTCTGCGGTTTCTGCCGTTATTACCAGTACCACTCTTTTTTAAAACTTCAGGATCATGAAAAAAATTGCGCACGCGACGGTATTAACGAAACTGCTCGTTGGTTTCTCTATTCTTATTGTGATGATGTTAATTGTTGGCATTGTCTCTATTTATCAGCTTAACGGCAGCAAACAACAAATTGATAAATTCCGCCAGGAGCGCATGCCCGGCATTCGCTACACCCTTGAGATGCGCGGTGTGTTAGCGGAAATGCGCTTACAGCAGGTGCAGTACATCGCTTCGACAACCCCCGCTTCCCTCGATCAACATCGTAATGAGCTGCTGCAAAACCAGCAGACCTTCCTCAATGCCCAGCGGCAGTACGCAAAAATCTCTGCCGATGCAACGCCGGAGATGAACGCGCTGTTTGTTATGGTGGTTGATAACTTCAAAAACTTCATCGACGTCAACGCGAAAGTGATTGAGGCGATGAACCACGGCGACGCGGCAGAAGCGGCGAAAATCAGCGGCGTGGTGTCGGCGAAGTACCGCACGCAGTTGATGAAAGACCTGGCGACGCTGGTCGATATGGAAGTGGCTATCGGCGATCGTATGGGCGAAACGACGCAGGCGAATTACAACCACGCGCTCTATGTGCTGATCGGCTTACTGCTGCTGGCGCTGATTGCGACAGGCGTGAGCGCCCTCTTTATTTCGCGCAGCCTGGCGCGGCAACTGGGCGGCGAGCCGGATTATGCGATGTCGATTATGCAGGCGGTGGCTGCCGGCAAGCTGGAGACGGCGGTCGATCTGCGTGAAGGTGACAGCAATAGTCTGCTGGCGACGATTAAATATATGAACAGCCAGCTGGCGGAGATTATTCGCGGCATTATTGATGGCAGCGAATCGATCTCCCATGCCGCCGGTGAGATTGCCGAGGGTAACAATGACTTGTCGCAGCGCACCGAGGAGCAGGCCGCGTCGCTGGTGCAGACGTCATCGAACATGCAACAGATCACGGAAAACGTGAAGAGTAATGCGGAGAACGCCCGCAAAGCGAGCGAGCTGGCGCGCCAGACCTCTGCAACCGCGCTAAAGGGCGGCAAAGAGGTTAACGATATGCTGACGCGCATGCATGAGATCTCTGACAGTTCGCAGAAGATTGTCGACATTATTTCGGTGATTGAGGGGATCGCGTTCCAGACCAATATTCTGGCGCTCAACGCCGCCGTGGAAGCGGCGCGCGCTGGTGAACAGGGTAAAGGGTTTGCGGTGGTCGCAGGCGAAGTGCGTAACCTGGCGCAGAAGAGCGCCGATGCGGCAAAAGAGATTAAGCAGTTGATTGAGGGGACGGTGGAAAAAATCACCGACGGTTCGCGTTTTGCCGATACCGCCAGCCGTGCGATGGAGGAGATTGTCTCGTCGGTGAATAAGGTGACGGATATTGTCGCCGATATTTCCGCCGCTTCAACCGAGCAGCATCAGGGGATTAAAGAGATCAGCGTCGCCATCGATCAAATGGACCAGGTGACCCAGCAGAACGCCACGCTGGTGGAACAGGCCGCGGTGGCAGCGCAATCCATGACGGAGCAGAGCGAGGCGCTGCGCAACTCGGTGCGTTTCTTCCAGTTGGCGCATTAATGGTTTTTTGACGTCGGAAAGCGATGTTCCTGCCCGGTTCAGCCATGAGCCGGGCTGTATTGCCGGATGGCGCTGGCGCTTATCCGGCATACGAAACTGCACTGATTTTGCATGGGTGCCGGATTGTGTTGCCGGATGGCGCTACGCTTATCCGGCCGACGAAACCGCACGGCTATTCGAGATTCGCGCGATCGAGGCCGTAGGCTTTATCGAGCGCGCCCGGCGCGGTTTTCGAGACGATCATCAAACGGTTCCAGGTGTTGATAATCGAGATAGCAAACGCCAGCTCTGATAACGCCACTTCATCAAAATGTTCACGCGCCGCGTCATAAATGGCATCGCTTACCCCTTCAGCACCGGGCCGGGTCAGGGCTTCGGTCAACGCCAGCGCCGCCTTCTCTTTCGCGGTGAATAGCGGCGATTCGCGCCAGATGGCGACATGATGCAACCGTAACTCCCGCTCACCCAGAATCCGCGCCTGTTTAATGTGCATATCCAGACAGAAAGCGCAGCTGTTTAGCTGCGAGGCACGAATATCAACCAGATTTTTGAGTGTGCTATCCAGACCGCTGTTGTGCGCCGCCTGGCTGGCGGCGGAAAAGGCGTTGATCAGATCGGGAACGCGCTGGAAGAGATTGATGCGGGTGCTCATATTATTTGCCTCGTTTATTGTTTCAACGGGGGCTATATTACGCGTCAATGTCGCAGAAAAAAGACGCAAAAACGCGAAAAACAGGTAGGACATGAAGCCGGGATACAGAGCTATTTATTCGCAATATCGCGACAGCATCACGCAAGGTTTGCTCAAGCCGGGAGATAAAGTCCCTTCAGTGCGCGTGCTGGCCAGCGAACTGGGCGTGGCGCGAAAAACGGTGGAAACCGCGTGGTCGATTCTGGTTGGTGAAGGGTTTCTGGTTAGCGATGGCGCGCGCGGCACACGCGTCAATCCTGAACTGGTGCTGTCGCCGGTCAAGCGTAAAGCTCGCGATAAGCCCCTTTCCACCCCAGCGTCAACGTTTGGCGACGCCGAACGTAAACAGAGCGGTTTCTTGCGCCTCGGCATTCCGGCGCTTGATGCCTTCCCGAGTAAAAAATGGCTGCTGCTCAGCGCTAAAGCGGTGCGCGCGCTGCATCCGGGCGAAATGCTTACGCCGCCGTTAATGGGCTACGCTCCTCTGCGCGACGCTATTGCCCACTATCTGAATGTTTCGCGCGGGCTCGCCTGCAGTCCGGAACAGGTGGTGATCACTGGAGGGTATCAGCACAATTTGCGGCTGATCCTCACCCTGCTTGCAGGCCCTCAGCAGAAAGTGGTGTTGGAAGAGCCGGGTTATTTTTTAGGCCAGCGCATTCTCGAGCATACGTGCCAGCAACTGCATAGCGTGCCGGTCGATAACGACGGTCTGGATATGCAGTTTCTGCTGCGCCATCACCATGACGCCCATCTGCTATTTGTGACACCGTCACACCAAAGCCCGCTGGCGGTCACCCTCTCCCTGCCCCGCAGACAGCAGCTGTTGGCGTGGGCAACACAGCATAATAGCTGGGTTGTTGAGGATGATTACGACGGCGAGTTTCACTACACGCGCAAAGTGGTGCCTGCGCTGAAAAGCCTCGATAGTGATGACCGGGTCATCTATATGGGCACCTTCAGCAAAACCATGCTGCCCTCCTTACGCACCAGTTATCTGGTGCTGCCGCGCGCGCTGATCGCGCAGTTCCGGCAAACGGCTGAACTCACCGAGAGCGGCCAGCCGCTGTTAACGCAAAAGATCCTCGCCGCCTTTCTCAGCGAAGGCCACTTTTATAAACATCTGAAGAAGATGCGCAATCTTTACTCTGCCCGGCGCGGGTTCGTGCTGGCGGCGCTGGCGCAGATTTATCCGCAGCTTTTTGATGTAGAGGTGCGCGACGGTGGCATGCATATCATCGCCTTTTTGCGTAATAGCACGCAGGATGTGGCGCTGGCACAACTCTGGCAACAACATCAGTTGCAGGTCAGCCCGCTTTCAGAGTGGTACAGGGGCGATTCGCCACGTTACGGTTTGATTATCGGTTACACCAATGTCACGTCAGCTGAAGAGGCGATTGAACTGTTGCAGCGCCCGGCGCAAGAGACGCAGGCGCTGCTGGCAGATGGCTCACGGCAGGCTACTAAAAAGTGAGATATCCCATGCCGTGGCGAGCAGTGACAGGCCAACGATAAACGTCAGCGCGAACGAGAAGGTTTTATCGGACTTTTCCATCACATGTCCCTCTTTTTAGATGACCTGAGCCAGGAGAGTGAAAAAATCTTACGGCTTACGCCCCTGTAAGTTTAGGTCAACTGGTAATTTTTGTCCGGTGTCAGTTTGACCGGCAGATCGTCGGCGTCTTCCATTTGCAGCAGATCGATTTCAATCGCGTTGCAGTAGGCATCCAGCGGCAGATCGTTATCCTCTTCGCCAAAGGGATCTTCCAGCTCTTCCGCCAGCGTATCGAGCGAGATAAAGGTGTAGGAGATCAGCACCGAGATAAAGGGCGTCATAAAGTGCAGATCCACCACCAGCGCAAACGGCAGCATGATGCAGAAGAGATAGACCGTGCGGTGCAAAATCAGTGAATAGGCAAAAGGCAGCGGCGTATTAAAGATACGCTCGCAGCCGGCCTGCACCGCGGACATATCGTGTAAGCGCTGAGTAATGCTGTGG
This sequence comes from Kosakonia sp. S57, assembly GCF_016516575.1. Classification (NCBI taxonomy): domain Bacteria; kingdom Pseudomonadati; phylum Pseudomonadota; class Gammaproteobacteria; order Enterobacterales; family Enterobacteriaceae; genus Kosakonia; species Kosakonia sp. S57. The sequence goes on along the minus strand of NZ_JACVUL010000003.1, from coordinate 21,964 downwards.
AACATAATATCCGACAGCGCTCCTTGTGCCCTGCGCTCGCCCAGCCACTGGCCCATCAACAGCAGAATACGGTTTGCCGGCGAATGGGCATTTAAGACCTGCCGTAACTCATCAGCCGAGAGATATTTTGACAGCACGTCGCCCTGCGGTTTGCGTCGCAGCGTCATGCGCAGCGCGTGGGCAAAGGCGAACTGTAGCTGCATAAAGTGGCGCACGTCACTTTCGTCTGGCAGCGTGGTTTTCACTTCCCGCAGCAGCGAGCGCGAGGCGATCATCAACTGCCCCCACAACAGACGCGCTTCCGAGTAGCGGGCAAAACAGGCGTTGTTGCGAAAACCGAGGAAGATAGCAATCGCCACACCGAGAATGCTGAACGGTGCGACCGTTAGCTTGATGCCCAGCGAGGTATACCACGGCAGCATCCAGATGACGGCGACCGAAAGCAGGAAGTTCATGGTCAGGCGTGAAGCGATTTTCGGCAGTACGGAGCCGTGCCAGACGAAGAGACGAGCAAGCCAGTGTTTTTCAGGACGGACAATCATAATTATTCAGGGGGAAAAGGAGCGCAGCGGCTATTAAACGTGATCAATGTCACAGTTGCAAGTTTGCTAATGGATTGTGACGCAATTTCGCCCTGCCCGACGTGGTATTGGCGCAGAGGTTGCTGGAACCTGTTATACAACTCGCTAATAGTATGTTGTAACTAGAGGGGTTCTTTCAGCTATCGCTGTTTTGCCGGATGGCGGCTATGCCTTATCCGGCCTACGGGGATCGAGTGGTGTGTGGAATTGCCGGATGGCGGCTGCGCCTTATCCGACCTACGGGGATCGAGTGATATGTGGAATTGCCGGATGGCGGCTGCGCCTTATCCGGCCTACGGGGATCGAGTGGTTTGTGGAAGTGGAAAATGTAGGCCGGATAAGCGCCAGCGCCATCCGGCATTTAACAGCCAGCTCTCAGCAGAGCGGTTTTACCGCTTCGCGCATGCCGCGCAGCAGAATCGCATCCAGATCGCGCGTCACCTGCTCCACCAGACCCGGCACCTTGCTCAGATCCTGCTCCCAATGTTCGCTCACCGACAGCACCGCACTCACCAGCTCGCGGGTGTTAATTTGACGGTCACCATGCTGGCTCCACAGCTGTTGGTAACGCTCAATCCAGTGCGCATCATCCTGCACCGGATAACTTTTCCCGTCACGCTCACCGCGATAAAACGCAATCAGCGCCGCCAGCGCAAAGGTCAGGCGCGCAGGTAATTCACCGCTGGTTTTTTGCCCTGCCAGCAGCTGAGGCAGAATGCGGGTGCGGTATTTGGTCATGCCGTTCAGGGCGATAGAGAGCAGTTGGTGTTTGATATAGGGGTTACGGAAACGCCCGGTCACCGCGCTGGCGAAAGACTCCAGCTCATCGCGCGGCAGATCCAACACCGGAATGATCTCTTCGTAAATCGCCTTCTCAACAAACGCACAGATCTCCGTGTCGCTCATCGCTTCGCCAACCGTATCGATACCCGCCTGGAATGCGACCGGCACCAGCGCCGTATGCGCTCCGTTGAGGATCGCCACCTTACGCTCTTTATATGGCTTGATGTCATCCACAATCAGCACATTCAGCGGGTATTTATCCAGACGCAGCTCAGCGGCCAGCGATTTTGGCCCCTGAATCACAAACAGATAGAAGTGCTCGGCGGTATCGAGGAAGGCATCCTGATAACCCAGCTCCGCTTCCAGTTTCGCCACTTCATCACGCGGATAACCGGTAACAATGCGGTCAACCAGCGTCGAGCAGAAGCTGTTCGCAGTCTCAAGCCACTGGATAAATTCCGCGCCCAGCGCCCACTCGTTGGCATAACGCAGCACCAGTTCACGCAGCGCGTCGCCGTTATAATCAATTAATTCACAAGGGATAATGATCCAGCCTTTATCCTGCGCACCGGCAAAATGGCGGAAGCGTTCAAACAGCAGGCGGGTCAGTTTAGCCGGGTAGCTTACCGCTGGGGCATCATCGAATTTATCCCCGGCGTGGTAGCTGATACCTGCTTCAGTGGTATTGGAGAAAACGAAGCGGATATCCGCATTGTGGGCCAGTTTAAGAAACTCGTCATACTGCGTGTAAACACTGATTTCGCGGTTAACGGAGCGGATAAGACGCGCGTCGCTCACCGCTTCGCCCTGCTCGTTGAGGCCGCGAATAATGGTGGTGTAGAGACCATCCTGCGTGCTCAGAGAAGGCGGGAAATCACTCTCGATTGGGCGAACCACCACCACACCGGCGTTAAGGTCGGTGTGCTCGTTCAACAGATCGATTTGCCAGTCGATAAAAGCGCGCAAAAAATTCCCTTCGCCAAACTGAATAATACGTTCTGGATAGTCAGCCCCGGGAAAATTGCGACGGTTTAATGTGTTCACAGTGGGTTCCTTTTTTAGATTAGTCATACAACCTCGGAAGATTGGTGTAATAACTTATCAGACTTTACGACCATGAAACCCTGTTTTGATCAAACTGGCGCGGCTTATTGGCGCCAGTTATATGAACTTGTAAAAAAGTGTCGTCGCCGTCACATTTCCATCCGGCATCAGCGCGTAACGCGGGATCTCACCCACCCGCTGCCAGCCGCAGGCGGTGTAGAAGTTCTCCGCCCCGCTGCCGGTCGCTGTATCCAGCACCAGCACGCTTTTCCCGTGCGCCTGCGCCTCACGCTCCAGCGCTGTCATCAGGCTACGCGCCAGCCCCTGACGTCGCGCGTTACCATGCACCAGTAATTTCGAGACTTCGGCGCGGTGCGGCTGGTTCTCCGGCTGATCGAGCACCACCTGCACGGTGCCGACAACCTCACCCGCCTCATCCTGCGCGGCCAGCACAATGCGCTCACCGCGCGTTACGCTTGCGGCAACCCCGGACCAAAATTGATGTGATTTTTCCCGCGAAAGCGGGTGCATAAAGCTGACGGAGGCACCGCCGGCGACGCAGTTTTCCAGCACGCCGCACAGGCTGTCGATATGGCAGAGGATCGCCTCACCAGAGAGGCTATTGATATGATAAGCGGTCATTTGTCTTCCTTGTAAAATGACCACTATTCAACGCGGAACAGGCTAACTCAAGCGCCGCGCCCATACGATTTCGTTATGGATCAGCGCCCGCGATTGTTGCGGGATTTCATGGCATACATCTTCTCATCCGCCTCTTTCATCCAGGCGCGCAGATCGTCACTGCCATCGTGATTAAACTCGCTGACGCCCCAGGAGAAACCGAGCTTCCAGGGTTTACCCGATTGCTGGTTCCAGGCCTCAACCTGTTCGACCAGATGCTGCATCGCAATCCATGCGCCCTCTTCATTGGTATCGGAGAAGACAATCGCGAACTCGTCGCCGCCGTAGCGAACCCGCAGATCCGCTTCGCGCAGGCTGGCGGTCATCACCTCCGCCATCGCCTTCAGGGCTTCATCCCCTTCGCCGTGGCCGTAGGTGTCATTAATCTCTTTGAAGTTATCAAGGTCGATCCACGCGAGCGTCAATGGCTGTGCGCGGCGGCGTGCGCCAACAATCGCGAACTTCGCCAGGTTATCGAAGCCACGGCGGTTAAAGAGACCGGTTAACTCATCGGTCGTCGCCGCGCTCATCACCGCGAACTCATCTTCGACGATCATGGCGAAATCTTTCAGGGTGTCGACTTCCGCGCCGGAAAAGCCGCGCGCCGCCTTATCAATCACGCACAGCGATCCCACCAGCGCGCCGTCCGGCAGGCGCAGCGGGTAACCAGCATAGAAACGAATGTGCGGTTCGCCGGTCACCAGCGGATTATCGGTAAACCGCTCATCAAGATGGGTATCTTCAATGATCATCGCCGTTTCAGACAAAATAACGTGACCGCAAAAGGAGATGTTGCGCGGCAGCGTCTGGGCTTCAGCCGGATAACCGCCGGTGGATTTAAAATGGAGCGTCTCTTCATCGACCAGCGTAATCAACGCCGCCGGGACATTGAACATCCGTTGCGCCAGGCGCGTTAAGCGGTCTAAACGGGCGTTGACGCCACCCTCCAGCAGGCCGGAGTCATGTAATGACGCCAGGCGCTGTGCCTCATTTGCGGGAATCGCAGGTGTTTTCATAGAGTGCCGATCTCATCATTCTCAGTCTGGACCGCCGCGCTCAAGCAAACGGGCGAGTAGACAACGGTTTACAGCATTAAGCGTAGCCTATTCGGCACGTTTGTCAGGGTGAGCGAATCCGCTGCTTGCGACCGCGCGACGTTAATCATATTGGTCTCAAAAATCAGCCGCAAGATATTTATAAGTTATTAATATTTATTGTGTTGCTTATTTCACGTGGCGGGCGAAACAGCCACTTCCCGCGCATCGTTTTGGCTATCGCTAGTGCAGTTTCTGCCATGGTTCTTCGAGCGGTAGAGATGCTCATCGGCCTCAGCCAGCAGATCATTGAACCCCTCGGTTAAGTGGCGCGGGTCCGGCGTGCCGTGCCCGATGCCGACGCTCATCGTCAGATGTAGCGTCTGCTGGCGCCATTTAAAGAGATGGGTTTCCACCGCATGGCGCAGCGTCTCCGCCAGCGCTTTGCCTGCCGTCGCATCGTCTGTTACGGCGACCACCACAAACTCCTCGCCGCCCATACGCGCCACCAGCCCGCGTGTGCCAAGCTCCTGCTGCACTTTTTGCGCGAATGAAGTCAGCACTTTGTCGCCGCACTCGTGACCATAACTGTCATTGACGCTTTTGAAGTAGTCGATATCCATCAGCATCACCGACAGGTGCTTGCCGACAAAGCGCTTCTCCTCTTTGCGCAGGGCTTCATACAAGCCGGAGCGGGAGTAAACGCGGGTGAGGAAATCAAAATCGGCGCGCAAAGACACCTGGCGCATCAGGCGGTTGATGGCTTCAACGCTGACCGACACAATCACCGGGCAGATGGCCATCGTTGCCACGCCAAGGCGCGCCGAGAGCATCTGCGGAATATCAAACGGCGAGTGGACGTGAATATCGATCTGCCCGCTCGAGACCAGCATAATCTCCAGCCCGCCGGTGATAAGCGTCACCAGGCAGGTTACCGGCAGTGAATAGCGCACCGCGCACCAGATCAGCGCCGGGAGCGGAAACGCCAGGCTTCCGGCACCGCCAATCATCACCGAGGCGGCGACCGACACCGCCAGCGCGAGGATCGGCATCACCTGCGGCAGTGAAAAGCCTTTGAGCGCGCGCGGGCGCGTCATGGTCAGCAGGCAGGGCAAAATCAGCACGCCCGTTGAGAACTGCTCGCCAAACCAGTCCGCCAGCAGCGGCCAGAAACCCTGATCGTCAATCCCGACCGAGCCCAGCGCGCCAAAGAAGGCGCAGAGCAGCGCCGCCACCAGACAGTAACTAAAGAGTTTCAGGGCATTGATCGGCTGTGGCGTCTTGGCGATCTGGCGCCGCTCCCAACCAATAAGCTGCGCCATGGTGATAATAAACACCATATTGGAGAAGTTGATGATCAGCGACGCCGTGCCCCAACTGGTGGTGACGGCATCGTAAGCCAGCATCGCGACATAGCTAATTAAGTAGTAGTGCCAGCGGTGCAAAAACGCGTAGCGGGCGAAGACCCCGGCCATCACCGCGTTTAGCGGCCAGAAGAGCGACAGCTCCTCGACCAGGCGCATCATCGCGCCGATAAAATAGAACAGCGTAGTCAGCGCAAAAATCATCCCCGCATTTATCAGCGGGGTCTCTTCCCTGAACGGACGCCAGGAGGACAACAAAGCTCGCATCAAATCTCAATTCCTGTCGCGGGCGGCAGGAGCTGCCCGAAGTAGCGTCGGAAATAGCCTAAAGCTTAGCATGCTTGTTTTCCGCTATAGGGTGTTGCGCAACCGCCATCAGCGCGGCGAATTCATCTGTATCACCAGCCAGTGATAAATCACATCAACAACATACTGCTGCTGCGCGGGTGAAAGCGGCTGACCCGCTGCAATGGCGTGCCACTTCGCCAGACAGCCGCGACAACAGGTGGCGGTGGCATGCTGGGCGATAAACACCGGGTGGCCGCGCATCGGCGTCTGTTTACCGTCATTGTCAGGCAGCGCAGGCGCAAGGCGCCGGGCGACAAAATCAGCGGCGTGGGCAGCAATCACCTCTGCCCCCTTCTCTTCGCAATAGTGCCGCTCCTTTGCGCCTAAGCGAAAACGGGAGCGAAAGGTTGAGCGCCCGAGGCGGGCAAACAGCGCGTCGAGATCCGCCATCAGTAGACCGATCTGCCAAGGCGCTGGCTGAGCGCTTCCAGCAGCGCGACGCCTGCCAGCGAGTTGCCCGCGTCATCCAGCTCCGGGCTCCAGACGGCAATCGCCATCTCATGAGGCACAATCGCCACAATCCCACCGCCAACGCCCGACTTCGCCGGCAGGCCGACGCGGAAGGCAAACTCCCCGGCGTTCTGGTACATACCGCTGGTCGCCATCAGGGCGTTAATCTGCCGCGCCTGCCTTGGCGACACCACCGGCTGGCCGAGGTGCTCCGCCTGCCCGCTTTGTGCGAGGAAGAGAAAGGTGCGCGCCAGCTCAGCGCAGCTTATCTTCAGCGCGCAGTAGTGGAAGTAGTTTTGCAGAACAGTGGTGACATCATTGTGGAAGTTGCCGAAAGACTTCATCAGCCAGGCGATGGCGGTGTTGCGCGCGGCGTTGTCGAACTCCGATCGCGCCACCGCCGTGTCGTAAACGATATCCTCGACGCCTGCGAGCTTGCGCACAATCTCCAGCATGCGCTGGCGCGGTGCGCTGAGGCGGCTTTGCAGCATATCGCACACCACCAGCGCCCCGGCGTTAATGAACGGATTGCGCGGCTTGCCCTGCTCGATCTCCAGCTGCAGCAGCGAGTTGAAAGGCTGGCCGGAAGGATCTTTGCCGACGCGCTGCCAGATCTCCTCCTCACCGTAGTGGTTCATTGCCACCACCAGGCTAAGCACTTTTGAGATCGACTGAATGGAGAAGCGCTCATCGGCATCGCCTGCCTGATAGTGCTCCCCATTGACGGTGCTGATCGCTATACCCAGTTTATTGCCGCTGACTGCCGCCAGCGCCGGGATATAATCCGCGACCTTTCCGCGTCCCAGCAGCGGGCGTACCTGGTCGACTATCGTCTCCAGCACGCCATTATCCATCACCGATGCCACTTTCACTCCTCGCCCACAGGCCAAATCGGGCTGCGAGTATACCAGAGCTGTTTTGCCGCGTCAGGCGCTGAGACGAAAACGCGCAACCGCTTGCATCAATACCTGCGAATCGTGATAAAGCTGCTCTGAGGCCGCTGCTGCCGTGGTCACCAGCTCACCGGTGCGGCGCGCCACACTGTTAAGGGAGTGAAGGCGTCGGGTCATCTTATGGATGCTCTCCCCCTGGCTCAGCGTGGCGGCAGAGATTTCACTCAACACCCCGCTCAGATGCCCGACCAGCCCGGTCACCTGTTGCAGGTTATCTTCGAGACGGCTCACCGCCTGGGTGCCATCATTGATCCCCTGCAATGAGTGGTTAATCAGCTGCTGAATGGTTTGCGTCGAGTGGCTGCTCTTACGCGCCAGTAAGCCCACCTCTTTCGCCACCACCGCAAAGCCGCGCCCGTGGTTGCCCGCATGCGCCGCCTCGATGGCGGCATTCAGCGCCAGAATGTTGGTCTGAAACGCCACGCCGTCGATCAGCGCCACGATATTGCGCATCTCGGCGGAGCGGTCGACAATCTCGCGCATCGACTGCGTCACCGTCTCCATCATCCTGTCGCCGCCCGCCGCGACTTTACGTGCTTCATCTGCCTGCTGGCGCGCCTCTTCAGCAAAACCGGTATTGCCTTCGACATGGGACTCCAGCGTGGCGATATGCTCGGTAACATCGTTCAGCTCCTGCGCCTGCTTCGCCGACTGCTGATTAAGTGACTGGTTGCCTTCCGCCAGGCTGCCGATGGTGCCAATCATTGACGCGGTGGCGTCGCTCACCTGCATTACCAGCTGTTGCAGCCCCCGCTGCATGGTGCCGACGCTATGGCTAAGCTGAGTGATTTCGCGGTTGAAGCGCTGCACCGGCGGCAATGGCGTGCCGAGATCGCCGGCGGCAAGAATATTGATGTGAGCAATCAATGTACGCAGCGGGGTGATGACCCAGCGCGACATGCCGAACCACACCACCAGCGCAATGGCAACCAGCAGCGCCGGGATCAGCATAAAGACCTGCTGCAAACGGCTGAGGCTGGCAAGCAGCGACTGCCTTCCCTGCTCGGCGTGCTGTGCGCCAGCCTGCTGAAAACGGGCGTAGTTATCGTTGAAATCGGCCTGGAATGCCTGTGCCGGAACGGCAAAAAAGGCATCGATCGACTGGGTTTTCACCAGCCCGTCGGCCTGCTCTTTCAGCGCGCCATAAAAGAGCTGATAACTGTTGACCAAGCCTTCATCTTTTGGCGGGTTGAGCGCCTGAAAAGCAAGCCAGGCTTTATTCGACGCGGCCAGTGCCTGCTGGGTTTCGTCCATCAGGCTGTGCCAGCTGCCGTCCGAACCGGTCGCTTTATCCTGCATAAAGTAGACCCCGGCGCGGTTGAGCAGATCGCTTGCGCTGAGGAGCGCAATGCGCGCTTCGTCTGCCCGCACCTGTTGCAGATGCGCCTGTTGGTTCAGGCTCTCATCGTGCTGCGCGCTGCGAAGCGAGGCGGTAAGGAAAAAGGAGGAGGCGATTTGCAGGGCGGAAAAGAGCGCGATGATGCAAAAAATCCCGGCCAACAAACCAAACTGCTGCGGTGCGATACGCCGAAAAACTCGGCGTAAAATTTGCGTTAAGTTCATGATATTCTTCTGTAACCACTAAGTTGCGGTGAGTCTACAAAAGGATCATGACACATCCATGACAGCCAGTGATGACGCGCCCCACAGGGGCGCGTTGCGCTTACAGGCGATCTTTCCACACGGTCTGAACGTTGCAGAACTCGTGCAAACCAAAGTGGGAGAGTTCGCGCCCGAAGCCGCTCTTCTTCACGCCGCCAAAAGTCACGCGCGGATCGCTGGCGCTAAAGCCGTTGATAAACACGCCGCCGCACTCAAGATTATCGGCAAACCACTCGGCCTGCGCGCTGTCGGCGGTGAATACCGTGGCCGAGAGGCCAAAGTCGCTGTCGTTGGCCAGCGCCAGCGCATGCTCTGCATCGCGGGCGGTGCTGATCGCAGCAACCGGGCCAAACAGCTCCTGGCGGAACGCTGTCATCTGCGGCGTAACGTTGGTCAGCACGGTGGCCGGATAGTAGTTGCCGTTGCCCGGCGTCTTCTCGCCGCCGAGTCGCAGGGTAGCGCCCTCTTTGATGCTCGCCTCAACCTGGGCGTGCAACTCGTCGCGCAGATCGAAGCGCGCCATCGGCCCAAGGTAGTTCTCCTCTTTTTCCGGCGCGCCCTGCTGTAATGCCGCCGCCGCAGCGACAAATTTCTCGGTGAACGCGTCGGCGATCCCCTCTTCAACAATGAAGCGTTTCGCTGCGGCGCACACCTGCCCGGTATTCTGATAACGCCCGGCGACAGCGGCTTTCACCGCCAGATCGAGATCGGCATCGTTGAGCACGATAAAGGGATCGGAACCGCCCAGTTCGAGCACGCACTTTTTCAGCGCCGCACCGGCCTGAGCACCGATTGCCGCCCCGGCACGCACGCTGCCGGTGACGGTCACGGCGGCAATGCGCGCATCGTTTATCGCCTGGCTAACGCCCTCATTGGTTGCATTGACCCAGCCAAAGACGCCCGGCGTGAACCCGGCTTCGCTGAACAACTCGCCGATCAGCGCCGCAGAACCGAGCACATTCGGCGCATGTTTTAACAGATAGCTGTTGCCCGCCAGCAGGATCGGCACCGCGCCGCGCAGCACCTGCCACAGCGGGAAGTTCCACGGCATCACCGCCAGAATTGGCCCCAGCGGGCGATATTCGATGCGCGCACGCTGCGCTTCGACCTGGGTGGCTTCGCTGCCGAGCATCATCGGGCCATGCTCGGCGTACCAGTCGCACAGCGCGGCGGATTTCGCTACTTCTGCCCGCGCCTGCAGGATCGGTTTGCCCATCTCTTCACTCATCATCTGCGCCATCTCTTCTGCGCGGTGACGCAGCACGGCGGCCAGATCGCGCAGCTTCTGCGCGCGCTCATTGACGCTGACGTTGCGCCAGTGGCGGTAGCCGCTATCGGCCAACGCCAGCGCGCGGTCAACCTCTTCACGGCTGGCCCACGGTGTGGCGCGCAGGGTTTCACCCGTTGCCGGGTTGATGGAGAGTGCATGGGTGGTGGCGGTCAGAGACATTATTTTTTCCCTCAATGATTTCAGAACTTGCATTAGGGTGACGCAGTTTGTTATTTCTGAAAACTGAATAATATTAACTTCACTATTCACGTTAAGAGAACAGCATGGATTTAACCCAGCTTGAGATGTTTAACGCCGTGGCGCAGACCGGCAGCATTACCCAGGCCGCGCAGAAGGTGCATCGGGTGCCGTCAAACCTGACGACGCGCATTCGCCAGCTGGAAGCGGATCTCGGCGTCGATCTCTTTATCCGCGAAAATCAGCGCCTGCGCCTGTCACCTGCCGGACACAGCTTTTTACGCTACAGCCAGCAGATCCTCGCGCTGGTTGATGAGGCGCGGATGGTAGTGGCGGGCGATGAGCCGCAGGGGTTGTTCTCGCTGGGCGCGCTGGAGAGCACCGCCGCGGTGCGCATTCCGGCGACGCTCGCCGCCTATAACCAGCGCTACCCGCGTATTCAGTTCGATCTCTCCACCGGCCCTTCCGGCACCATGATTGACGGCGTGCTTGAGGGGACATTGAGCGCGGCGTTTGTTGACGGGCCGATTATGCACCCGGGGCTGGAGGGCATTCCGGTCTATCGCGAAGAGATGATGATTGTCGCCCCGGCGGGCCATGAGCCGATTACCCGCGCTTCGCAGGTGAACGGTGCCAGTATTTATGCCTTTCGCGCTAACTGCTCTTATCGCCGCCATTTTGAGAGCTGGTTTCAGGCCGACCGCGCCACGCCGGGGAAAATTCACGAGCTGGAGTCCTACCACGGCATGCTGGCCTGCGTAATTGCCGGTGCCGGGCTGGCGCTGATCCCACGCAGTATGCTGGAGAGCATGCCCGCCCATCAGCAGGTCAATGCCTGGCCGCTGGCAGAGGAGTGGCGTTGGCTCACCACCTGGCTGGTGTGGCGACGCGGCGCGAAGAGCCGACACCTTGAAGCATTTATTGCGCTGTTGCCGTAGGGTTTTCGGCGTGCGGTTTTTTATGCCGGATGGCGCGTTACACGCTTATCCGGCCTACAGGAAAGGTGCGGCTGAAACCGCGTAGGCCTGATAAGCGCAGGGCCATCAGGCATTGTCTCCCCGGCCCCCATTGCCGGATGGCGGCTCCGCCTTATCCGGCCTACCAAAACGAGCCTACAGCCACATCGATATTGTTTTTACGTCAGAGCTCACAGCGATGGGGTTGTGTCCCCGCTGAAATCGGCGAACCGAAGCGGGAATGGCAAGGTCTGGACGCCATGGATGGCGGACAGAGGCGAACCGAGACAGGGACAAAATTGCCGGGAGCAATTTTGAACAGCGCTTGCGCTGGCCCCGGAGGGGCGAGTCCCATGGATGGGACGAGTAAGTCGAGTCGAGCCGGCCGCAGTCAGGCACGCGGGAGGTGAGCGCAGTGCGCAGCACCGATTTCCTCGCGGGGCCGCGGGGATTGACAAGGGGAGCGCGGCCGCTTCCCTTGTCCCGTTCACCGCAGAAGAGATGAATGAAACTCCCCAACGCATGGTGAACGGAACCATTCCACCAATGCCACATGAAAACCCCATCGCCGGATGGCGCGTTACACGCTTATCCAACCTACGTGAACGGAGCCCCTGAAACCGCGGCTGATTGCCGGATGGCGGCTCCGCCTTATCCGGCCTACGCTCGCAGCGCATCAGGCAACTGCTTCTCCATAAACACACTTAACGGGTCGGGCTCATAGGGCGAAAACGCCTCGCAAATCTGGTATCCGCAGCGCTGATAAAGCTTCACCGCCGCGTGCTGCTCGATGCCCGTCTCCAGCCGCAGCGTATGGCACCCCTTCTCGCTCGCCGCCTGCTCCAGCGCGGCAATCAGCTGCTCGCCCAGCTTCTGCCCGCGGTGCGTCGGATCGATAAACACCCGCTTCATCTCCGCGCTGCCATCCTCATTAAGCAGCACCGCGCCGCAGCCAACGGCATCCTGCTGATGCATGATTTTACGCAGGATCAGCGTCTCTTCGGGAAAGGAAGCCAGATCGACCAGATGGTTGCTCTCTGCCGGGTAGAGCGCGGTCTGGTACTGGTCGAGGGCGGCGATGAGGGCAATCACCTCCGGCTGTGTGGCGGTGGCATCAACAATACGGTACATAGCGGCTCCTTATGGTTATCTCATTGTTAAATTAGCGAAAATTCCGCCGCTTAACTCATATGAATAACCTATAGATCCGCGACAATATTGCACCCCGGCAATAACAGGCTGTACTTTACGCACAAGAATATTCTGACAAGGGAATCGCCATGAATACAAAAGCCCGCAAAGTGATGATTATCGGCACCGGTAATGTCGGTGCGTCTGCCGCTTACGCTCTTTTAAACCAGAACATTTGTGAAGAGCTGATCCTGGTGGATGTAAATGCCCAGCGCGTAGAGGGACACGCGCAGGATCTGGCGGATGCCGCCGCGTTTATGCCGGGGATGATGACCATCTCCACCCGCTCCATCGAGGCGTGCGCGGATGTCGATATCGCGGTGATTACCGTCTCCGGTGGCGCGCTGAAGCCCGGCCAGACGCGGCTGGATGAGCTTGCCAACACCGCGCGCATTGTGAAAAACATTGTGCCCACCATGATGGCAAACGGCTTTAACGGCATTTTCCTTGTGGCGACCAACCCTTGCGACATCATTACCTGGCAGGTGTGGTCCCTCTCCGGCCTGCCGCGCAACCAGGTGATCGGCACCGGCGTCTGGCTTGACACCACCCGTCTTCGCCGTCTGCTGGCGCAGGCGCTGGATATCGGCGCGCAGAGCATTGACGCGTTTATTATGGGCGAACATGGCGATACGCAGTTCCCGGTGTGGTCGCACTCATCGATTTATGGTTCGCCCATCGCCGACGTCTATCAACAAAAGACTGGCCAGCCGCTGGATGCAGATGCACTGGCGGATCGCGTGCGCCGCCACGGCTTTGAGATCTTTGCCCGCAAAGGCTGTACCGAATATGGCATTGCCGGCACGATCGCCGAGATCTGCCGCAATATCTTTACCGGCAGCCACCGTGCGCTGGCGATCTCCTGCATTCTTGACGGGGAGTATGGCGCGCATGAGGTGGCGATTGGCGTGCCGGCGGTGCTGACCCACAGCGGCGTGGAGCAGATTATCGAACTGCACTTAACCGAGGACGAAGTGGCGAAGTTCAACCACTCCGTTGAGGTGATCAAAGCCAACATTGCGCGCTTGCCGTAATCAGTGCGCTGCGGGGGCGCTATCGCCCCCGGCCATTGTGCTAGCGCAGATAGACTTTGCCGATTAAATAGAGCGTCGCCTGGCCGCCAATCAACACCCGATCGCCCCGCCACTCGCAGCGCAGATCGCCGCCGCGCGCGGAGACCTGGCGCGCCTGCATCACCGTTTTGCCGAGCTTCTCGCCCCAGTAAGGGATCAGCATGCTGTGCGACGAACCGGTAACCGGATCTTCGGCCACCGACTCGCCCGGGCAGAAGAAGCGGCTGACAAAGTCATACTCCTCTCCCGGTGCCGTGACGCAGACCATTTTCCCCAGCGGTTTCATGGCGGCGATATCGGGCTGTAAGGCTTCGACCTGCGCCTGGCTCTCCAGCACGACCATGTAATCGCGCCCTTCATACACCGCCTGCGCCGTCGCAATGCCCAGCGTTTCCAGCAGCAGCGGCGGCGGGTTCTCAACGGCCTGGGTTGTCCATGCCGGAAAATTGAGAGTGAGCCAGTCGCCGTTGCGCGCAACGGTTAACTCGCCGACAAAACGGCTGCTGAAGCGGATCTCAGTCTGTGGATAATCGAGGTATTCGAAGATAACGTGAGCGGCGGCGAGCGTCGCGTGACCGCAGAGGTTGATCTCATCCTGCGTGGTGAACCAGCGCAGCTCGAAGCCGCTGTCGTTGCGCACAAAAAAAGCGGTTTCCGACTGGTTATGCTGCTGCGCCATTTTCAGTAACAGCTCGTCCGGCAGCCACTCGGTAAGTGGACAGACCGCTGCGGCGTTACCGCCGAAGGTGTGGTCGCTGAAGGCATCGACCAGATAGAAGTCAATTGTTTGCATTGTTTTTCCTCATCTTTTCTTTTGTTCTGACGGCAAAATTTCAGCGGCGCAACCGCTATTTTTTTGCTGAATGAAAAATGAGATCTACATCACAAAAAGTTTGTCTTTCCGCCAGCAAAAGCATTAAGATCTTCGCCTCTTCTTCTCTTAAACCAACCCAAAGCACTCTTATGATGACGAATACTGTTTCACGTAAAGTCGCGTGGCTACGGGTGGTTACGCTTGCCGTTGCCGCTTTTATTTTCAACACCACCGAATTTGTGCCGGTGGGGTTGCTCTCTGATATCGCCCAGAGCTTCGATATGGAGACCCCGCAGGTCGGGATCATGCTGACCATCTACGCGTGGGTGGTGGCGCTGATGTCGCTGCCCTTTATGCTGCTAACCAGCCATATTGAGCGGCGAAAATTGCTGATTGCGCTGTTTGTGCTGTTTATCGCCAGCCACGTCCTCTCCTTCCTGGCGTGGAATTTTGAGGTGCTGGTGATTAGCCGTATCGGCATTGCGTTTGCTCATGCCATCTTCTGGTCGATTACCGCCTCACTGGCGATCCGCCTGGCACCGGCGGGTAAACGCGCACAGGCGTTAAGCCTGCTCGCCACCGGTACCGCACTGGCGATGGTGCTCGGCTTACCGATTGGCCGCATCGTCGGGCAGTACTTTGGCTGGCGCACCACCTTCTTTGTGATTGGCATGGGCGCGCTGGTAACGCTTATTTGCCTGGTGAAGCTGCTGCCGACGCTCAACAGTGAGCACTCCGGCTCGCTGAAAAGCCTGCCGCTGCTGTTCCGTCGCCCGGCGCTGGTCAGCATCTATGTGCTGACGGCAGTGGTGGTGACCGCCCATTACACCGCGTACAGCTATATTGAGCCGTTTGTGCAAAATGTAGCGGGCTTTAGCGCCAATTTCGCGACTATCCTGCTGCTGTTGCTTGGCGGTGCGGGGATTATTGGCAGCGTGCTGTTCGGTAAGCTCGGCAACCGGCACGCCTCCGGGCTGGTGTGCAGCGCCATCGGGCTGCTGGTGATTTCGCTGGTGATGCTGCTTCCCGCAGCCGGGAGCGAAAGCTATCTCGCCGTGCTAAGCCTGTTTTGGGGCGTGGCGATTATGATTATTGGCCTCGGCATGCAGGTGAAAGTGCTGGCGCTGGCACCGGATGCCACCGATGTGGCGATGGCGCTTTTTTCCGGGATTTTTAATATCGGTATTGGCGCAGGCGCGCTGGTGGGCAATCAGGTGAGCCTGCACTGGTCGATGAGCACCATCGGTTATGCCGGTGCCGTCCCGGCGATTGCCGCGCTGGTGTGGGCGGTGGTGATTTTCCGCCGCTGGCCGGTGCAGCTCGAGGAGCAGAGCGAGTCAGTGTGATCGTTCTGAAACCATGTAGGCCGGATAAGCGCCAGCGCCATCCGGCATTGTCTTCCCGCACCCATTGCCGGATGGCGGCTTCGCCTTATCCGGCCTACCAAAACGAGCATACAGCAACACCGGTGCGGCTTTTCTCTGCAATATGACAGCGAGGGTGTTGTGTCCCCGCTGAAATCGGCGAACCGAAGCGGGCATGACAAGGTCTGGACGCCATGGATGGCGGACAGAGGCGAACCGAGACAGGGAGCGAGCCCCGGAACGGCCGAGCAGGTCGAGTCGAGCCGGCCGTAGTCAGGCACGCGGGAGGTGAGCGTAGTGCGCAGCACCGATTTCCTTGCGGGGCCGCGGGGATTGACAAGGGGAGCGCGGCCGCTTCCCTTGTCCCGTTCACCGCACATGAGATTTATGAAACTCCCCCACGCCTGGTGAACGGAACCATTCCACAAAACGCCATATGCCAGGCCCATTGCCGGATGGCGGCTATGCCTTATCCGGCCTACAGAACGCCTTCCACCCAGGCAACGTGCCGCAACGATTGCCGGATGGCGCTACGCTTATCCGGCCTACTCGGTTTCATCGGCTACTGTGCAGCCATCAGGGCGCTGCGGTGATAACGTCGTGCATCACCGAATTCTGCCATGCAAACCACGGGTTCCACGTCAACCGGGCGTGAATTTTCCCCGGCGTCACTAACCCCCAATCGGAATACCACACCTCGTCACCCTTCAGGCAACGCTCTGCCGCAGCTTCCGACTGCCCGTTACCGCACAGCCTTACGCTGCCCTGGCGACCATAGAGCGGATTATCCGGTGAAAAGAGCACCGACATATGGGAAAACTGGCTGATGCGATCCTGCGGTAGCACATCGGTTTTCACGCGCAGACGTGACATTGTCACTGATTCGGGCGGCGGCGTGCCGTACCAGATCGCACGGCTGGCGGGATGGGTAAAGGCGCGGTCGAAGAGATCGAGGATCCAGCGCGTATCCAGCACCGAATCATGCTCCGTTAACACCACCAGCGTCGGCTTATTGAAGGACTTCTGCGCCAGCAAACTCTGCGCGCTGGCGCTGGTTCGCCAGAACTGGGCAAAACCGTTGGTCGGCACGCGCAGATAGCGGGTGGCGATCTGCTGCGGGAAAAGCGTCCCCGGCGGGCGCAGCCAGTCGCGAAACAGCGCAAGCGTCGGCGCCAGAAAAGCGTAGCGGGTACTTGGCCTGAAGGCTGGCGAGAAGAGCAGCAGCCCCTGCACGTTGTCATGCGCCATGGCATATTCCAGCGCCAGGTTGCCGCCGGTAGAGAAGCCGCCCAGCCAGAGGGAATCGACCTCTTTCGCCAGAATCGCCGCCTGCTCATTCACCACCTGCCGCCACTGGTCAACGCTGACGCCAATCAGGTCGGCAGGACGCGTGCCGTGCCCGTCCAGCAGCACCGTGCGCACCAGAAACCCTTCGCGGGCAAGCTGCGGGCCGATATCGACAAACGATCCCGGCCCGTCGCCGAGACCGTGGATCAGCAAAATCCCCTTGCGCGCGCTCTGCGCCGGTCGCCACTCCTGCGGCGTATTGAGCCGTAATTCGGCGGGTTTATCCAGGGTCTGAAAGGCGCGGTGGGCGGCGACATAATCGCGCGTCTGCTGTTGATACTCGGCAAAACTGCTCTGCCCAAGCGGCGCTTCGACGCGCTTTTGCTGCTGGCAGCCAACGATAAACAGACAGCAGCAGAGAATGAACCAGGAGAGCTGGCGCATCAGGCGCCTGCCGGATAGGTCGAAATAATCTCCAGCACGCCATTGATGATGAACTGCACGCCCATGCAGACCAGCAGGAAGCCCATTAGCCGCGAGATAGCTTCAATGCCGCCCTTGCCCACCAGCCGCATAATTGCGCCGGAGCTGCGCAGGCTTACCCACAAAATCAGCGCCACGGCGGCAAAAACCAGCGGCGGCGCAACGGCGATCACCCAGGCGGGAAAATCAGCGCCGTGGCGAACGGTCGATGCCGAGCTGATAATCATCGCAATGGTGCCCGGCCCGGCAGTGCTCGGCATCGCCAGCGGTACAAAGGCAATATTGGTCTCCGGCTCATCCGCCAGTTCCGCCGTTTTGGCTTTTGTCTCCGGCGACTCATGACTTTTCGCCGGTGGAAAGAGCATGCGAAAGCCGATAAACGCCACAATCAGCCCACCGGCAATGCGCAGGCCTGGAATCGAGATGCCAAAGGTATTCATCACCACCTGGCCTGCGTACCAGGCGACCATCATGATGATAAAGACATAGAGCGAAGCCATGCGCGCCTGCTGGTTTCGCTGGACGCTGTTCATGTTGCCCGCCAGGCCTAAGAACAGCGCGACGGTGGTCAGCGGATTAGCCAGCGGCAGCAATACCACCAGCCCGAGACCGATAACTTTGATCAATTCCATCATGGTACGTTTCACCTCTCCCCGGTTAACAACCCCGCCAGTATAGCCGCAACGCGGCGGCAAAAGCGCCTTCACTTATGCTGATAATGGGTAAAAGTTACGTAAATTCAACTAGATGAAATTAAAAACATTCCTAAGCGTGAAAAGTTTTAGCAATTAGTGGCATCCGATACCCATTTGGTTGACTTATATTTGCCTGAGCAATAATATCTGCCGTGATTAAACTACTTGCCGGGGCAACCATTGTGAAAAGCACGAATGATCTATTTAACGACATCATTCCTTTAGGCCGCTTGATCCACATGGTTAACCAAAAAAAAGATCGTTTACTCAACGACTATCTTTCGCCGCTGGATATCACTGCCGCCCAGTTTAAGGTGCTCTGCTCTGTCCGCTGTGAAGGGTGTATTACCCCGGTTGAGTTGAAAAAAGTTCTCTCCGTCGACCTTGGCGCACTGACCCGCATGATGGACAGGCTGGTGTGCAAAGGGTGGATTGAACGCAGCCCGAATCCTAATGACAAGCGCGGCGTGCTGGTGCGATTAACACCTGAAGGCGCGACGCTCTGTGAGCAATGTCATCAATTAGTGGGTCAAGACCTGCATCAGGAATTAACAAAAAACTTAACCGCAGAAGAAGTGGCAACACTTGAGCATTTGCTTAAGAAAGTCTTGCCGTAAAAACAAAGAGGTATGACGATGTCCAGACGCAACACTGACGCTATTACCATTCATAGCATTTTGGACTGGATCGAGGATAACCTGGAGTCGCCGCTCTCCCTGGAAAAGGTGTCAGAGCGTTCGGGTTACTCTAAGTGGCACCTGCAACGGATGTTTAAAAAAGAGACTGGTCATTCACTGGGACAATACATTCGCAGCCGCAAGCTGACGGAAATTGCGCAGAAGCTCAAGGGAAGCAATGAGCCGATCCTGTATCTGGCGGAGCGTTACGGGTTTGAATCGCAACAGACCCTGACCCGCACGTTCAAAAACTATTTTGACGTGCCGCCGCATAAGTTCCGTGTCACGGATATGCCTGCGGAGTCCCGCTATCTCTATCCGTTAAATCACGCTTGTTAACTAATCGCCTGTAATTAAAGACGTATCGAGGAAAGTATGAAACGTATTACCTGTGCCGCAGCGGCATTTTTGGTGCTGCTGAGTGGCCAGAGTTATGCGGAGCAGTTTGATCACAGCAAAGGGCAAAGCGCCCGTGACGCCATGATCATACCCGCCGCCCAACAAACATCGCCGTATGACTTCAACCATATGGGGGCGGGAAGCGACAAATCTGACGAGTTAGGCGTAGCGTATTACCATCAACGCAGCTAACCGTTTTGCCCCGTACCGTGCGGGGCTTTTTTTTACCTTCAGTTTGCCTGTGCCGCCCGGCGCAGACGAAAACCAAACACATTGATATAGAGCCCGGCCATCACCAGCACGGCACCGGCCAGCTGCATCACGGATAATTTCTCATCCAGCAGCAGTGCTGCACTTGCCATGCCGACCACCGGCACCAGCAGCGATAACGGCGCAACACGCCAGGTTTCATACCGCCCCAGCAGCGTTCCCCAAATTCCGTAGCCGAGAATGGTGGCGATAAATGCCAGATAGACCAGCGACAGCAGCGTCGTGGTATCGATCGCCACCACGCTTTCCAGCATCAGCGCCGGGCCGTCGAAAATCAGCGAGCAGACCATAAACGGCACAATCGGGATCAGCGCGCTCCACACCACCAGCGACATCACCGCCGGGCGCGAGCTGTGCTGCATAATTTTTTTATTGAAGATATTGCCGCAGGCCCAGCTGAAGGCCCCCGCCAGCGTAAGCATAAAGCCGAGCAGCGGAATATGTTGCCCCGTAAAGCTCGCCTGAATCAGCACCAGCACGCCCACGACCGCCAGCGCAATGCCGACCAGCTGTTTGACTTGCAACCGTTCGCCAAAGATCCCCGCCCCGAGAATGATGGTGAAGAAGGCCTGCGCTTGCAGAACCAGCGAGGCTAATCCTGCGGGCATACCGAACTTAATAGCGCAGAAGAGAAACGCGAATTGCCCGAAGCTGATGGTCAGGCCATACCCGAGCAGCAGGCGCATCGGCACTTTGGGTCGGGCGACAAACAGCAACGCCGGGAAAGCGACCAGCAGAAAGCGTAGCCCCGCGAGCATCAGCGGCGGCATGGCGTGCAGACCCACTTTGATCACCACAAAATTGAGGCCCCAGGCCACGACCACCAGCATTGCCAGCAGCACATCTTTACGCGCCATCTACGCCCCTTTTTGTTTACAAATTTGTAAAAAATTTACGTTAACTGAAAAAATAGTCCAGTAATAGATCATTAAATTCGGTAGGTCGTTTTTGGCACCTCCAGACAAATTGGCGGTTGTGCGCCTCAGTTTCGGCGTGTTATTGCTGTTGGCATCACAAAAACGAAAATAATCATGCCGGGTAAGAAAATGACCTCGACACAAACACGCTCCACTGCCGCATTACTTTTTTCATCACTTTTGTTAACGATTGGCCGCGGCGCAACGCTGCCGTTTATGACGATCTACCTCAATCGCCAGTACGGCATGGCGGTCGATCAGGTCGGCTATGCGATGAGTATCGCCCTGACCATCGGCGTGATCTTCAGCCTTGGCTTTGGCATGCTGGCGGATAAGTTCGACAAAAAACGCTATATGTTGCTGGCAATTGTCGCCTTTATCGGCGGATTTGCCGCCATTCCGCTGACGCATCATGCTGGCCTGGTGGTGCTCTTTTTCGCCCTCATCAACTGCGCCTATTCGGTCTTTTCAACGGTGTTAAAGGCCTATTTTGCCGATACCTTGCTGCCAGCGACGAAAGCGAAAATTTTCTCGCTCAACTACACCTTCCTCAATATCGGCTGGACCGTCGGGCCGCCGCTCGGCACCCTGCTGGTGATGCAGAGCATCAATCTGCCCTTCTGGCTGGCCGTGTTCTGCGCCGCTTTTCCGCTGGTGTTTATTCAGCTTTATGTGCAGCGCATCGCCGTTGGAGAGGGCCACGATCCTGCCGCCTCCTGGTCTCCGTCGGTGCTGCTGAAGGATAAAGCGCTGGGCTGGTTTACCCTCTCAAACTTTCTCGCCTCGTTCGTTGCCGGCTCTTTTGCCTCCTGCCTGTCGCAGTATGTGATGGTGGTGGCCAGCAGTGAGTTCGCCGAGCGCGTGGTGGCGGTGGTTTTGCCGGTCAACGCGGCGATAGTCGTCACCTTGCAGTATGCCGTTGGGCGAAAGCTCACCCCTGGCAACCTGCGGCCGTTGATGGGGATTGGCACGCTCAGTTTTGTTATCGGCCTAGCGGGCTTTATGCTCTCTGGCGACAATTTATGGCTGTGGGGTCTCTCTGCCGCGGTCTTTACCCTCGGCGAGGTGATCTATGCCCCGGGCGAATATCTGTTGATTGATAACATTGCGCCGCCGGGCATGAAAGCGACCTATTTCTCGGCGCAGGCGCTCGGCTGGCTGGGCGCGGCGATGAACCCATTGTTAACCGGCGTGATCCTCACCACGCTGCCGCCCTGGTCGCTGTTTGTCATCCTGATCGTCACCATTGTCATCGCCTGGCTGATGATGCTTAAAGGGATGCGCGTCCGGCCATGGGGTGTGTTGCAGACGCAATAAGGGGCGCGGGAACCGCGTAGGCCGGATAAGGCGGAGCCGTCATCCGGCGATGGGTTGGCATGTTGGACTGGTGGAAGGGTTCCGTTCACCAGGCGTGCGGGAGTTTCATTTACCTTTTATGCGGTGAACGGGATAAGGGAAGCGGCCGCGCTCCCCTTATCAGGGGGGGGGGGGGGGGGGGGGGGGGGGGGGGGGGGGGGGGGGGGGGGGGGG